>DATLGL010000022.1:0-56709 GCA_035540495.1 Acidimicrobiales bacterium
GGCCCGCCCGGCCCCACGACGATTGGTCACGAAGGTCGGCTGTGGCCGCCTTCGTGACCAATCGTGGCCAGCCATCGGTGTCTCACCCGGGTGGGAAGGTGGGTCATGCGAGCTACGTACGACTACGTGGCCCGTCGTCAGCTGGGGCTACTCCGGACGAAGCAGCTGACCGATCTCGGCTGGTCGAAGTGCGAGCTCGCCACTGCGGTGACGAGAGGCGAGTTCGTTCCATACCCGGCCCGGCGTGGCGTCCTCCGGTGCGCAGGCATCGAGGAGACGCAAGACGTGGCATGGAAGGCAGCGCAGTTGGCCGCAGGCGACGACCATCTCCTGGCGGGCCTCACCGCGGGTGGCGTGTGGGAGATGAAGGGATATCCGGACGCCGACGACATCGAGCTCGTGACCGCCTCGAAGAGTCGATCGCGGTTGGAAGGCGTACGAACTCGTCGCACCCTCTGGCTTCCCGAGCATCACATCACGGAGCGTCGCAAGCTCCCGGTCACGAGCCCTGCGCGGACGCTCCTCGACACGGCGACACGCGTCGACTTCCGGACCCTGAAGGCGGCCGCCAACGACCTCTTGCGGCGGGACGTGATGCGTACGTCAGACCTGGAGAGGTTGGTGCGGGAGCTGCCGAGGAAGACCTGCGGCGGCGGGCCGATGCACGCACTCGCCGCGATCATCGTGCCCGGCTACCACCCCGGTGAGAGCGAACCCGAGCTCGACATCGTGGCGACCCTGGTCGCCGGCGGTTTCCCGAAGCCGGAGCAACAGATCTGGGGTCGTGGTCCCGGCTGGAGGTACCGCATCGACGTCGGCTACCGCGACCTCAAGCACGGGTTCGAGTACCAGAGCGAGCAGGAGCACCTGAACCGCGCGGCGTTCCACGCCGACTCGCAGCGTACGAACCGGCTGCAGCAAGCCGGCTGGACGATCTGGCCGATGACGTCGCAGACCCGAGCTGATGACCTACTGGGCGTTGCGGCGATGATCTTTGGTCACGAAGGCGGGCTGTGCCGACCTTCGTGACCAATCGTGTGCGCGACTGCGCGCAACTGCGCGGTCGTGTCAGTGGCGGGTGATGGCGGACTCGAGGTCGCGGGCGGCGCGGACGACGGCTCGGGCGTAGCGGCGGCCGGGCGAACGGGTGGTGCGCTCGACCGGACCCGACACGGAGACGGCGGCGACGACGGCGCCGGCAGAACCACCGGAGGCAGAGCGGACCGGGGCGCTCACCGACGCGACACCCTTCTCCCGCTCCTCCACCGACTCGACCCACTCGACCCCGTCGGCCAACCCACGGAAGACCTTGGCGGCGGACCCCTTCGTCATCGGCAACGCGGCGCCCACGGGCACGATCGTCCGCAACGAGTGCGGGGACTCCAGCGACACCAAGCACACGCGGCGGTCACCGCGGGGGACGTACAGCTGCACCGACTCCCCCGTCTCCTCCCGCAGCCGCTCGAGCACCGGACGCGCGGCGTCCGCCAGCGACCGGACGGCCAGTCGCGGGCCCAACAGGTAGCGCCCGCCGGCATCGCGTTCCACGAAGCCGTGCACCTCGAGGGCCGACACCAGCCGGTGCGTGGTCGCCCGGGGCAGAGCGACCGCGGCCGACAGCTCCGCCAGCGAGCATGCTCCGGTCTCCAGCGCGTCGAGGATCCTCACCGCCTTGTCGAGGACGCCGATCCCGCTTATCGTGGTGTCCAGCACGTGAGAAGGGTATCTCAGAATATGGGACAGACACCACAGCCACCGCAGACGCTGAGCGAGAAGGTGTGGGAGCGCCATGTCGTCCACCGCGCCGACGGCGAGCCCGACCTCCTCTACATCGACCTCCACCTCGTCCACGAGGTCACGAGCCCGCAGGCCTTCGACGGGCTTCGCCTCGCGAACCGCACGGTCCGACGACCTGACCTCACGCTGGCGACCATGGACCACAACGTCCCCACGAAGAACCTCCTCGAACCGATCGCCGATCCGATCAGCGCGAAGCAGATGGAGGTGCTCGCGGCGAACTGCGCGGAGTTCGGCATCCGCCTGTTCCCGATGGGCCACGCCAAGCAGGGCATCGTCCACATCATCGGCCCGGAGCAGGGTCTGACCCAGCCGGGGATGACGATCGTCTGCGGCGACTCCCACACGTCGACCCATGGCGCGTTCGGCGCCCTCGCATTCGGCATCGGCACGAGCGAGGTCGAGCACGTCCTCGCGACCCAGACGCTCCCCCAGCAGAAGCCGGGCACGATGGCCATCACGGTTGAGGGTGAGCTTCCCGAGGGCGTCACGGCGAAGGACGTGATCCTCGCCATCATCGGGCGCATCGGCACCGGCGGCGGCATCGGCAGCGTGCTGGAGTACCGCGGCAGCGCCATCCGCAGCCTCACCATGGAAGGCCGCATGACCGTCTGCAACATGAGCATCGAGGCGGGCGCACGTGCAGGTCTCATCGCTCCCGACGACACGACGTTCGCCTACCTCGAAGGGCGACCGCACGCGCCAAAGGGCAAGGCGTGGGAGCAGGCGCTCGACGACTGGCGCAGCCTGGTCACCGACGCCGACGCCACCTTCGACAAGGAGGTGGAGATCGACGCGACGAAGCTCGTCCCCCACGTCACGTGGGGAACGAACCCCGGGCAGGTGATCGCCATCGACGCCAACGTCCCGAGCCCCGACGACTTCCTCGACTCGACGAGCCGTGAGGCGGCGGCACGAGCCCTCCAGTACATGGGCCTCGAAGCCGGCACGCCGGTGCGGGACATCAAGGTCGACACGGTCTTCATCGGCTCGTGCACCAACGGCCGGATCGAAGACATCCGGGAGGCCGCCAAGGTCCTCGAGGGACGGAAGGTCGCCGACGGCGTCCGGGTACTGCTCGTCCCCGGGTCGATGGCGGTCAAGGCGCAGGCGGAGAAGGAAGGCCTCGACAAGGTGTTCGTCGACGCCGGTGTCGAGTGGCGCGAAGCGGGGTGTTCGATGTGCCTCGCGATGAATCCGGACAAGCTCGCCCCCGGCGAACGGGCCGCCAGCACGAGCAACCGCAACTTCGAGGGACGGCAGGGCCCCGGCGGCCGGACCCACCTCGTGTCCCCCGCCGTCGCGGCCGCAACCGCGGTCGCCGGCACGTTCGCCACCCCGAAGGACCTGGAGAACTGATGGAGCCCATCCGAGTCATCACCGGCCAGGCGGCCCCGCTGCGCCGCAGCGACGTCGACACCGACCAGATCATCCCTGCGGAGTGGCTCAAGCGGGTCGAGCGGACCGGCTTCGGCGAGGGTTTGTTCAGCGCGTGGAAGAAGGACCCCGACTTCGCCCTGAACAAGCCGCAGCACCGTGACGCGGTGATCCTCGTGGCAGGGCCGAACTTCGGGACCGGGAGCAGCCGCGAGCACGCCGTGTGGGCCCTCCTCGACTACGGGTTCCGCGCCGTCATCTCACCGCGCTTCGGTGACATCTTCCGGAACAACTCGACGAAGGCCGGGCTCGTGCCGGCACAGGTCGACCAGGAGACCGTCGAGAAGCTGTGGGCCGCGATCGAGGCCGATCCCGATCTCGAGGTGAACGTCGACGTCGAGACGGGCCGCGTGTACGCCCCGACCGCGGGCATCGACGCGCCGTTCCCCATGGACGAGTTCACGCGGTACCGCCTGCTCGAAGGTCTCGACGACATCGGGCTGTCGCTCCGCAACGCCGACGCCATCGACGCCTACGAGGCGACGCGTCCGGAGTGGCTGCCGGCCACGACCGCGTGACCCACGCGCAGTTCACGCTCGACCCGATCGGGTTCGTCCACGGCGGACGCGCCGACGCGGTCGACGACGACTGGGCTCGGGTCGAGTCGACGATCGTCCTCGACGCAGCCCGGTTCGTGCCGGACGTCATCGCCGGCCTCGACGCCTTCAGCCACATCGACGTCGTCTTCGTGTTCCACCTCGTCGACGAGGCGGCGATCAACCTCGGCGCTCGCCATCCCCGCAACAACACCGAGTGGCCGAAGGTCGGCATCTTCGCCCAGCGGGCGAAGGCTCGCCCCAACCGCATCGGCGTGACGACGTGCGAGCTCGTCGGTGTCGACGCCGACGGCCTCGAGATCCACGTGCGAGGGCTCGACGCCATCGACGGCACACCCGTGCTCGACATCAAGCCGTACGTCGCCGAGTTCGCACCCAGAACGACGGTGCGGCAGCCGGCGTGGGCGACGGAGCTGATGTCGGGCTACTGGAACCGCGACCCGGCGACGTAGCCCAGCGCGGCGGCGACCACACCTGCGACGACGGAGCCACCGAGGTAGAGCAACGCAGCCGCTCCGCGGCCGTCGCGCATCATCGACGTCGCCTCGTACGTGAACGTCGAGAACGTGGTGAACGCGCCGAGGAACCCGACCGCGACCGCCAAGCCGACGTGCTCCGACCACCGTGAGCCGAGGCCCCCGAGCACCAACCCGAGCGCGGCCGATCCCGCCACGTTGATCGACAACGTGGCCCACGGGAAGTCGTGCGCCCCGATCGCTCCCTGCACGCCGTAACGAGCCGCGGCGCCGAAGGCGCCGGCGAACGCAACGACGAGCACTCGCACCACGGGCGCATCTTGCCCGGCGCGACCCGGTCAGACGAGGACGGGGCGACGATCGGGACGTGTCCGCTTGATGCGGTACATCGCGTCGTCGGCCAGCCCGAGCAGTTCGTCGATGTCGTAGGACGACCCATCGACGACGGTGAGGCCGACGCTCGCGCCGACGCACACGACCTCGCCAGCGGACAGCACCATCCGCTCCGCGATCGCGCTCTCGATGCGCGCCGCGATCGCTTCGACCTCTTCCATCTCGCGGACGTCCTGGCAGATGACGACGAACTCGTCGCCACCGAAGCGAGCTGCGGTGTCGGCGTCCCGGAGCGCCGAGCGGAGGCGAGTGGCGACGTGGCACAACACCTCATCGCCGGCCCTGTGACCGAGGGTGTCGTTGATCTGCTTGAACCCGTCGAGGTCGACCAGCAGCACGCCGACCAACGTCTCCTCGCGGCGTGCTCGTGCGGCCGCCTGCTGAAGTCGGTCGTCGAGCAGCATCCGGTTCGGCAGGCCCGTCAGCGGGTCGTGGAGTGCCTGATGGGTCGCCGCTTCGAGCAGCCGGGCGTTCTCGAGCGCGGTCGCCGCCTGCACCGCGAGGCCCGCCATGCGTTCGACCAGTTCGCTCTCGAACGCCGTCGGAGGCGGCACGTTCCATCCCGCCGCGACCTGTCCGCGCAACTCACCGCGCACGAGGATCGGCGCCGTCATCGCCGCCTCGACGCCGAACCCGTCGAGCAGCGCGCTAACGAACTCGTCAGGGCTCGAGCGGGTGTAGAAGCGCGGACGCGGGTTCTCGATCTGAGCGAGGAGATCGGGTGAGTCGTCGGGATGCACCTCGACCGCCCGGAGTGCGGCGTTCATGTCGGAGGAGAATCCCTCGACGCCGACGAACCGCATCACCAGCTCCGGGGCGTCCCACAGCGCCACCGCGGCGTAGGGCGCTCCGATCACCTGCGGCACCGCGGCGGCGACGCGATCGCAGACGTCGGTCGTCGCCGTGATGTCCGCGAGCGACCGACCGAGCTCCGCCAGCACGTGCACCGTCTCTCGCGAGACGGCCGCGTCGAGCGCCGTCGCCGCGAACGTGCCGAAGGCGGTGAGCATCCGCTGCTCCTCCGGGAAGAACGGGTCTCCTCCGGGGCTCGTCGCGAGGATGCGCCCGTAGATGCGTCGTGGTGAGCGGATCTCGAAGACGACGGCGCCGGCCACGTCCTCGACAGGGTCGGCAGTCAGCTTCCGGGCGAGGTCGTCGCGCTCGTCATCGTCGAAGCCCTCCGCGTGCACGATCGGTTCTGAACCCGCGAGCGGCTGCACCGCCACGATCAGCCCCGCAGCGCGGATCACGGTCCGCGCCCGTGATGCGACGCGTCCGATCGTCTCGTCGATCGTCGGCGCGCTGACGATCTCGGCCGCGGCCCGCTGCAGCGACTCGACCTGGTTCGTCATCAGTCGGAGCTCGGTCTCGAGCCGGCGGTTGCGGCGGCGGGCCGAGAAGAGCCGCTTCCGGCGCGGGAAGCTCAGCTCGAAGACGCACCGCTCCGCACCGGCGACCTGGCACTCGTCGTGGTCGATCCGCGCCGGCGGCACGCCGAAGAGCGCCGACGCCTGCGAGAGGAGGCCTTGCGTGTACCCGCAGTCGTGGAAGCTCGGGGTGTACCCGTCGTGCAGCCGGTACGTCACGACCGCTGACGTCGATCCGGCTTCGGGACACGCCATGTCGGCGACCGTCGAGAACTTCGTGCAGGCTCGCGAAATGTTGCGCAGGAGCTGCGCCGGCGACCCCATCGCCCACAGCACCATGCGTAGGGGAAGCCCGATCTGCTCGTCGAGCACCCACTCGCCGACGTGGCGGGCGACATCTTCGTCGTCGAGCACCTTCGCCGCAGCCTCGAACAGAGCGATCTTCTGGTCGTAGGTGCTCCACGAGCGCTCGTCCTCGAGCACGCTCAGCGGCCGCTGCTCGCCCGCGAGGCGCAAGACGTCGCCCACCGCCACGGCGCCGGCATGAGCCCGCACGTAACGAACGATCAGACGCGTCGTGACGCCCGCCGTCTCCCTGCCCCCAGGGGAGTCCACACCTCATGGATCGGCGGCGGCGTGCCCGAGTTGAGGCTCGTTGTGCTTCCGTTGGGTGACGACGAACTGCGGCCACGCCGACTCGTGGACCGAGCCATTGACGCCATCGCCCGACCGGTGCCAGAGCTCCTCGGCCAGATGCGGCGCGAAGGGCGCAAGCAGCTGCACGAACGTCTTCGCACTGGCGGTCGAGCCTATGGAAGGCACCGCCTCCATGAGCCTCGCGATGCCGACGTTGAACCTCAGTCGCTCGATGGCGTTCGTCACCGCCTCGACGACGCGCGGCGGCAGATCGTCTCCGGCTTCACCGTCCGCCGCCAGCACGGCCCGCCACACCTTTCCGAAGAAGCGTTGTACGCCGGCGACCGCGGCGTCGGTGAACTCGCCGTCGTGGTCCCACGGCGTGCTGAACAGAAGCGCGCACCGCAGGACGTCGACGCCATGGGCCGCGATGCGTTCGTCCGGCGTGACCACGTTGCCCCGGCTCTTCGACATCTTCGCCCCTGCGTGGACGATGAAGCCTCCCAGGCGCACCTTCGGGAACGGCTCGTCGAACGGGACCAGCCCGAGGTCGTGCAGCGCCATCGTCACGAAGCGGGCGTACAGGTGGTGCCGCTGAACGTGCTCCGGCCCCCCGGCGTAGAAGTCGACGGGACACGTGCGCAGAGTCCGGTCGTCCGACCAGGGACGGTCGTCGATGTCGCACGACGGGTACCTGAGGAAGTACCACGAGGAATCCACGAACGTGTCGGAGACGTCGGTCTCGCGGCGCGCTGGGCCACCGCAGCTCGGGCACGCCGTTCGGACCCACTCCTCGCACGCCGCCAGCGGACTGATGCCGGTGTCCGTCGGCCGTACGTCGTCGACGTCGGGCAGCTCGATCGGCAGCTGTTCCTCCGGGACCGCCACCGCGCCACAGCCGTTCGAGCAGTGGACGATCGGGATCGGCGGCCCCCAGTAGCGCTGGCGTGAGATCAACCAGTCGCGCAGCCCGTCCAACCAGTGGCGCTGAAGCTTCTTCGCGCGCTCCGGCCAGTCGAGCGCGTCGAGTCCGCTCAGCAACCGGTCGCGGTAGGCGGTGGTGCGCAGGAACCACTGCGTCATCACCTTCTCGACGACGCGGCTCGAGCACCGTTCGCACCGTTCGCTTCCCGCCTCGCCCTCCGTCTGCTCGCGGGCGAGCACCGTCAGGCACGACAGGCACCAGATCACGGGAGCCTCCGCCCTGTACATCAACCCGGCCTCGAACAGCTTCACCAGGATCCACTGGGTCCACCGGTAGTAGTCGGGGTCGCTGGTGTCGACGGTGTGCGTCCAGTCCCAGGCGCAGCCGATCCGGCTCAGCTGGGCGCGGAAGCGCTCGCCCGTCAGCTGCGTGTGCGCCTTCGGGTGGCGCCCTTCCTTGAGCGCGTAGTTCTCTGCGTTTATGCCGAAGGCGTCGAGGCCCATCGGCTGGAACACGCGCTTGCCCCGCATGCGTTGGTACCGCCCGTAGGCGTCGGCGCCGCCGTAGCGGAACACGTGGCCGACGTGCAGCCCCTCGGCAGACGGGTACGGGAACTCGACCAGGTTGTAGAAGACCTCCGCCTTCGTCAGAGCCGGGTCGTCGAGATCGACGCGACCTACGCCGCGCGCCTCCCACTCGGTGCGCCAGCGCTCCTCGATCTCGTGGACCGGATACGGCAGTCCGGCCACCGGAGTGGTCCCGTCGTCTTCATGAGTCGGCCTCCAGACGGTTGACCGCGCTGACGACGGCCTTCAACGACGCGGTGATGATCGACTCGTCGGTGCCGACGCCCCACTTGATGCCGGACTCGCCCCGCGTCTCGACGTACGCCACAGCTTGCGCGTCGGTGCCCGCGGTCATCGCATGCTCGGCGTAGTCGATGACCTCGAGCTCGATGCC
This sequence comes from Acidimicrobiales bacterium, assembly GCA_035540495.1. Lineage (GTDB taxonomy): Bacteria > Actinomycetota > Acidimicrobiia > Acidimicrobiales > CADCTF01 > DASVEG01. The sequence goes on from DATLGL010000022.1 coordinate 8,549, forward strand.
GAGGTCGACCTGCAACCCGTGCACGAACGCAGCGATCGGACCGTTGCCCTTACCGCTAATCGTCTTGTGCTCGCCGTCGACGACGAGCTGCGCGGTGATGGTCGAGCCGTGCTCGGTCACGGTCGCCTCGTGTCCGAGAAGACGCACCCGCGGATCTTCCGGCAGGTACTCGTTGATGAACGCCTCCCACATCGCGGCGGGGTGGATCTCGGTTCCGGTGTCCTCGGTGATCGTCTGGATCGCCTTGGAGAACTCGATCTGCAGGCGGCGGGGCAGGTCGAAGCCGTGCTCCGTCTTCATCACGTACGCGACGCCGCCCTTGCCCGACTGGCTGTTGACCCGGATGACGGCCTCGTAGGTGCGGCCGACGTGCTTCGGATCGATGGGCAGGTACGGGACCTCCCACGTCTGGTAGTTGTCGGGCCCGTTCTCGGCGTAGAGCGCCTCGAACCCCTTCTTGATCGCGTCCTGGTGCGAACCCGAGAAGCTCGTGTACACGAGGTCGCCCGCATACGGATGGCGCGGCGGCACCGGCAGCCGGTTGCAGTACTCGGCGGTCCGGCGGAGGGCGTCGATGTCGCTGATGTCGAGCTCAGGGTCGATGCCCTGGCTGAACAGGTTCAGCGCCAGGTTGACGATGTCGACGTTGCCCGTCCGCTCGCCGTTGCCGAACAAGGTGCCCTCGACGCGGTCGGCGCCGGCCATCATCCCGAACTCCGCGGCAGCGACACCGGTGCCGCGGTCGTTGTGCGGATGCAGGCTCAGGATGATCTTGTCTCGGTTCGGGACGTTCTTGTGGAAGTACTCGATGACGTCGCCGTAGATGTTCGCGGTGTACATCTCGACGGTCGCCGGCAGGTTGAAGATGACCTTCTTGTCGGTCGTCGGCTCGATGACGTCGGCGACCGCGGAGCAGATCTCGATCGCGTAGTCGATCTCGGTACCGGTGAAGCTCTCGGGCGAGTACTCGTAGCGGACGTCGGTGCCGCGCAGCACGTCGTTCTCCAACTTCTTGCACAGGCGCGCGGCGTCGACCGCGATCTGGGTGATGCCTTCCTTGTCCTGGTTGAACACGACGCGGCGCTGCAGGACCGAGGTCGAGTTGTAGAAGTGGACGATCGCCCGCGGCGCGCCGATGAGGCACTCGTACGTGCGCTCGATCAGCTCGGGCCGGCACTGGACCAGCACCTGGATCGTGACGTCGTCGGGGATCAGGTCGTTCTCGATCAGCTCTCGCACGAAGTCGTAGTCAGGCTGGCTCGCCGACGGGAAGCCGACCTCGATCTCGTGGAATCCCATACCGATCAAGGTCTCGAACATCCGCATCTTGCGGGTCGGATCCATCGGGTCGATCAGGGCCTGGTTCCCGTCGCGCAGGTCGACCGAGCACCACAGCGGCGCCTTCTCGATCTGGCGATTGACCCACTCCCGGTTCGGAAGCGCGAGCGGAAGCGGCCGGAACGGCGAGTACTTCTCGAACGGCATCTTCTTCGGCTGCGCTGGCTGGGGAGGCATCTCAGGTCCTTCGATCGGTTCCGGAGCAACAAAAAACCCCCTGGCCGCTCGGGCGCAGGAGGTCGTGGGCGAGCTGACGGGAGCTCGCCAGTCAGGTAAGGAGGAGGCCGGTGGTGGCGGTGCGATACATGACTGACGCCAATGGTAACGCGACCGCGACGCGGTGCGTCAAGGATGACTCCCCACCGTTGGGTATCGTCGCCCCATGGTCAGGCGGTCGTTCCGCATGGGACTTCGAGTCGGGTTGCTGATCGGAGTCCTCTTCGCGCTGTTCAAGACCGTCCAGTCACGGCGCGACAGGCGGGAGCCCGCGCCGGAGCCGTGGCAGCCGATCGTCGACACACCGCGCCCGCGTCCGCAAGACGTCGCGCCCGAGCCGGCACCCGAGCCCGAGCCGCGTCGTGCACCGACGCCGCCGCTGTCGATGCCGGTTGTACCGCCGGTGTCGCCCGACCCGCCGGTGCCGCCGGTCGACGAGGTCGGTGAGCCGATCGAGGAGCCCGCGGCCCCCCTCCCGGAGCCGGCCGATCACGACCACCCGGCCGAACAGGTCGAGGCGGAGGTGGCGATGGTGGCCGAGGAGATCCTCGACCCCGCGCCGGTGGCGAAGCTCGAGCCGCTCGACATCGTCCCCGAGGCCGACAAGCCGGTCGCCCCGGTGAAGAAGGCGGCGAAGGTCGCGAAGAAGGCCGCGAAGAAAGCCGTGACGAAGGCCGCGAAGAAGGCGGCGGGAACCACCAGGAAGACGGCGAAGAGGGCTGCGGCCGCGGCGACCCCGTTCGTCGAGCCGGTGGGAGGCATCTGCCCCCAGACGCACCCGGTGAAGGCGAAGCTGGCGAGCCGCCTGTTCCACCTCCCCGGGATGTTCGCCTACGACCGGACCAGACCGGATCGTTGTTACGTCGACGCCTCCGCTGCGGAGGCGGACGGATTCACGAGGGCCCGCCGCTGAGGCGGGCCCTTCGTCTTGTCGCGGCTGACCGCGTTACTCCTCCGTGGAGTCGATGTCGCCGTTGATCTCGACGCCGTCGCCTTCGGTGTTCACGTCACCCTCGGCGGAGCAAGCGGCGCCCAGAAGTCCGAGTGTGACGAGGAGAGCGGCGAGGATGCTGCGGGAGCGGGTGCTGGTCATGTCCGGGCATGTACCCGCGACCGGCCAGCGCGATGCCGGTCAGCTGGCGTTGACGGTGACGACGTCGAGGATGCCGGGCTGACCTGCCAGTCGCTCCCGGACGCCCGCCGGGATCTCCTGGTCGCTCGTGATGACGGCGAGCGCGGTGCCGCCACCCGGTGAGCGTCCGAGGCGCATGTCCGCGATGTTCACCCCGGCCTCCGCCACCGTCGCGGTCACGAGCGCCATCATCCCGACGCGGTCGTCGTTGCGCACGACGAGAAGATGATCGGCGAGCGGGATCTCGAGATCGTGGCCGTCGAGCATCACGATGCGCGGATCGCCCCGCCGCCCGGTGAGCGTGCCCGCCAGGGAGTGCTTGTCGCCGCTGATGGAGATCAAGTTGACGTACTCGTCGGAGACCGTCGTCGTCGACTCCCGCACCTGCATGCCCCGCTCCTCGGCGACCTGCGGCGCGTTCACGTACGAGACGGGTTCGTCGCTTCCCGCGCCGAGCACGCCACGGAGCACGGCCAACTTCAAGAGCCGGGTGTCGTGGCCCGCGAGCTCTCCCTGGTAGGCGATGTCGAGCACCTCGGGGATCGAGTCTTCGGCCAGCAGCGCGAAGAGGTGACCGAGCCGCTCGGCGAGGGGCAGGAACGGGCGGACGGACGACGGCACCTCGGCAGCCTCGACGTTCACCGCGAAAGGAACGAAGTCGCCGGCCAGAGCGAGCCGCAGCTGCTCGGCGATCATCTGCCCTGCCTTGTCTTGAGCCTCCTGCGTGCTCGCTGCGAGGTGGGGCGTCACGACGACGTTGTCGAGCTCGAACAGCGGTGACTCCGTCGTCGGCTCCGTCTCGAACACGTCGAGTGCCGCGCCTGCGACGCGCCCTGACGAGATCGCTTCGGCGAGTGCGACTTCATCGACGATCCCGCCGCGGGCGGCGTTGACGATGCGAAGGCCCGGCTTCGCGTGGGCGAGGAGGTCCTTGCCGATGAGGCCGGCGGTCTCCTTCGTCTTGTTGGCGTGGATCGTGAGGAAGTCGCTCTGCCCGACGAGCTCCTCGTAGCTGTCGACGAGCTCTATGCCGAGCTGGCGGGCACGTTCGGGAGTGACGAACGGGTCGCGTGCGATGACCCGCATGCCGAACGCGTTCATGCGCTGGGCGACGAGGGTGCCGATCCGGCCCAGACCAAGCACGCCCAGCGTCTTGCCGTGCAGCTCGACGCCCTCCCACCTCGACTTCTCCCAACGGCCGGCCTTGAGCGCGCCGTGGGCCTGGGGGACGTTGCGGGCGAGGGCCAGCAGGAGGGCGACGGCGTGCTCGGCGGTCGACAGGCTGTTCGACCCGGGCGCGTTGATGACCATGACGCCCTTGCGGGTCGCTGCGGTGACGTCGATGTTGTCGACGCCCGCACCGGCGCGACCCACCGCGACGAGCGCGTCAGCCGCGTCGAACACCTCGGCCGTCACCTTGGTCGCCGACCGCACGATCAGCGCCGACGCGCCCTTGATCGCCGAAAGGAGCTCCTCGGGAGAGAGCCCCAGCTGGACGTCGACGTCGTGACCGGCTTCGCGCAACAAGGCGAGGCCGCTCTCGGCAAGGGGCTCGGTGACGAGGATCCGCGGCATCCCTCCATCCTCGCCGATGACGCCGTTCACCACCCAACGACTTCGGGCGATCGGTTCGACGTCCGCCGATCATGGGTATGCGGACGACATGGCGATGCGCCGCAACGATGTCGCGACACCCGATCGCCACGCGCGCCTGCTCCTCGCAGCCGTGCTCGCCGTAGCCGCCGTCGTGTTCGTGTGGCTCGTGGCGACGCTCGCGATGTCCGCCTTCTCATAGAGCACGTCCAGAGCACGCAGCCGTCGCTTCTGGCAGCATCCGCTCTCGTCGGGATCCTCCCGGCGATCTCCTAGAGAACGGAGACGGAGTGAGAGTTCGACGGCGATTGGCCGTGGTGCTCGGGGCGACTGCTCTCTCTGTGACCGGCGGGACCCTTCCCGCACCGGCCCACGCAGACGTGGCAGGCGCGACGGCGACAGCGGCAGTCAGAACCCAGGCCGGCGAGGTCATCGGGCAGGTGTCGTTCCAGCAGGTGGGCGCGAAGGTCAGCGTCCGCGCTGTGCTGCGGGGGCTCGCGCCGGCTGACGACTTCCACGGCTTCCACATCCACGCGAACGGCGCGTGCGACGGTGACTTCACCAGCGCAGGCGGCCACTGGAACCCGGGCGGCACGACCCACGGCGACCATCAGGGCGACCTGCCGGTGCTCTACGCGAACGCCGACGGCGTCGCGAGGGCGAACGTGATGGTCGACACGTTCACGGTCGACCAGCTGCTCGCCGATCCCGGCGGTGTCGCGGTGATCGTCCACGCCGGACGTGACAACTACGCCAACATCCCCGCGCGGTACACCACCGAGAGCGGGGCCGGTCCCGATGCGGCGACGCTCGCCACGGGCGATGCCGGCGGCCGCTTCGCCTGCGGCGTCATCTCCGCGAACACCCCGGCCCCGGTAGGCGGCTACTGGATGGCCGCAGCCGATGGAGGCGTCTTCACCCACGGCGACGCGGCGTTCCACGGCAGCCAGGGAGGCCGGCGGCTGAACCAGCCCGTCGTCGGGGTCGCTGCCACGCCGGGCGGATCCGGCTACTACCTGGCCGCTCGCGACGGCGGCGTCTTCACCCACGGCGACGCCGCCTTCGCCGGCAGCGCCGGATCGCTGCGGCTCAACGCACCGGTCGTCGGGATCGCGACGCCACCGGCACACGCCCGCGCCGCGATCCAGAACCAGGCCGGGTCGCAGATCGGCCACGTGACGTTCACCCAGGTCGGTCAGCGGGTGCGCGTTCGTGCCCACGTCACGGGCCTCGAGCCGAGGTCGGAGTTCCACGGCTTCCACATCCACACGAACGGGAGCTGCACCGGAGACTTCGTCGCATCGGCCGGAGGCCACTGGAACCCCGCGGGCGCTCCGCACGGTGATCATGCGGGTGACCTACCGGTCCTGTACGCCGACGCGGCAGGGGTGGCACGGGCCGACTACACGACGGACGCGTTCTCGGTGGCGCAGCTGCTGTCGGACGACGGCGGCGTCTCGGTGATCGTGCACGGCGGGCGCGACAACTACGCCAACATCCCTTCGCGGTACAGCACGACGGCCGGGCCCGGCCCCGATGCGGCGACACTGGCGACCGGTGATGCCGGGGCACGCGTCGGATGTGGCGTCGTGGCACCGGTCGGCGGCACCACGGGCGCGGGGTACTGGCTGGCCGCCGCCGACGGAGGCGTCTTCGCCTACGGCGACGCGCCGTTCGCCGGAAGCGCGGGCGCGATCAAGCTCAACGCCCCCGTCGTCGGCATCGCGTCGACGCCGTCCGGCAACGGGTACTGGCTCGTCGCCTCCGACGGCGGCGTGTTCAGCTACGGCGACGCGCGGTTCCACGGCAGTGCGGGCTCGTTGAAGCTCAACCAGCCGATCGTCGCGATCCTCGCGACGCCCACCGGCGACGGCTACGTGCTCGTCGCTCGCGACGGCGGCGTGTTCACCTACGGCGACGCCACCTTCGCGGGCAGTGCCGGAGCGATCCGGCTGAACCAGCCGATCGTGGGGGGCGCGCTCAGCGAGACCGGCCACGGCTACTGGCTGTTCGCCTCCGACGGAGGCGTGTTCAGCTACGGCGACGCCGGGTTCCGCGGCAGCCAAGGTGCAACACGACTCAACTCGCCGGTGATCGCCGGCGCAGCGGCAGCCTGATCCGATCCGCGGGTGGCGCCGGTCTCGCACCGGCGCCACCCGTGGCTCTACAGGAACCCCTTCTCGGGAGCGCGATCGCGGAACCCGTCGACGAACGCAGCGATCGCTCTCTGGTCGATCGACGCGCACAACGCCCGCCGCTTCCAGGCGGTCACCGCGATCGGCGTCGTCATCCCCGGCCTCGGAACCACGATGAGGTCACGGCCGAACCGGTCGCTCAACGGGTGCACCTCGTCGACCGGTGTCTCGGGGTCGAACCAGAGCACGACGAACCCCTGCCGCATGGCGCGGATCAGCGAGAGGTCGGACGGAAGCTCGTCGTCGGGCTCGTAGAAGGAGGGCTCGGCGGGTTCGACGTCGTCGACGTCCCCGTCCGAGGGAGGATCCTCGTCGGTGCGCGTGTCATAGGCGCAGGCGCCGCTGGCCTCCACCTCGGCGATCGCCGCGTCGTCTTCGCCGCCGCGGTTCAACACGACGAACAACGCAAGGCCCAACAGGAGGACGATGACCGCCGTCAGCCGCCAGCGCAGCGCTCGCCGTTGCTTCTGACGCTCGAGGCGCTCGGCCTTGGACACCTGCGTGCGCTTCGCCGGCGCGGGTTTCCTCTTCCGCGCGCCGGCGGCCTTCCTCGGCGGCACGTCCGGAGCTAGCCGAGGAGCTTCGCGATGCGGGTGACGCCCTCGACGAGGTCGTCGTCGCCCAGCGCGTAGGAGAGGCGGGCGTAGCCGGGAGCGCCGAACGCCTCGCCCGGCACGATCGCCACCTTCGCCTCCTCGAGCACGATCTCTGCCAGCTCGAGCGTGTCCTTCGGCGCGCGGCCGTTGATCTCACGGCCGAGCACCGCCTTGAACGACGGGAAGCAGTAGAACGCGCCGTGGGGCTCGATGCAGCTGACGCCGGGGATGTCGTTGAGCAGCTCGACCATCTTGAGCCGCCGGCGGTCGAAGGCCTCCCGCATCATGGCCACGGCCGAGAGGTCGCCGGCGACCGCCGCGAGCGCAGCGCGCTGCGCGACGTTCGACACGTTCGAGGTGGCGTGCGTCTGCATGTTCGACGCGGCCTTGATCACGTCGAGCGGACCGATCATCCAACCGACCCGCCACCCGGTCATCGCCCACGTCTTCGCCACGCCGTTGATGACGATCGACGTGTTCGCGAGCTCGGGGACCAGCGCCGGCATCGACGAGAACGACGCGTCGCCGTAGACGAGGTGCTCGTAGATCTCGTCGGTGATGACCCAGATGCCCTTTTCGACCGCCCATCGCCCGATCGCCTCGACCTCGTCGCGGGTGTAGACGGCACCGGTCGGGTTCGATGGCGACACGAACAGCAGCACCTTCGTTCGCGGCGTGCGGGCCGCCTCGAGGCGCTCGACGTCGATCTTGAAGCCGGTCGACTCGTCCGTCGGCAGCTCCACCGGAACACCGCCCGCGAGCTGGATCGCCTCGGGATAGGTGACCCAGTACGGGGCGGGCAGGAGGACCTCGTCGCCCTCGTCGACGATCGTGGCGAAAGACTGGAACACGGCTTGCTTGCCGCCGTTGGTGACGAGGACCTGCGCCGCCTCCACCGCGAGACCGGAATCGCGCTGGGTCTTCGCGGCGATCGCGTCACGAAGCTCGGGCAGGCCTGGCGTCGGTGTGTACTTGTGGTTCTTCGGGTCGGAGCAGGCGGCGATGGCGGCTTCGACGATGTAGTCGGGCGTGGCGAAGTCGGGCTCGCCTGCGCCGAAGCCGATGACGTCCTCGCCCGCCGCCTTGAGCGCCTTCGCCTTGGTGTCGACGGCGATGGTCGCAGACTCGGCGATGGCGGCAATGCGGCGGGACAGGCGCTCCATATCAACAAGACTAAAGGAGTGACCGAGGCCCCCCTCCCCGAAATCCAGATCCCCGCCGACCTCTTGCCGAACGACGGCCGGTTCGGGTCAGGGCCCTCGAAGGTGCGCCCGGAGATCGTCGAGAAGCTGGCCTCCGTCGCCGCTTCGTGGATGGGGACCAGCCACCGCCAGAAGCCGGTGCGGGCAGTCGTCGGAAGGGTTCGCGAGGGCCTTCGCGAGCTCCTCTCGCTGCCCGACGGCTACGAGATCGTTCTCGGCAACGGCGGCACGACCGTCTTTTGGGACGCGCTCACGTTCGGCGTCGTCGAGGCTCAGAGCCAGCACCTGTCGTTCGGCGAGTTCTCGTCGAAGTTCGCAACGGCGGTGAAGGCGGCTCCCCACCTCGGCGACCCCGAGGTCATCTCGTCGGAGCCGGGCACGCACCCGGAGGCGGTCGCGCGCGCCGGTGTCGACTCCTACTGCCTCACCCACAACGAGACGTCGACCGGGGTGATGATGCAGCTCCGTCGACCCGAAGGAGCGGACGACTCGTCGCTGGTGCTGGTCGACGCCACGTCGGCGGCGGGCGGGCTGCGGTTCGATCCGGGCGAGACCGACGTCTACTACTTCGCTCCGCAGAAGAACTTTGCCGGTGACGGCGGCCTCTTTCTCGCCGCGTGCTCCCCCGCCGCGGTCGACCGCATCGAGCGCATCGCGTCGTCAGGCCGCTGGATCCCGGCGTCGCTCGACCTCAAGATCGCCCTCGACAACTCGCGCCTCGACCAGACGTACAACACGCCTGCGCTCGCGACGATCTTCTTGCTCGCGGAGCAGCTCGACTGGATGAACGGTAATGGTGGGCTCGAGTTCAGCGCCGGCCGCAGCGACAGGTCGGCCGAGATCCTGTACGGGTGGGCCGAGGCCCACGAGCTGGCCTCGCCGTTCGTCCAGAAGCCGGACGAGCGGTCGCGGGTCGTGGCGACGATCGACTTCGACGAGTCGGTCGACGCGCTGGGCCTCGCCGCGATCCTCCGGAAGAACGGGATGGTCGACACCGACCCGTACCGCAAGCTCGGGCGCAACCAGCTCCGCATCGCGATGTTCCCGTCGATCGAGCCCGACGACGTCGCCGCCCTCACCCGCTGCATCGACTACGTGCTCGAGCGCGTCACGGCCTGATCGTTCAGCGGCGGAGGTCTTTGACGACCTTCCCGCCCTGCATCACGAACACGCAGCGGTCGGGATCGTCGAGCACCCACGGGTCGTCGAGCGGGTTGCCGTCGAACGCGACCACGTCCGCCCGGTTGCCGGCGGTCACGGTGCCGACCTCGTCGGCGAGGCCCATGAGCTCGGCGTTGGTGCGGGTCGCGCTGACGATCGCGTTCATCGCGCCGATGAGGCGGGCCTTGAGCACGATCTCGAGGCCCCGCCGGTTCTGCTCGGGGCCGAGGAGGTCGCTCCCCGACCCGAGCGGGATGCCCGCCATGTAGGCGATGCGCACGGCGTTGCTCATCGCCTCCTCGATCCCCGACATGCGCGCGGCGATCTCCTCGGTGAGGCCCCACTCCCGCCACTCGTTGATCATGAGATGCGCGACGGCGAGCGTCGGCACCACGTACGCGCCTGCGGCGACGATCTCCTGAGCCGTCTCGTCGTCGAGGAACGTCGCGTGTTCGATGCTGCGGACGCCGGCGGCGAGCGCGTTGCGTATCCCTGCGTTGTTGTGCGCGTGGGCGAGGACGTAGGTGTGTCGCGCCTCGGCCTCCTCGACGACGGCGCGGAGCTCGTCGACGCTGAGCTGGGTGTCTTCGAGGCTGTCGGTCAGCGACACGACCCCGCCCGAGACGCACACCTTGAGCTGGGTCGCTCCTCGGCGGAAGTGCTCGCGAGCAGCCTTGCGCGCCGCGTCAGGCCCATCGACGAGCGTCGAGATCTGGAACAACCCGGGCACGCCGTGGACGCCGTGGGAGTGGTGGTCCCAAGGAAGGCGCAGATCGCCGTGTCCGCCGGTCTGGACGATGAGCGGCCCCGACGGGTAGATCCGCGGCCCCGGCAACAGCCCGGACGCGGTGACCTGCGCGATGCCGCCGTCGGCGCCGCCCGCGTCGCGGACGGTCGTGAAGCCGGCGTCGAGCGTGAGCTTGCAGACGTGGAAGATCTTCGCGGCCATGACCGCGGCGGGCGTCTTCTTGCCCTCCTCGTCGGCGAGGTCGACGAGGGTGAGGTGCACGTGAGCGTCGATGAGCCCTGGCAGGACGGTCAACCCGGTGAGGTCGACGTCGTCGCCCTGAGGCAGCGACGGGGTGCGGCCGCCGACGCTCTCGATGCGTTCGGCGTCGACGACGACCGTCGCGTCGTCGCCCTCACGCGGCGCATCACCCGATCCGTCGATCAGGCGGTGGCCGCGGAGGACGAAGGTCGCCACCGGCTACAGCTCGAGGCCGTGCGCGTTCTTCGGCGAGAGGACGACCATCTCCGGCGCGCCGGCGACGAGGCCGGCGAGCTTCGGGTACACCGCCTTGAGGACCGGGCCTTGACTGTGCGCGTCGAGCGCCGCCTGATCCTCGTAGACCTCGTAGAAGTACACGGTGTCGGGGTCGTCCTTGGCCTGGTGGATGACGTGCATGATCGTCCCTGGTTCGGTGTCGAGCCCGCCGGCCTCGTAGATCTGGGTGAACGCGGCGACGAGCTCGTCCCCCTTCCCAGGGGTGGCGGGGAGCTTCACGTGGACGGCGACCTTCGGCATAGGGGACGTGATCTAATGCCCGCCATGCCGACCGCGCAAGAAGTAGAGGCGATGCTCACCGGCCCTGGCGGGGCGTTCGAGATCGAGACCGAGGAGATCCGAGGGGTCCCCATGAAGGTCTTCAAGAACCGGATGAAGGCCTTGCGCGACATCCCGGCCATCGCGGCGCTGCGCGGCGACGAGGACTTCATCGTCTACGGCGACCGACGGATCTCCTTCGGCGACTTCGTCGACCTCGCCAACTCCGTGAGCGCCACGCTGGCCGACGAGTACGGCGTCGGTCGTGGCGACCGGGTCGCCGTGCTCAGCGCGAACAACCCGGAGTGGTGCCTCGCGTTCTGGGGGACGGTCGACCTCGGCGCCATCCTGGTCGGTCTCAACGGATGGTGGAAGACCGACGAGATCCTCTACGGCCTCGAAGACTCCGGATCGAAGATCCTCGTCGCCGACAAGGGTCGCTTCGAGCGGATCAAGGACGACCTCGACTCGTTGAAGGACCTCGAGGCGGTCTTCCTCGCCGACTGCACTGCGGCCGACGTCGGCCTCGACGGCGACCCTCGCATCCACACCTTCGACGAGTTGCTGCAGCGACGCGGTGCGGGCATGCCGACGAGCGAGATCGCGGAAGACGACGAAGCGGTCATCTTCTACACGTCGGGCACGACCGGCCGGCCGAAGGGTGCGATCTCGACTCATCGGTCGATGATCTCCAACCTGATGGGGACCCTCTACTCGTCGATGTCGGGGGCGATGATCAACCCCGGTGCGACGACGATCGACCCGACGGGCAAGAACGCGTCGCTCCTGACCTCTCCCTTGTTCCACGTTTCGGGGTGCCACTCCGGTCTCGTCGTCGGCATGCTCGCCGGCATCAAGATCGTCATCCCGGTCGGGAAGTTCGAGCCCGACAAGGCGATGCAGCTCATCCAAGACGAGAAGATCACGGTCTGGGCGACCGTCCCGACGATGGTGTGGCGGGTCGTCGAGCACCCCGCACGCGACCAGTACGACCTGTCGACGGTCACCGCCGTGGCCTACGGAGGGTCACCTTCAGCGGCCGAGCTGCAGAAGCGGATCCACGAGACGTTCCCGAACGTGAAGTCGACGTCGAACGCCTACGGCCTGACGGAGTCGTCGTCGGCGGTCACCGTCAACAGCGGGAAGGACAACGCGGAGCGTCCCGACTCCGTGGGGCGCCCACTGCCGGTGATCGAGATCAAGATCGTCGACGCCGACGGCAGCGAGGTGCCGGTCGGCGCGACGGGCGAGGTGTGGGTGCGAGGGCCGCACATCATGCCCGGCTACTGGAACAAGCCGGACGCGACCCGGGAGACGATCACCGAGGACGGCTGGCTGAAGACCGGCGACGTCGGCCACGTCGACGACGAGGGGTTCCTCTACATCACCGATCGTGCGAAGGACATGATCATCCGTGGCGGCGAGAACGTGTACTGCGTCGAGATCGAGAACCGCCTGATCGAGCACCCGAAGATCGCCGAAGCCGCCATCATCGGCGTCCCTCACCCGACGCTGGGAGAAGAGGTCAAGGCCGTCGTCCGGGTGGAGGACGGTGAGTCGATGACCGAAGACGAGGTCCGCCAGTGGGTCGGCGAGACGCTCGCCAACTTCAAGGTGCCGGCCTACGTCGAGTTCGCGACCGACAAGCTCCCCCGGAACCCGTCCGGGAAGCTGCTCAAGAACGTGCTGCGCGGCGAGGGCGAGGTGTCGTTCGCGGAGACCCTGTAGCGGTCGGTCCGACTACACCGCGGAGTTGACCTGGAGGTAGCCGATGAAGCGCATCAGCTCGTCGAGGTCGAACGGCTTGGTGATGTAGTAGTCGGCGCCCGCCTGCCAGCCCTGCCAGACGTCGGAGTCGCTCGCCTTGGCGGTCAGCATCACGACGGGGATCTCGCGGGTCTGCGGATGCGCCTTGAGGGCGGCGAGCACCTCGAGGCCGTCGAGCTTCGGCATCATCACGTCGAGCACGATCAGGTCGGGGACGAGCTGCAGCGCGAGCGCACGCGCCTCCTCACCGTCGGCGGCGGGGTGGACCTGGTAGCCGTGGCACTCGAGGTTCAGGGTCAGCAGGTCGAGGATGTCCGGATCGTCGTCGGCGACGAGGACACGACGGACGGTGGTGTTGTTCACGGCTGTTCCTCGGGAGTCGCGGCGGACGTCAGCGTGACGACGCGCCTGCCTTCATCGTCGGACGTGTCCGACTCGGGCGCAATGGCCCGTTCGGGCTGGTCAGGTAGTGCGAGCATGAACGTGCAACCGCCCCCCTCCGTCTCCTCGACGGTCAGGACGCCACCCAGTAGATCGGCAAGTTGGCGGCTGAGGTAGAGGCCCATTCCGGTTCCGCCCTGGGAGCGGGTGGACGACTGGTCGAGCTGGACGAACCGGTCGAACACGCGCTCCCGATCTTCCGGTGCGATACCGCGCCCATGGTCACGGACGGCGATGGTGCATCCGCCGCCGACGGCCGCTGCGGCGACAACCTCGACCTGCCCCGGTGCGAACTTCGTCGCGTTGTCGAGGAGCGCGTCGACGATCTGCGTCACCCGTGCCGGGTCGGTCCGCACCGCCCGTGGCGCGCCCGGCTCGATGACGACGGCGACGTTCTCGCGCGGCGCGCGTACCTTCGCCAGGAACGGCCCGATCTCGACCGGCTCGAGGTGAATCGCGGCCGAACCCGACTCGGCTGCGGCGACCAGGAGCAGGTCTTCGATGAGCCGCTTCAGCCGAATTCCCTGACGTTCGGCCAGCTCGCACAGCCTCTCGCGCTTCGTCGCGTCGAGCCGGTCTCCGAGGCGGCGAAGGCTGACCACGGCGCCGAGGACGCCCGTCAGCGGCGTCCGGAGCTCGTGCGAGACGGCCGCGAGGAACTCGTCCTTCTGGCGGTGGAGGTCGATCTGGCGCCGCAGGCTCGCCTCGACCTCTTCGAAGAGCCGGGAATTACTGGCTGCGAGAGCGGCGTGCGCCGCGAACGCGGAAAGCACATCGGCTCGCGCCGCGCCGTGGCCGTCGTTGACCTCACGGAAGACGAGGAGGATCGCCTCGGCACCCCCCGTGCTCGAGGCGATGACGCAGTCCTTCGCACCGGGCGCGAGCCGCGCGATCACCGCGGGAAGCTCGTCGAGCGGGACCTCGAGCGAGCCGTGCGCAGCCTCGTGCACGATCGCCTTGGTCGTCTCGGCTCGGAGCGGACCGCCGAAGCCGTCGCCCACCAGGACGCCGTACCAGCGGCCGCGCGAATCCGGAGCCGCGGCGACCGCGATCGTGCCGCCAGCGAGCGAGCGAGCTTCGTCCGCGAGCGTCGACAGCGTGGACGCGATGTCGCGAAGCGACGCGGTGTTCGACGATGCGTCGTAGAGACGCTTGAACCGGAGCATCTCCGACCGGTGCGACGCGACGGCGCGGAACGCCAGGAACGCGACGATCCCGAGCGGCAGCAGCAACAGCGGGGCGCCCGGTGCTGCAGCGTAGAGAACGACGAACGAAAGCCCGATCGCACCGCACACGGCCGTCGCTGCCACTGCCGTCGCCAGCGACTCGAGGAACAGGTCGTGGAACCGGCGACCCTCGACCACCATCAGCACCGCCGAGGTCGACGCGTGGTTCAGCAGGAGGTACACGAGGAGCGCGACGAACGTGACGCCCCACGTGGCGGGATGGGTCGCGTCCGGAGTCGGGAGCAGGTCGAACGTGCGGGCCGACAGGGTGACCGCGCCCATGGCGGCCGACGCGTTGAACACCACCTTGATGAGGCGCTGGCGCTGGACGGCGCAGGCGACGACCTCGCCCATGGCTGCGGCGACCACCAGCGCCCATGGTTGCGGGACGAGGAAGAACCCCACGACGAGCACGGCGTCGACGAGCGTGAAGCTCGCTGCGTGCCGGCCGTGCTCGACGTTGACCGGCAGCACGCCGACGACGGTGAAGGCGATCGTGAGCGCGAGCGTCTTCGCCATGCCGGCGGCGTTGATCGAGTCGTCGACCGCCAGCCCGTTCAGCGTGGCGGTGACCGCAAGATGAGCCGCGGCCAGCAGGACCACGCGGGCGGCTACGGCGTCGACACGAACTCGGATGCCGCCCACCGTGACCCTGCCCATCGCGAGCCGGCCCACCGGCTGCCCGCCCATCTGCTGCCCGACCACGTCGAGCCCGCCCACCGGCTGCCCGCCCAGCGGCTGCCGGCCCACCGCGATCCTGCCCACCGGCTGCCCGACCACGCCGTGCCCGCCCAACGGCTGCCGGCCCAGCGGCTACCGGTCCACGTGATGGTCCCGGTGACGCCCGTGCCGACGAGGGTGGTGTCGACGACGACCGTCTCCGCAGCGATCTTCTCGCTGCCCCGCAGGTCGACCGTCTTCGCTCCGCCAGCGATGGCCCTGGCACCACGCACGAGCATCGACTTCAACTCGGAGGGCGTGGCATCGGGAGCCTGCTCCGCCACCACGGCGGCCGCGCCGGCGGTGAGGGCAGTCGCCATCGAGGTGCCGCTGCCACGGAACCGCCGGTCGCCGACGCGTGCCCCCGGGAACACGGTGTCGATCGTCGATCCGGGCGCCCTCACCGAGATGATCGCCGCACCAGGAGCGACGACCTCGGGCTTGGTCCCGTTGGCTCCAGACCACGCAGCGACGACGTCGTCCGAGGTCGACGCGGTGTCGTTGTGCACGGTCGCACCCACGGTCAGAGCGCTCGGCGCGATGCCGGGCGCTGCGACCATCCCGGCGGTGTTGCCAGACGCTGCGACGACGAGCATCCCTCGTGCGGTCAGGAACTCGACCGCGATGGCCAGCGGGTCGATGCTGGCGACGGCGAACGGATCGACGGCGAGCGAGATGCTCACGATGCGCGTGTCGAACTCGTCCCGGGTCTGCACGATCCAGTCGAGTCCGTCGAGGACCGTCGACAGCATCGTCGAGCCGTCGCGCCCGGCGACCTTGACCGACACGAGATGCGCCGCGGGTGCCACGCCCGTTTCCGAGCCTACGATAAGACCGGCCATGAACGTGCCGTGGCCGTAGCGGTCGATCCCGTCACCTTCGCCGGAGAGGTCGGGGCCGATGGCGACACGGTCGCCGAAGTCGGGGGACGTCGCCACGCCGGTGTCGAGCAGCGCGACCCCGACGCCGGCGCCGACCGTGCGGTTGCTGCTCGACGGGTTGAGCGCAGCGAGCTGCACCAGGCGGCCCTGCTTGTCGAAGCCCGTCGACGTGACTCGCGCAGGAACGTCCGAGACGACGTCGTATCCCGCGTCCTCGACTGCTCGGACCGCGCGTTCGGTCAGGGTGGCGGCCACCCCACCGACGACGTCGAGCACGCGCTCCACCTCACCGCCTGCACGCTCGACGGCACGGGAGGTGTCGTGCCCGTCGACGCCGACGACGATGACGGCCTTCGCCGGCGCCGCCGTCACCGGAACGGCGGGAGATCCGGCGACGAGTCCGACGAGAGCCAGAAGCACTGCGAGCAGCCGAGTGCGCGTCATGCCCTACGCATCGGCGCGCCCGCTTCCGGAGGTTCAACCAACAGTCGGACAACTCACCCCTGACGCTCACCCCAGACGCGACTTGGAGGAGATTCTCCGGAAATATCCCCGAGAATCTCCTCCAGATCAGCGGCGCTCAAGCAGCCGAACGGCTACCCGCCGGACACGTCCTCCGGGCGCTCCTTGCCGGCGGAGATGAACGGCATCATCGCCCGGAGCTCCTGGCCCACCTTCTCGATCGGGTGGTTGCGGCCGGCCTCGCGAAGCTCGTTGAAGCGGGCGCGGCCCGACTCGCTCTCGGCGATCCACTCGTCCGCGAAGGCACCCGAGCGGATCTCGTCGAGGATCTTCTTCATCTCGGCGCGGACGCCGTCGTTGATGATGCGGGGGCCACGCGAGACGTCGCCGTACTCCGCGGTGTCGGAGATCGAGTACCGCATGCCCGCGATGCCACCCTCGTACATGAGGTCGACGATGAGCTTCAGCTCGTGGAGGCACTCGAAGTACGCCGACTCCGGCTGGTAGCCGGCGTCGACCAGCGTCTCGAAGCCCGCCTGCACGAGCGCGGTGAGGCCGCCGCAGAGGACGACCTGCTCACCGAACAGGTCGGTTTCGGTCTCCTCCTCGAACGTGGTCTCGAGCACGCCGGCGCGAGTGCCGCCGTTCGCCCAGGCGTACGACAGCGCGAGGTCGCGGGCCTTGCCGCTCGCGTCCTGCGCCACCGCGATCAGCGACGGGACGCCGCCGCCCTCGGTGTAGGTGCGGCGCACCAGGTGTCCCGGTCCCTTCGGCGCCACCATCGCCACGTCGACACCGTCGGGCGGCGTGATGCGCCCGAAGCGGATGTTGAAGCCGTGGGCGAAGAACAGGGCGTCGCCGGACGACAGGTGCGGCTTCACGTCCTCCTCGTAGATCCGGGCCTGCTCGGTGTCGGGCAGGAGGATCATGATGAGGTCGGCTTCGGCCGCCGCGTCGGCCATCGACAGCACGCGAAGGCCCGCGGCCTCCGCCTTGGCCTTCGACGAGGAGCCCTCACGGAGGCCCACCCGGACGTCGACGCCGGAGTCGCGCAGGTTCAGCGCGTGGGCGTGGCCCTGCGAGCCGTAGCCGAGGATCGCGACCTTGCGGCCGCTGATGAGCGACGGGTCGGCGTCGTTGTCGTAGAACACATTGGCCATTGCCTAGGCACTCTTTCCCTTGAGACTGCGGAGGCGAGGCGCCGTCCGCTCCAGCTTGGGCAGCGCGATCCGTCCGGTGCGCTGCAGTTCGACGATGGTGTACGGCCGGAGGAGCTCCTCCAGGTCGTCCAGCTTGGCAGGACGGCCGGAGAGCTCGATCGTGAGGGCGTCGTGACCGACGTCGATGATCTGCCCGCCGAACACCTGCACGAGCTCGATGACCTCGCCCCGCTGACCGGCTTCGGCCTTGACGGTCGCCATGAGCATCTCCCGCTCGACCGACTCGTCGGGGTGGAGCTCGCTGATCTTGACGACGTTGATGAGCTTGAACAGCTGCTTCGTGATCTGCTCGAGCGGGGCCGACTCGACGTCGACGACGATCGTGATGCGGGAGAAGCGCTCGTCGTCTGTCGGCGCGACCGCCAGCGAGAAGATGTTGTAGCCGCGCCGAGCGAACAGGCTGGCGACCCGCGAGAGCACGCCCGCCTTGTTCTCGACCAGGACCGACAGCGTGTGGTGCTTGACACCACTGGTGAGCTCGGCCATCGCTACTGGACCGGCGCCTGGGCGGGATCGGTGATGACCTGGTCGTTGGTCGCGCCCGCCGGAACCATCGGGAACACCTTCTCCGTGGAGTCGGTGCGGAAGTCGATGACGACCGGGCGGTCGTCGATCGCGTTCGCCTTCTCGATCGTGGCCTCGACGTCGTCGGCCGAGTCGACGCGGAAGCCGACGCAGCCCATCGCCTCTGCCCACTTCACGTAATCGGGCAGATCGGGCGAGAGGTACACCTCGGAGTAGCGCTCCTCGTAGAACATCTCCTGCCACTGGCGGACCATGCCGAGGTACGCGTTGTTGAGGATCGCGATCTTCACCGGGATGCGCTCCGCCGTCGCGGTGACGAGCTCCTGCGCGGTCATCTGGAAGCAGCCGTCTCCGTCGACCGCCCACACCATCCGGTCGGGCCGGCCGACCTTCGCCCCGATGGCGGCGGGGACTGCGTAGCCCATCGTGCCGAGGCCGCCGGAGTTCACCCAGGTGTACGGGTGCTCGAACTTCCAGTGCTGGCTCGAGAACATCTGGTGCTGGCCGACACCGCTGGCGAGGATGCAGTCGTCGGGCGCCTGCTCACGCAGCTTCTCGATGACGTACTGCGGCTTGAGCGGCCCGCCCTCCTTCTGGTCGTAGAAGAGCGGGTGCTTCTCCTGCCACTCGCGGATCTGCGCGGCCCACGGCTGCTGGTCGGGACGCTCGACCTCGCCGCTGTCGAGCAGCTGCTTGACCGCCTTGACGATCTCCTCGATCACGAGCCGGCAGTCACCGACGATCGGCACGTCGGCCTTGCGGACCTTGCCGAGCTCGGCCGGGTCGATGTCGACGTGGATGACCTTCGCCTCGGGCGCGAAGCCGTCGAGCTTGCCGGTGACGCGGTCGTCGAAACGGCTGCCGAGGGCGATGAGCAGGTCGCTCTTCTGCATCGACGTGATCGCGGTGTAGGTGCCGTGCATGCCAGGCATGCCGAGGCAGAGCGGGTGGCTGTCGGGGAACGCGCCCCGTGCCATCAGCGTCGTGACGACGTGGATGCCGGTGAGCTCGGCCAGCTCCTTGAGCGCCTCGGCCGCGCGCGCCTTGAGGATGCCGCCGCCCGCGTAGATGATCGGCTTGCGGCTCTGGAGGATCATCCGCGCCGCTTCCTTGATCATGCGCGGGTGCCCCTTGGTGTTCGGGCGGTAGCCGGGGAGCCCGGCGTCGATGTCCTCGTCGGTCGGCCAGTACCACTCCATCGCGGAGCGGGGGTTCTTCGGGTCGACGATGTCCTTCGGGACGTCGATGAGCACCGGACCGGGGCGACCCGTCGTGGCGATGTGGAACGCCTCCTTCACGATGCGCGGGATGTCGCGCGCATCGGTGACGAGGTAGTTGTGCTTGGTCACCGACAGCGTGATGCCGGTGGTGTCGCACTCCTGGAACGCGTCGGTGCCGATCGCGGCGAGCGGAACCTGGCCGGTGATGCACACCATCGGAACGCTGTCCACGTAGGCGTCGCACAGCGGTGTCACGACGTTCGTCGCGGCCGGGCCGCTCGTCACCATGGCGACACCGGGCCGCCCGGTCGCGTGGGCGTAGCCGCTCGCCATGTGGCCCGCGCCCTGCTCATGGCGCACGAGGATGTGGCGGATCGGCGAGTCGATGATCGGGTCGTACACGGGGAGGATCGCTCCGCCGGGCAGCCCGAACATGACTTCGACGCCCATCATCTCGAGGCTCTTGATGAGGGCCTGGCCCCCGCTCATGTTCGTCATCAGGTGTGCTCCAAGAGGGTTTCCGGCAAAAAGAAAACGACCCCCCGAAGGAGGTCGTCTGCGCACGCGCGTGGTCCCGGCGTGCGCTCAGGTGATTACTACGAGGATCTCGAGCGAGACGTGCCGGGACATGCGAGGAGCAGCGTACCTCATGCCAGGAGATGTTTGGCAAGGAACGCCTGGGTGAGCTCGAACTCGTCGACCGGCACCGCCGAGTGGGTGCCGAGGTTGAGGTGGAGGCGCTTGTCGGCGGTGCCGAGGGCGTCGAACAACGCGAGGCCGGCGTCGAAGGCGAACAGTTCGTCGTCGCGCTGGAGGACGAACAGCACGGGGAGATCGGGTCGCAGCGCCTTGGCGTCGGCCTCGTGGCGGTCCTTCGTCGGCCCGGTGAGACCCATGAGACCGAGCACCGCGGCCGACAACTCGTCCTGCATCGCCCGCACGAACGGCAGTCCGAAGATCGTCCCCATCGAGAACCCCCAGTAGCCGACCGGCACCGACGATCCGACCCGCTCGTCGGCCTGGATGGCCCGGAGGACGCAGCGCCAGTCGCTGACGGTCGCGTCGATCACGGGCTCGCTCCACCACATCCCGTCGGCTCTGACCCGGTCGCCGTGCTCTGGTCCGTCGATGCTCGCGGCGGCGATGCCGTGGTGACGAACGAGGCGACGGGCGAGGCTGAGGATGTACGGCGTGCGCTTCTCGAGCCCGTAGCCGTGGCCGATGAGCACCACGCCCTTCGCCTGCCCCTCGGCGGGCGTCCACAAGATGCCGGGGACGTGATGGTCGCTGTGGTCGACGTCGAGGTCGAACCGCTGCTCGGTGACGCCGCGCTCGCTGATCGTGTCGAGGATCCGCACGGGCGCCAACGGTACGCTTCGTGCGTGCTCGCGCGCGGCGGACTGCTCGGACTCGTCTTCCTCGCCTTCTGGTTGTGGGCGCTCGTCGACGTGATCCGGACGCCGGACGGCACCCAGCGCAACCTGCCGAAGGTGGCGTGGGTGTTCATCGTGTTCCTGTTCTCGTTCCTCGGCGCGCTCGCCTGGGTCACGCTCGGACGTCCGCACGCCGCCACGGCCGAGGCCGGCTTCGGCACGGGCACGCCGCGGCCGCCGCGCCCTCGCCGCCAGCGTCGGCTCTCGGACAACCGAGACGACGTGCACCACCTGTCGGAGCGAGAGCGGTACGAGCTGGAGCGTCGCGAGTACTACAAGCGGATGGACGAGGAGCTCGACCGCAGGCTCGAGGAGAAGCGATCAAGGGATCAGGAGCCCGATTGACGGCGTAGGCCTGCCGGCCGGAGCGCAGCGGAGGCTGGGCTCCAGAGATCACGCCTCGGTGATGGCGCCGCGTTCGGCGCCGCTGGCGAGCTTGGCGTACTTGGCCAACACGCCCGACGTGTAGCGCGGCTCGGGCAGCTTCCAGTTCTGCTTGCGCTGCTCGATCGTGGCGTCGTCGACCTGCAGATCGAGGCGGAGGTTCGTGACGTCGACGACGATCTTGTCGCCGTCTTCGACGAACGCGATCGGTCCGCCGTCGACGGCTTCGGGCGCGATGTGGCCGATGCAGAAGCCGGACGAGCCGCCGGAGAAGCGCCCGTCGGTCAGCAGGCACACGTCGGCACCGTGGCCGGTGCCCTTCAACGCTCCCGTGACCGCGAGCATCTCACGCATGCCCGGCCCGCCCTTCGGGCCTTCGTAGCGGATGACGATGGCGTCGCCCGGCTGCACCCGCCCATCGAGGATGTAGTCCATCGCGCCCTGCTCGCCGTCGAAGACACGCGCCGTGCCCTCGAACTGGGTGACGTCGGTGCCTGCGACCTTGATGACGGCGCCTTTCGGCGCGAGCGAGCCGGTGAGGACGACGATGCCGCCGACCGCGTGGATCGGCTCGTCGAGCTTGCGCACGACGCGGCCGTCCGCGGCCGGTGGAGCGAGGTCGCGCAGGTTCTCCTCGACGGTCTTCCCGGTGACGGTGAGGCAGTCGCCGTGCAGCAGGCCGGCGTCGAGCAGCTCCCTCATGACGACGGGCACGCCGCCGATGGCGTCGAGGTCGCTCATGTGGAAGCGACCACCGGGCTTCATGTCGCCGATGTGGGGCACCCGCCGCGCGACCTTGTTGAAGTCGTCGAGCTCGAGCTCGACCCGCGCCTCCGTCGCGATCGCGAGGAGGTGGAGGACGGCGTTCGTCGATCCGCCGAGAGCCATCACGATGGCGATGGCGTTCTCGAACGCCTCCTTCGTCATGATCTGCCGGGGCCGGATGCCCTTCTCGAGCAGGTTCATGACCGCGCGCCCGGTGTCGAATGCGAACTGGTCGCGACGGTTGTCGGGGGCGGGTGCCGACGACGATCCGGGCAGGGCCATCCCGATCGCCTCCGCGACCGATGCCATCGTGTTCGCGGTGAACATGCCAGCGCACGACCCTTCGGTCGGGCATGCGTGGCGCTCGATGAGCGACAGCTCCTCCGCGGTGAGCGCGCCGCTCGCGTGGCTGCCCACAGCCTCGAAGACGCTGACGATGTCGAGCGCACGATCCTGCGGATCGTTCGGGATGCGACCCGGGAGGATCGTGCCGCCGTAGAGGAACACCGACGGCAGGTCGAGGCGAGCGGCGGCCATGAGCATCCCCGGCAACGACTTGTCGCACCCGGCGAAGGTGACCATGGCGTCGAAGCGCTCGGCGTGCATCACCGTCTCGACCGAGTCGGCGATCACCTCGCGCGACACGAGCGACGCTCGCATGCCTTCGTGGCCCATCGAGATGCCGTCACTGATCGCGATCGTGACGAACTCGATCGGGAAGCCACCGGCCTCGCGCACGCCTTCCTTGGCCTTCTTCGCCAGGCGGTCGAGCGGGAGGTTGCACGGCGTGACCTCGTTCCACGACGAGGCCACGCCGACCTGGGGCTTGTCGAAGTCGTCGTCGGTCATCCCGATCGCGCGCAACATGGCGCGAGCCGGTGCCCGCTCGAAGCCTTCGGTGACGTCGGTGCTGCGGGGCCGCCTGGGGTCGTTGCTCACGACGCAGAGGTTAGGGCTGCCCCGCCGCATCGACGGCCGCCGGATCTACGGCAGCGCACCGTCGCAGTCGATCCGCCCGATGTCGCCGGGATCGCGGCTGCCTTCGCACGGCGTGGGGTCAGGACGCCGAGGCAACGTCGGCTCGCCCGCTGGTTTCGCCGGTGGACGCATCGCGCTGCGACAAGACGCTGCGAGCGATGTTCGCGACGGATGCCGCGGATCTTCTGGCGGCAGCGCCGTGACGCCGCGCTTGAACCGGCCCTTGTCCCAGTCACCCCACAGCTGCTGGCGGCAGTACGAGTCGACCACGAACCACGCGTCCTTGTCGTGCTGGTTCGCCTGCGCAGCGACGGCCACGACCCCCTTCAACGGACCCATCAGCCTCTGCTCGAGCTCGCCGCGCTCCCACGTCGAGATGTCGAGGTACGCGTCGAGCTCCGGGGAAGCCTCGGTCGGACCGTTGGCGCCGGCGCAGTCGAGACCGCTCCCCTTCGCGGGACGTTGCACGTCGTCGCCGTGTCTCATGGGGATGCACCGACCCAGGTACGTTCCGTGGCCTTCCGTCGCCCAACGTTGCTCGTCCGACGCCCATCTCACCGGTGCGGAACCCGAGAGGTACCCGGTCGCCCGCGGCGTCGCGCCGTCCAGGTAGTGGTTCCGGAGCTCGGTGGCTGTGAGCCTTCCGTCGCCGAGGGCGCATGCGGGATCGGCGTCGCCGCATCGGTACCGCCCGCCCTTCGCGATGACGTCGCTGTCCTGTACGCGACTCGGGCCCGGGAGCAGCCGGCGCGACTCGTACAGCGCCTTCGCGTAGATCCCTGAGGCGGTCGCAGCCGCGCGCGACGTCGCCGAGAAACACGCCCCGCCCGTCGACCGTCGTCGTCGGGCTGACCACGTCGACGTACTGCGGCGCGCCGGTCTTCATCGTGTTCCGATCGTTGGCCACGTCGATGCCGCTGACGGTGATGTTCCAGTCGGGTCCCTGCGCCGATGACGTGTAGCTCGTCGTCGCCACTGCGCCCTGCGAGTCGTGGCCGTTCCCGGCCGACACGAACCACGTCTGCCCGCGCTCCGCCGCCACCTTCGAAGCGTGCAGCGTCTCGTCGCCGCCGTTGTAGATGCGGTCCCGGGTGAACGGTGTGGCGCTGAGGCTCCACGACGTCTCGATCACGTCGATCCACGGCTGGCTCATCGCCCACTGCAGCGCCTGTTCTGCAGCTCTGGGATCGTGTCCCTCCGGCAGCAACTCGATCGATGACACATCGACCTCGATGAACACCACCAGGCATTCCGGGCACGCGCCATGGAGGTTGCCGACCGCGTTGCTCGTCGTGCCGACGCCGTGGGCGTCCCAGTGGGTCGTGTTCGCGGTGACCTCGTCGGTGAGCTTGCGGTCACCGTCGAGGCCGTCGCTCCCGAACGTCAGCGCGCCGATCACCTTGCTGTTCGGGATCCAGTAGTAGTTGGCGGCCGACGCTGTCGCGCTCCGTCGCACGTCTGCCCACACGTGCCTGTCGGCGCGCCACAGGTCGACCCGCTTCGCACCCGGCGTCTCCGCGCGCTCGAGGTCGATGGGGAGCTCGTGGATCGCCCACGTGCGCTCCTTCGCGGTTGGGAACCCAGGAAGCCAGCGGTCCGGCGGCTCGTCGAGCGGCAGGTCGTCGTGCGGGGTGTGATCCTGGTGCTGAGGCATCTTCGACCCGAGCAGATCCCAGTGGTACGCGCTGAACGGCTGGTAGTCCAAGATCGCGACGACAGTTGCATCGCCGATCTCGGAGTTGGAACTGCCTTCGGATGAACCGCCGACGTCTCCCACCTGCGCCTCGTCCGCCCAGCGTGATGATCCGCCCGCGCACGGGCCCCAGCTCTCGTGTGCATCCCAGCAGCGTCACCCGGATCGGGCCGCGGATCATCTGCCGGAGGATGTACAGAAGCCGGCTATCGGCCCGGCTTCGCCGCGACCTGGGCGGCGATCTCGGCACGAGAGCGCACGCCGAGCTTCGTCAGGATCCGCGACACGTGGACCTTCACCGTCCCGGCCGAGATGAACATGCTCGACGCGATCTCCGGGTTCGTCCGCCCGGACGCGATGTGCTCCGCGACTTCACGCTCCGTCGGCGTCAGGCTCTCCCAGCCGAACGCCGGCCGCCGGCGAGAACCGCGCCCCCGCACGAGCAGCCGGACCATGTCGGTCGGCGGCACCGCCTTGTCGAGGTCGACATCGGACGCGTGTGCCATCCCGAGATCGCGCCGCCCTGCGGCGGCAGTCGCCGCCAGCCGCTCCGCCTCGTCGGCGCGATCGGCGCCCGTCGCGAGGTGAGCGAGCTGGTCGAACGCGTCGAACACGACGGGCATGGCGTCGCCCGCGATGGCGGCCTGGGCCACTCGAAGGAGCCGGTTCCGAGCGTCGATCGGCGCCTTGGGCGCCTCCACCGCCGCCCTGACGAGGTCGAGCTCCAGGTGACGGCGCGGCCCCATCGGGATCTCGTCCGCGTCCGCGGCTGCGACTTCACGAACCGCACCGGCGAGATCCCCCCGGTGGAGGCTGCAGTGCGCGAGCTGTACGCGGTGGTAAGGGCGTAGCCCCTTCCAGCGCCCGGCGATGGCTCCTCGAAGGACGTCCTCCGCCTCGTCGACCTGACCATGGCGCAGCAGGGCCGCAGCCAGGTAGCTCTCGCACCACGAGACGACGGAGGCCGCGTCACGGGGCGATGACAGCTCGTATGCATGACGCGCCGCGGTCACCGCGTCAGCCGTCCGCCCGGCATACGAGAGCGCGAGGCTGCGCGCGGCCGTGCACACCGCGAGGAGGCCCGGGGTGAAGGCGCGCTCCACCGCCTCGTCGAAGTAGTCGAGCGCTTCGGCGATGCGTCCCCTCCACGTCGCAACGGTGCCTGCCATCTCGAGGACGACGGCCTGGCGCGATACCGGCGCCTCCCGGAGGCAGCGGTCGTGCTCGCGTGCCGCCAGGTCGGCCGCTTCACCGAGACGAAGGTCTTCACCCAGGCGCCGGATCAGCAGCGCGACGCCCCAGTAGTACGTGTACCGCCCGATCACGTCCGCTCCGAGCGCGAGCCCTTCCTCCAGCCGGTCGAATCCGGCCGGCCCGCCGAGGCCACCGAGCCGGATGAGCGCGTCGCCGAGGACCGACGGCGCGCCCAGATCGCGCGCCGCACGCTCACCCTCCTCCACGTACCTCATGGCGTCATCGCGTGCGCCCGTCTCGGCAACAGCCGCGCCGAGCACGATCAGCATCCGGGCACGCACCAACGGGGGGAGATCGTTCTCGAGCAGCGCCCGGGCCCACCGCCGCGTGCGGTGGATCTCGCCACGCGCCCAGAAGTGGCTCCTGCCGGCGCGACGGCACAACTCGCTCGCCGCGTCCCACTGCCGCGTCCGCACCAGCCAGTCGAACGCCGCCTCGAGGTCGCGGTCGTGATGTTCGAGCCGCTCGAACGACGGGAGATCACCGACCTCCTCAGCCGCCACGACGAGGGCCAGCACGAAGAGGTGATGGCGGCGGCGCGTCTCGGTCGAAGGCGCCGCTCGGTTCAGGACGACCTGTCTGACCGGTGGGAGCAACCTGTAGCCGTCGCCGTCACGCAACAGCAGCGAACGCTCCACCAGCGCCGCCACCGCATCGACGGAGGCCCCGGTGATCTCCTCGGCCGCGGCAACCGTGAACGCGCCCGGGAACACGGTCAACGCGGCGAGGACTTCACGAGCTGCGTCGGGAAGCGCGTCGACGCTCCACCCGAGGGAGTCCTCGAGGTCCGCGCCATGCGCCGAGTGCGGACGCAGCGGGCGCAACGACATCTCCAGTCGGTCCGCGAGATCGACCAGCGGCACCGCGGCGGCGCGTGCGGCCGCCAGCTCAATGCCGAGCGGCAGGCCTCCCACCGCCGCGCAGATGCGCTGGATTGTCTCGACGTCTGCTCCGAGTTCCGCAGTAGGCGACGCGGCACGAGCGCGGTCGAGGAACAGCGCGACGGCCGGAGCGTCCGGAGCGTCGACCGCCAGCGGAGCGAGGCGCACGACGATCTCGCCTGGGAGGTTCAGTGGCTCCCTGCTCGTGCAGAGGATCGCAACCCGACCGCGGAGCCTCGTCACCAGCGGCACCACACCGGCCAGGACGTGCTCGCAGTTGTCGAGCACGAGGACGGAGGCGTGCGCCGCTGCCTCGACGACCGCGGTCTCGAGCGGCACGCCGGCTTCTTCACGAACGCCGAGCGCGTGTGCGACGACCTCCAGCACCCCGACGGGCGAGGGAACCGGAGCGAGATCGACGAACTGCTGATGTTCGCCATCACGGGCGACACGGCGCAGCACCTGCCGCGCCACGGCGGTCTTGCCGACACCCCCCGGCCCGACAACAGAGACGACGTCGTCTCGCGTCAGGCGCGACACGACAAGGTCCAAGACGTCGTCCCGCCCCACCAGCACCTCGCCAGGATCGCAGATGTACGCCGATCGGGAGACGTTCCACCGAGGCGGATGCGCGCACGATTCGGCATGCGTACCGACACGTCAGACCGTGAGGTCGAACACCTCCTCGGCGGAGGTGCCTTTCCCGTCGAACTGCTGGCGGATGGCTCAGAGACCGACGGCCAGTTCTGCATCATGCGGTGGACCGTCGATGCAGGCCAAGGGCCGCACATCCACACGCATCAGTACGAGGACGAGTCGATCTTCGTTCTGTCGGGAGCGCTGCGCGTGGAGATCGGACCAGCCGAACGGGAGGTGCAGGCTCGGGGCTTCGTGGTGATGCCACGGGGGACGCCGCATCGGTTCGTCACCATCGAGCGGACCGAGATGCTCACGATCTTCAGTCCGGCCGGGTTCGAGCAGTTCCTACGCGAGCGCGACCAGCACTTCCGCGCCCACGGACACGTCGACGAGCAGACCCTGGACCACCTGCGCACGGCGCACCGCGAGCGCATGGCCACGAAGCTGCGCTGACCTACTCGTCACCGCCGGCGCCGTCGGTCGCAGTGTCATCCGTCGTGTTGCCGGTGGTCGCGTCGGGCGCGGTGTCGGTCGGCGCGATGCCATCCGTGTCGCCGTCGTCGTCAGTGTCGATCTCGCACACCTTCTCGACGTACGCGTTCACCCGGACGCCGGCGTTCTCGAACTCCTGCTCGTTCATGCCCTCGAAGCGCTTCTGATCTTCCTCTGACAGCTGCGAGAGATCCTTGCCGTCGGCCACCGCCTCGAGGAGCGGGCGCACGCCTTCGACCACGACACGCACATCGCCCTTGATCTCCTTCGGCGCGTCGTCGAGCAGATCGTCGAGGGCTGCGAGTGACTTCTTCGCCTGCGCCTTCTGCTCGTCTTCCGGCGAGTTCGCGTCGATGTCGAGCGACTCGTCCTCGTTGAGGACCTTCACCTTGGCGCAGAAGTCGCCGCTTCCTTTGCCGCTGAAGTCGGTGTCGCCACCGCCGGCTGGCTCTTCGCTGGTGCCCGACGCCGAGCCGCCGTCGTCGTCACCTCCGCCGCACGCGGCAAAGGCGAACATCGTGACGAGAAGGACGAAAAGGCTCAGGAAGCGCCGCATCGGGCGAACGTAGTCGGTCTACGTTTGCACCCGTGACGGCCGCGACCTCCCCCGAGAACGGCCGTCCGGCGTCGGTGCCTGTGGTGCGGGGGGAGCGCGCGAGCAAGCGATGGGGGTCGATCGAGGCGCTACGCGACGCCTCCTTCGAGGTCGGCCGCGGCATCACCGGCCTCCTCGGCGCGAATGGCGCGGGCAAGACGACGCTGCTCGGCTTGATCCTCGGGATGCACCGGCCCGACACCGGGTCGATCGAGGTGCTGGGCCGCGACCCGTGGACGTTCGGCGCCCAGGTACGGGCGGTGATCGGGTACTCGCCGGAGCACGACTGCCTGCCGCCCGACGTGTCGGCCCACGACATCGTCCGCCACGTCGCGGAGCTCCACGGGATCCCGGCCCGCGAGGCGCAGACCCGGGCCAGCGACGCGTTGTACGAGGTCGGGCTGGGCGAGGAGCGCAACCGCCATACCGGCACCATGTCGACGGGACAGCGCCAGCGGGTGAAGCTCGCCGCTGCCATCGTTCACGACCCTGCGCTCGTGCTGCTCGACGAACCGACGAACGGCCTCGACCCGGTCCAGCGGGAGCACATGCTTCACCTGATCCGCCACATCGGGCACGACCTCGGGCTCGACATCGTCCTCAGCTCACACCTCCTCGACGAGGTGGAACGTGTCAGCGACGGCGTGGTCATCCTCGACGGCGGCCAGGTCGCACGGCACGGACGGCTCGACGACCTCCGGGCAACCGCCGAGCACGAGCTGGTGGTCGAGATCGACGGCGATGCCGCGACGCTCGTCGTCGCGCTGCAAGAGCGCGGGCTCGCGGCGGTGGCGAACGGTCACGTGGTGACGGTCGCGCTCGAGGGTGACGTCGTGCACGACGTCGTGCGTGATGCGATCGCGGAGCTCGACCTGCCGCTGCGCCGGATGGAACAGCGGCGGGCGACGCTCGAGGAGGTGTTCCTTGCCTCCAGCCACTGACGCAACGGATGGCGACGCGCGCATCCTCGACGCCGGCTACCGGCGTTACGCGGGCGACCGAGGCGGCGTCGCGCACGCGGTGCGCAGCGTGATCGCGACGACGCTGCGGCGCATCCTCGGACTCCGCCGCCCGGCCCGCTCCAAGATCCTGCCGGTGATGTCGATCGTGTTCGCCTACCTGCCGGCCACGGTGTTCGTCGGCGTCGTCGCGCTGTTCAACCGGTTCGGTGACGACGCCGATGCGCGTGCGCTGATCCCGGAGTACAGCGACTACTACGGCTTCATCATCTCGGCGATCGTGCTGTTCGTGACCTTCGTCGCGCCGGAGGCGGTATGCCCCGATCGCCGGTCGCGCGTGCTGAGCCTCTACCTCGCGTCGCCACTCACCCGGATGACGTACCTGCTCGCGAAGGCCGCCTCCGTCGCCGCCGTCATCGGCTTGGTCACGCTGGGGCCACCGTTGCTGCTGCTGCTCGGCCTGGCCCTGCAGGGCGAGGGTCCAGACGGCTTCCTCGGGTTCGTCACGGTCCTGTTGCGGATCTTCGCGTCGGGATCGATGCTCGCCCTGCTGTTCACGTCGGTGTCGCTGGGCATCGCCAGCCTCACCGACCGGCGCGCGATCGCTGCTGCCGCCACCCTGCTGGTGCTCGTCGGCAGTCACATCGTCGCCGGAACCCTCGAGTTCGGGCTCAACGCGCCCGACGAGTCGTTGCTCGTCAGCCTGCTCATCGCGCCGTTCATACTGGTGTCCCACATCTACGGCGAGACCGGTGACTTCACGGGGCTGTCGACCACGGCCACCGTGACGGCCGTGCTCGGGTGGGCCGCGCTCGGCACCGGCGTGGCCGTCCTCCGCTACCGCTCGCTGCAGGTCACCAGGTGAGCCCGACCATCGAGGTCGACGATGTCTCGAAGTGGTTCGGGCCGGTCGTCGCGCTGTCGGAGGTGTCCTGCTCGGTCGAGCCCGGCATAACCGCGCTGCTCGGGCCGAACGGCGCGGGCAAGTCAACCCTCCTGCGCATCCTCTGCGGGCTCACCCCTCCGTCGCGCGGTGAGGTTCGCATCCTCGGCAAGCGACCGCGTCACGACCTCGATCTGAACGGCCGCATCGGGCTCGTCCCCCAGCAGGAGGCGGTCTTCGATCCGCTGAGCGCGCTCCGGTTCGTCGCGCTCGCAGCCGAACTGCACGGCGTGCGCGAGCCCGAGGCCGCGGCGGCTCGGGCGCTCGCGCTCGTCGATCTCGATCCGTCGGTCGAGCGCGGGGTCGGCACCTATTCGAAGGGCATGCGACAGCGGGTGAAGGTGGCGCAGGCGCTCGTCCACGATCCCGAGGTGATCTTCCTCGACGAGCCGCTCGAAGGGCTCGACCCGCGCCAGCGGATCCGGATGATCGAGCTGTTCCAACGACTCGGTGCGGAAGGACGGACGTTGGTCGTGTCGAGCCACGTGCTCGACGAGGTCGAGCGGTTCGGCTCGCGAGTGCTGGTGATCGCGCAGGGCCGTCTGGCGGCCGAGGGCGATTTCCGCGCCATCCGCGAGTTGATGGACGACCGCCCTCACCGCCTGCGTGTCGGATCCGACGCGCCCGCTCGGCTCGCAGCCGCTCTGCTCGAGGAGGGCGTCGTCGTCGGCGCCTCGATCGAGAGCCCGTCGTCGGTGCTCGTCGACACGATGCGTGTCAACGACTTGCGGCGCGCGCTTGCACCGGTCGCCCGCCGCGCCGACGCCCGGTTGCTCAGCGTCGCGCCGGTCGACGAAGACCTCGAGGCCGTGTTCCGCTACCTCGTGAGCCGCCGGTGAGCTCGCTCTACCGGCTGATGCTCGCGACGCAGCTGACGCGCGGGCGCATGGCAGCCCTCGCCGCGGTGGGTCTCATCGGCGTCCTGATCGGGTTCGCCATCGGGAACTCGGATCCCATCGATCCCGACCAGGCCGCGTTCAGCTTCGTCGACGGCTACGGCCTCGGGTTGCTGGTGCCGGCGACCGCTCTGGTGTTCGCGGCGGCTGCGCTGGGCGATCCCGCTGAAGACGCGACGCTCGTCTACCTGTGGCTGCGTCCGGTGGCGCGGTGGCGGATCGTGGTCGCCTCGTTCGCGGCGAGCGTCAGCGTCGCGATCCCGTTCGCGGTGGTGCCGACGGTGGTCGCGGCGGGCCTCACCCGCACCGGACGTGACCTCCCGGTCGCAGCGTTGTGCGCGAGCGCCGTAGCCGTCACCGCGTACTCGGCGATGTTCCTCGGGCTCGGGCTCCTCGTGCGGCGCGCACTCGTCTGGGGCCTGGCGTACGTCCTGATCTGGGAGGGCTTCGTCGCCCGCAGCGGCACGGCCGCGGCGCGGATGTCGATCCTCGTCTACGCCCGTTCGCTCATGGCCGACCTCGCCGACCGCGAACCGCCGCGACTCGCGGCCTCCGTGCCGGTTGCGATCGGCGTCCCGCTCGCCGTGGGCGTCGTGGCGCTGGCGCTGACGACGTGGGCTATGCGCCGGATCGACGTGAAGTGAGGATCTGGTTGACGAGCTTGCCGTCGGCTTTGCCGCCGGTCTTCTTCATCACCTGACCGACGAACATGCCGGTGACCTTCTGGTCGCCGCCGACGTACTTCTCCCACGCCTCCGGGTTCGCCGCGATCACCTCGTCGACGACCGCCTCGAGTGCTGAGGCGTCCATCGCCTCGAAGCCCTTCGCCTTCGCGATCTCCGCGGGATCCTCGCCCTCTCCGGCGAGCATCGCCGCGAGCACCTGCTTCGTCTGCGTCGCCGTGAGCTTGCCGTCAGCCTCCATGTTCACCAGCGCGGCGAACGACTCGGGCGTGATGCGATGGACGTTGGCGATGTCGGCCGCGATCTCGTTCGCGGCGCGGTTGATCGCCTTCTTCGGATCGGCGCCGGCCGCGATGGCGTCGGCGACCAGCTGATCGAGGTCCTGCTCGACCAGGAGCGCCACGTCGGACGGCGCCACCCCGGCAGCCTCCGCGAGCTTGGCCCGGCGGTCGGCCGGCATCGGCGGGAGCGACTCCCCCACCGCCTTGATCCAGTCGTCACTCGGTGCCACGGGGACGAGGTCGGGCTCCGGGAAGTACCGGTAGTCGAACGCCTCTTCCTTCGACCGCATCGCGTGCGTTCGGCCGTCGTTCTCGTTCCAGTGACGCGTCTCCTGGACGACCGACTCGCCGTCTTCGAGCAGGGCGATCTGCCGCGACGCCTCGTACTCGATGGCGCGCCCGAGCGACCGCACGGAGTTGAGGTTCTTGATCTCGCAGCGGGTGCCGAACGGGTCCCCGGTCTTCCGCACCGACACGTTCGCGTCGACCCGCAGCGACCCTTCCTCCATCTTCCCGTCGGAGGCTCCGGTCGCGACGAGGATCGCCCGCAACTCGTTCACGTACGCCTTGGCGTCGTCGGACGACCGCATGTCGGGCTTGCTCACGATCTCGACGAGGGGGACTCCGGCCCGGTTGTAGTCGACGAGGGAGTGATCGGCGCCGTGGATGCGCCCGCCGCCACCACCGATGTGCGTCGTCTTGCCGGTGTCTTCCTCCATGTGGGCCCGCTCGATGCCGATGCGGGCGCCGTCGGGCAGCTCCAGCCAGCCCTCGACGTTGATCGGCTCGTCGTACTGGCTGGTCTGGTAGTCCTTCGGCATGTCCGGATAGAAGTAGTTCTTCCGGTGGAAGATGCTCGGCCGGATCTCGCAGTGGAGCGCCTCGCCGATGCGCATCGCGTACTCCACGGCCTGCCTGTTCAGCACGGGCAGCGAACCGGGCAGGCCGAGGCACACCGGGCACACGTTCGTGTTCGGCTCGTCGCCGAAGGCGTTGCGGCACGAGCAGAACAGCTTCGTCTCGGTGCGCAGCTCGCAGTGGACCTCGAGCCCGATCACCATCTCCCAGCCGTCGGGGAGCGTGCTCACGCGGCCTCCTCCAGAGCTCGTGCGACGCGGAACATCAGCGGCTCCTGCAACGCGTCCGCCATGACCTGCACGCCGACGGGTAGGCCGTCGTCACCGCGGCCGAACGGGACGCTGACCGCCGGATGTCCCGCGAGGTTCGACGGGATCGTGCAGACGTCGCTCATGTACATCGCGAGCGGGTCGGACTTCGCGCCGAAGGCGAACGCTGTCGTCGGCGACGTCGGTGACAGGAGAGCGTCGACCTGCTCGTACGCCGCGGCGAAGTCGCGGATGATGAGCGTCCGCACGCGCTGCGCCTTGCCGTAGTAGGCGTCGTAGTAGCCCGCGGACAGCGCGTACGTGCCGAGCATGATGCGACGCTTCACCTCGGGCCCGAAGCCTGCGGCGCGGGTTGCGCCGTACATCTGAGTGATGTCGTCCGCGTCGACGCGCAGGCCGTAGCGGACGCCGTCGTAGCGGGCGAGGTTGCTCGACGCCTCGGCGGGGGCGATGAGGTAGTACGCCGAGATGCCGTAGACGGCGGCAGGCACCGAGACCTCGTCGACCTTGGCGCCGGCAGCGGTGAGCGCGTCGGCAGCACGGTTCACCTGTGCGGCGACGTCCGGGCTCACTCCTTCCATCAACTCGCGGACGATGCCGATGCGAAGGCCCTCGACGCCGTCGGTCAGGGTGGGCGAGGCGGGCGCGAGCGCGTCGGAGATCGACGTCGAGTCGAGCGGGTCGTGTCCGCTGATGACGTCGTACAGCAGGGCGCTGTCGGCGACGGTCGTCGAGAACGGGCCGATCTGGTCGAGGGAGCTCGCGAACGCGATGAGGCCGTAGCGCGAGACCGCGCCGTAGGTGGGCTTCATGCCGACCACACCGCACAGCGCGGCCGGCTGGCGGATCGACCCTCCCGTGTCGGAGCCGAGCGCGAGCGGCGCGAACTCGGCGGCCACGGCGGCCGCCGACCCGCCCGAGGAGCCGCCGGGCACACGCGACGTGTCGAGCGGGTTGCGGGTGGGGCCGAACGCCGAGTTCTCCGTCGACGATCCCATCGCGAACTCGTCGAGGTTCGTCTTGCCGACGACGATGCCGCCCGCGGCGACGATCCGTTCGACGACGGTCGCGGTGTACGGCGGCTTCCACCCTTCGAGGATCTTCGAGGAGCACGTCGTCGGGATGCCGCGGGTGCAGAGGTTGTCCTTGAGCGCGACGGGCACCCCCGCGAGCGGTCCGGGATCGTCACCCGCGGCGACGCGCTCGTCGATGGCTGCCGCCGCGGCGCGTGCCTCGTCGGCGAGCACGAGGTTGAAGGCGTGGATCTCGCCGTCGCGCGCGTCGATCGTCGACAGGGCTTCGTCGACGACGTCGCGGGCGGAGAGATCGCCCGACCGGACCGCGCGCGCGATGTCGCTCGCCGTGCGGCTCACGGGGCCTCTCCGAGGATGCGGGGCACGCGGAAGCGACCGTCTTCTGCCGCGGGTGCCATGGCGAGCACCTCGTCGCGGTCGAGGCTCTCGCGTGGCACGTCGTCGCGGAACACGTTCTTGAGCGGGAGCGGATGGGCCGTCGGCGGCACGTCGTCCACGTCGAGTGCCTCGACGTCCTGCGCGTGCTCGAGGACCGCTTCCAGCTGGCCGGTGAACGTGGCGACCTCTTCGTCGGTGACGTCGAGGCGGGCGAGCTTCGCGACGTGGCGAACGTCGGCCTCCGTGATGCGGTCGCTCATGCGGTGACCTTGCGGGCGAACTCGACGGCGCGGCGCTCGATCTCGTCCCGATCGTGGTCGAGCGTGGCGACGTGGTACGAGCGGTCGAGGCTGACCCGCTCGACCGGCGACGCCACCTTGCTGGCGAGGTAGTCGCTGGCCGACGGCGCGACGACGTGGTCCTGCGGGCTCGTCATCAGCAGGATCGGCGTTCGGATGTCGCCCAGCTTCGGCTCGATCTCGTTCTGTGCGTCGACGAGGCTCAACAGGGGCGCGAGCGGCGTCTGGCCGTAGGCGAGCTCGACCTCGCCCTCCTTGGCGATGTCGCTGCCGATCGCCGGCAGGAAGGCGGTGCCGTCGGCCAGCGTCTGACGCAGGAAGCCGACCGTCGCCTCGTCCATCGGCTCGGCCGCGGGGTTGACCAGCACGATCCCGGCGATCTCGGGATGCCGGGTGGCGAGCCAGATGGTGAGGGTGCCGCCCATCGAGAGTCCGGCGACGACGACCTTGGCGCAGCGTGCGGACAGGTCGGTGTACGCGGCCTCGGCGGCGGCAGACCAGTCGCGCCACGTCGTCGTGTTCATCTCCTCGACGGTCGTGCCGTGGCCGGGCAGCAGCGGGAGCTCGACGGTGAACCCGGC
Source organism: Acidimicrobiales bacterium (assembly GCA_035540495.1). Classification (GTDB taxonomy): domain Bacteria; phylum Actinomycetota; class Acidimicrobiia; order Acidimicrobiales; family CADCTF01; genus DASVEG01. The sequence goes on from DATLGL010000022.1 coordinate 44,282, forward strand.
GTCGGCGAACGCCTGCGCGAGGCCCCGCATGCTCTGGGGCGAACCGGTGAATCCGTGGAGGACGAGGACGCCGGTCGGCCCGCCGGGAAACGATGCGGGTTCGGCGCCAGGAAGGACGTCAGGCACCCCGCGATGCTACGTGTAGCTCAGGCGTGCTCCGAGCGTCAGCGGCGAGGGAAGCGCCAGCGACGAGCCGCAACAGTCGAGCGGAGCACGCGGAGCGAGACAATCGTCATGCGTACGGATCGTCGAACTGCTGCTCTTCCCACCACTCGCCCGGCGCGGGCTTCCAGTCGGGGTCGGGATAGATGCAGTCGACCGGGCACACCGGCGGCAGGCACTTGCCGCAGCCCGAGCAGAGCTCCGGGATGATGATGACGTCGGGGCCGTGGTTGAAGATGGCGCCGAACTGCGGCGGACAGTGACGAAGGCACGTGTCGCAGTTGATGCACTCGGCCATCTCGATGCGCAACGGCGGGTTCTTCCACTTCTCGTTGCGCTCGCGATGCTCGATGCGCTCGACCCGCGTGGTGGCAGCCATGGCGAGGCCGAACTGTAGCGGACGGTCCGCCAAGTCCCTTGACCGGGTGGTCAAGACGTGCTCCGATTTGGCCTGGAATGACCGACGAGCTCGATCGCCGCCTGACGCGTCAGGGCCAGGAGCGCAAGCAGCAGCTGCTCGAGCAAGCGTCCCGCCTGTTCGCCGAACGCGGGTACGCGGAGACGCGGGTGATCGACATCGTCCACGCCGCTGGGGTCGCGAAGGGCCTCTTCTACTGGTACTTCGAGAACAAGGAGGCGGTCTTCCGGGAGCTCGTGGAGATGAGCCGCCAGCAGATGCGCCAGAACCAGGCCCTCGCGATCGATCCGACCGCGTCGCCGCTGGTCAGGATCCGCCAAGGCGCAGAGGCGTCGATCGTGTTCATGAGCGAGCACCGTCGCCTCTACTCGATGTTCGACCTCGAGTCGCTCGATCCCAAGCTGACGGCGCTGCTCCGGCAGGGCGGCGACGTGCATGCCCACGACACCGCCCACCACATCCGCCAGGGCATCGAACAGGGCGAGATCCGCGACGAAGACCCGCTGATGCTGGCTTGGGGGATCGTCGGCGCGGTGTCGTCGTACAGCCACCTCCACCGGACCGGCCGTCTCGAAGGCCCCCTCGAGGAGATCGCCGCGTTCGCCGGGCGTTTCGTCGTCTACACCCTCGCCGCGTCAGACGACGTCGCTCGCGATGCGTGCGCCGCTCCTGGCGCCGGCCTCGCCGCCCGGAGCTGACCGTCAGCCGCCGGCGAGCGGCAGGCGCAAGACGAACCGGCTGCCGCCCGGCCCCGGCCGCTGCAGCACCAGCTCGCCTCCGAGGGCGTGCGCGATGCGTCGAGACAGGTAGAGACCGAGTCCCATCCCGCTCGTCCCGATGTCGCGATGCAGCCGGGCGAAGCGCTCGAACACCCGTGCCTGGTCGGCTTCGGGCACCCCCGGCCCCTCGTCGCGGACCGCGACCTCCGCGTGATCCTTCACCGACGCGACCGTCACCTCGATCGTGGTGCCCTTCGGCGAGTACTTCACCGCGTTGGTGACGAGGTTGTTCAGGATCTCGGTGATCCGATCGGCATCGGCGGCGACGACGGCGCGCTGCGGCGCGCTGACGACGATGCGGTGGTCCGCGGCGAGGGCCCCGAAGTCGGTCGTCAGGTGGCGCACCAGTTCCGCCACGTCGACGTAGCCGTTCGTGGGCGGTGGCTCGTCGAGCGACTGCGCCTCGCCCAGGATCCCGAGCAAGCGGAGCGCGTGGCCGATGTTGCGCTGCACGTCTTCGACGCGCTCGTAGACCGCCGCCGCGTCGCCGGCGTCGACGGCCCTGGCGAGGAGATCCGCGAACCCGCTCGCGAGCGTGAGCGGCGTTCGCAGCTCGTGACGGATCATCTCCAGGACGTCGTCGATCGGCTCGACGCGCGCCGGCTTCGGAACTTCGGCAACGGGCACCGCGGAGACGGGCCGGAGCACCGTCGGCGGCTGCACCTGCGGCACCGCGGACCGCTCGGGCAGCCCCGCCAGATCGGAGAGGATGCGCACGAGGTGCTCGGTCGCCGCGCCCTTCTCGATGTAGGCGTCCGCGCCGGCCTGCTTGGCCTCGGCCGCCATCTGGTTCGACGAGAACGCCGACAGCACGACGATCCGAGCGCCCGGGGCAGCTCGCCGGACGAGCGGGATCGCCTGGAGACCGTCCATCACCGGCATGGCGAGGTCGAGCACCGCGACGTCGGGCTGGTGCTCACCGCAGGCGCGCACGGCAGCTTCGCCGTCGGCGGCTTCCGCGACGACGTCGAACCGGCCGTCGAGCTCGAGGCCGAGCCGCACGAGCATGCGGATCTCCGCGGTGTCATCGGCGAGCACCACGCGGACGCGTTGGGGCACCGACGCCATCGCCATCCCCAGAGTTTCGTTGTGTTCCGTGTTGCTGACTATGGCCCGATCGGGTGGTTTCGTACCCGACCGCAGGGGTTAGCCTCGATTTCGATGCCGACCTACCCCTTCCTGAGCCCCGAGTGGCTCGACGAGGCCCGCAACATCCGTGAGGAGTACAAGGGGAAGGCGGGCGCGGCCGCTCCCCCGCTGAAGATGAACCAGGTGATCACCGACGTCCCGTTCGGTGAGGGCCGCCTCGACGCGCACATCGACACCACGTCGGGCGAGATGCAGATGGACGTCGGTCACCTCGACGACGCCGAGGTGAAGATCACGATCCCCTACAGCGTGGCGAAGGCGCTGTTCGTCGACGCGAACGCGCAAGCGGCGATGCAGGCGTTCATGTCCGGCCAGATCAAGGTCGAGGGCGACATGACCAAGCTCATGTCGATGCAGCAAGCCGGAGCGGCCACCGACCCTGTGGCGATCGAGATCGCTCAGCGGCTGAAGGCGATCACGGCCGACTGACCGGTAGCGGCTCGCCGGTCGAGCTGCGCTCCGCGCTTCGCAGGAACGACGCGAGGACGACGGCCATCACGCTCGCGACGGCCCCGATCAGATAGGCGTTCCGGAAGGAGTCGGTCGCCTCCCGCACCGTGCTCATCAGCTGGATGCCGGCGACGACGCCGACCTGGATCACGAGTTGCTGTGCCGCACTCGCGATGCCGAGGTCGCTCTCGTCGACGGCGTTCGCCACGCTCGAAGAGATCGATGGCTGCGCGCAGCCGAGCCCGACGCCCGAGAGCGCGAGCCCGACGAGCACGAGCGCAGCACGGGGCTCGTCGGTCGCGAACACGAACGCCGTCATCGAGATGACCACGGCCGACATGCCGAGCATCGCCGACCGCCGTTCGCCCCACCTGACTGCGAGGTAGCCCGCTGCCGGCGCGGTGAGCGAGAACGCGAGCGGACGGAGAGCGACGAACAAGCCGATCTTCGACGCGTTGTAGTCGTAGACCTCGGTGAGGAGGAGCGGCGCGAGGACGAAGCCGCCCATGTAGGCGAAGTTGCCGAACGTCGACGTCGCGATCGGCACGGAGAAGTTGCGCCGGCGCAGGACCGCGAGCGGCAGGAGCGGCTCGGATGCCCGCCGCTCGACGACCGTGAAGCCGAACAACGCGACCGGCGCGAGGGCGAACCCGCCGAGCACCCTCGGGTCGCTCCACCCCCACGCGGGTGCGCGGTTGAACGCGAACAGCAGCGATGAGACGCCGATGCCCAGCGTCAGGGCCCCGGCCCAGTCGAGTCGGTGACGAGAACGGCCCGGCGTCTCCTTCAGCACCGCGGCAGCGAGGCCGAGCGCCGCGAACGACAGCGGCACCTGCGCGGCGAAGATCCACCGCCAGCCGAACGCGTCGATCACCGGTCCGCCGATGGCGAGCCCGATGACCGGTCCGCCCGCACCGACGAGCGACCACCAGCCCATGGCCTTCACTCGGTCGTCGCGGCCGAACTCGTTGAAGATCAGCGCCATCGACGACGCACCGGTCGCGCCACCCTGGATCGAGCCGAGCACGCGGAACGCGATGAGCGAGCCGGCGCTCCACGCGATCGCCGACAGGCCGGCGAACACCATGGATCCGGCGAGCCCGATCAGGTAGAGCCGCCGGTGACCGTAGAGGTCCGCGGTCTTGCCGAGGATCGGAGCGACGACGCCGAACGCGAGCATCGGACCGGTGATGGCCCAGATCATCGTGTTCTCGGTCGTCCCGAACTCGTTGGCGATCCGCGGCAGCACGACGGCCAGGATCGTGAACGTCACGTTCACCGAGAAGAGGCCGGCGAGCACCGTCCACAGCACCCACCACCGAAAGCGCGGACTCGACTGGGCCCGGTGGCTCAGCCGGTCGCGGAGGAGGATCGGCCACGCCACGCTGACGGGCTCGTTCCCGCCAGCCGCGCCGAGAGGGACGTAGTCCTCGGGTCGATCGTGCTCGCCGGGTACGTGTTGGTGGGGTGGTTGGTGCGATGGAGGCGGCGCGCTCATGAGCGACGCCGAAACTACCCCGGGCGCGCCACAGGGCCTGAGGGGGCGGCGGCACCGGCGGTGGCTGGGGAACACCGCCTCAGCAACGCCACCCCTTCAGGCCCTGCGTGTTGAAAGGAAACGTAACGGGACGCAGCGACTCGGAGTAGGGCTAGAGACCAAAATGACGCGGTCGGGCGATTGCATCGCGCCCGTGGTGACCACTTCAGCCCATGCGGGCAACGGTCGAGGTCCCGAAGCGCTTCGCGGTGAGGGCCTTGATGCCGTGGGGGAACTTCCCTCGCTGGGCCGCATGAGCCGGGTACAGCGCCTTCTGCGCTTCGACGTCGCCGGCGAAGGCGGCGACGCACAACTCGGGCTCTGCGTTGGCCAGGGCGAGGATCGCCCCCGGACACCCCAGCTGACCTGCCGTGTACGCGATCGCCGCGGAGCCGGGATAGACCGGCCGGTCCCACGTCGTCACCTCGGCGAGGAGGCGATCGACGTCGCCGGTCGAGTCCTTGCATCCGGCGACCGGCAGATCGGTGAGGTGCTCGAGGGAGATGCCCGGGCTGCTGACCGCTGGGTAGTGGTACGCGAGCAGCGGGATGTCGGGAACGGCGAACGCGATCGCCTCGTAGTACGGACGGGGGTCGCCGGTCGACGGCGGCGACAGTGCGAGTGCGGCCGCGGCGCCCGCGGCGGCCGCATCGCGGGTGAACGCGATCGCCTGTCGAGCCGACGGCGCGCCCGTCCCCGCGATCACCGGGACGTCGTCGGGGACCGCATGGCGCACCGCCCGGATCAGCGCGACGCGCTCGTCGCGATCGAGCGAGGCCGCTTCACCGGTCGTGCCTGCGGTGACGATCGCCCTCACCCCGGCCTCTACCAGGCCGGCGGCAAGCGCGCCCGTCGCTTCCAGGTCGACCGCGAGGCCGTCGTCGAAGAGGGTGACCAGCGCGACGGCGACGCCGGTGAACGGGGCGGTCATGCCGGGAACGGTAGCCCCGAGCCCAGAACGCGACTCTGGAGGCGCTTCGTGGTCGTACAAACCACGGAACGCCTCCAGACGTCGAGGTGATGCGTCGTTCAGCGAGTCAGCTGACCAGCTTCTTCATCTCCGCTTCGAGCTCGGCGACCGTCCACCGGTCGTTCTTCTCGACGCCGTCGGTCATCGTCCAGCCCTGGAAGAGCTTGACGGTGCCGCCCTGGACGAAGAACACCTTGCCGTTGGCCGGGCAGTTCTCCGTGGCGAGGTACGCCACGAGCGGCGAGATGTTGGCCGGGTTCCAGATGTCGAACTTGGCCGCGTCCTCGGGCGCCTTCACGATGTCGCCGAGACCCGGGGTCGACTCCGTCATGCGGGTGCGGGCGGCGGGAGCGATGGCGTTCGACCGGACGCCGTAGCGAGCCAGCTCCTGGGCGCAGATGACCGTGAACGAGGCGATGCCGGCCTTGGCCGCGCCGTAGTTCGTCTGGCCGGGGTTGCCCAGCAGGCCCGAGGTCGACGAGGTGTTGACGATCGCCGCCTTCACCTCCTTGCCCGCCTTGGCCTGCTCACGCCAGTAGGCGGCGGCCCAGCGGGTCGGGACGAAATGACCCTTGAGGTGGACGTGGATCACCGAGTCCCACTCCTCCTCCGTCATGTTCACGAGCACGCGGTCACGCAGGATCCCCGCGTTGTTCACGAGCACGTGCAGGTCGCCGAACGTCTCGACCGCGGTGTTGATGAGGCGCTGGCCGCCTTCCCATTCGGCGATGTTGTCGGTGTTGGCGACGGCCTCGCCGCCCATCTCCTTGATCTCGTCGACCACCTGCTGTGCCGGCGTGCGGTCGTCGCCCGATCCGTCGACGGCGCCGCCGAGGTCGTTCACGACGACCTTCGCACCCTCCGACGCGAAGAGCAGCGCATGCTCGCGGCCGATGCCACGACCGGCTCCCGTGATGATGGCGACGCGTCCGTCGAGAGCGCCCATGTCCAACTACCTCCAAGGATCGTGTACTGGCCCAGGAGGCTTGCAGGCGCCTCTCGGCGGGCGCAACTTCCCCACGCCGGAGCTCAGCGGGTGTAGATGTCGACCGTCGAGCCCTTGCGCGCCTGCTGGCCCGCGGCGGGGCTGCTGTCGAAGACCTTCTTGTTCGGCGGGCCGTAGCGGTCGCCGAGGCGGAGCCCGACCGACTCGAGGCGCGACTGCGCCTCCGATTCGGTGAGACCGCGCAGGTTCGGCACCGCGACCGTCTCGGGCCCCTTCGACACGATGATCTTCACCTCGTCGCCGGGCTGCACCGCCGTGCCGGGCGCGGGGGAGGTCGAGATCACCTGGCCCTTCTCGACCTCGTCGCTGAACGCCTCTTCACGGCCGACGTTGAAGCCGAGGTTCTTGAGGAAGTTCGTGACCGCGTCGACGGCCCGGTCGGCGAGGCTCTCGCGCGGGATCTCCTTCGGCTCCTTGCCCTTCGAGAGGACGACGGTGACGACGCTGTCACGCGCCGCCGTGTCGGTCGGCTGCCAGGAGACAACGCGGCCCTTCTCGACCGTGTCGGAGTAGACGGCCGGACCCTCGGCGTACTGGAGCTGACGCTCGGCGAGCGCAGCGGTCGCTTCGGCGGCTGTCAGGTTCGCGAGGTCCGGAACCTCCCGCGGCCGGGGGCCGTTGGAGACGACGACCCTGATCGTGCCGCCTTCCTTCAGCGCGTCGCGGGCCAGCGGTGACTGGTCCTTGATGTGCCCCTTCGGCACCGACTCGTCGAACTCGAGACGGGTCTGGACGATCTCGAACTTCTCGTCGTCGACCTCGGACGCCGCCTGCTCGAGCGTCATCCCGCTCAGATCGGGCACGTCGTACGACGGCTTCGTGACACCGGACGCGGCGAGCGCGATGCCGCCGCCGCCGAGGAGCGCGAGGAGGACGACCAGGATCGCGATGCGCTTCCGCCAGCGGCGGGCGGGCCGCTCCTCGACCACGTCACTCGACGGCACCGCGGCCTGCGCGGCACCGGTCGTCGCGATCTCGTCGTCGAAGAGCCGGGGGCCGGCCGCGGTTCCGGTGGCGACCGCGGGTGCCGCCTTCGTCGACTCCGGCAACACCGTGAGGTCGTCGGGTTCCCGATCGGCGGTGCGCCCGTCGGGACGAGACGAATCGGCGACGGGCAGCGGTGCGGGTCGGGGCAGCCGCTCCGCCGCCTCCTCCAGGAGCCGGATGAGGTCCGACGCGTCGGCGCGTCCGTCGGGATCGGGATGGCCTGCGGCGCCGAGCGCGTCGGCGAGAACCTCGAGCTCGGGCGGCACCGGGATCGGCTGGTCGATCCGCGCCATCAGCGTCGCGATCGTGGTGTCGGCGGAGAACGGCACCTTGCCCGTGACCGCCTCGATCAGCACCAGGCACAGGGCGTACACGTCGGCCTTGCCGTCGACGCGGGAGCCCTTGGCCTGCTCAGGAGACGCGTAGCGGGCGGTGCCGACGATGGCGCCAGCCGGCTCCGTCCACGCCGCTTCGGCCAGAGCGCGTGCGAGGCCGAAGTCGGCGATGACGAGGCGCGCCTCGTCATCGAAGAGGAGGTTGGCCGGCTTGATGTCGCGGTGCACGAGCCCACGGCGGTGCGCGTACGCCAGCGCGTCGGCGGCCTGCAGGCCGACGAGCAGAGCCTGTGACGGCGAGAGCCGCTCGCCCCGGTCGAGCATGTCGCGCAACGACCCGCCGCTGAGGTACTCGAGCACGAGCCACGGGCCGTCTTCGTCCTCTCCCCAGTCGAAGACCTGGAGGACGTGGGGATGGCGGAGCGCAGCCACCGACTGGGCCTCGGCTCGGAACCGGCGGAGGAACGTCTCGTCCTGCGCCAGCGCCGGATGCAGGACCTTGACCGCGACGCGACGGCGCAGCTTGACGTCGTCGGCCACGTAGACGTGGGCCGACGCGCCCGTGCCCAGCGGCGCGACCAGTCGGTATCGCCCGCCGAGCACGCGGCCGATCTGTTCGGCGATGCGAGGCGGAGCCACACGTCGAGGTTACCGGCGCGATCCCGTGTTCCTGTGGACACCGGCGTCTCCGACTACGGCTTGTCGGGGCCCCACGAGCAGAATGTCTGGCGTGCGCGCACGCCTGTTCCAGTTCGGGATCCTGGCCGCGCTGGCCGCCGCCGCGTTTCTCATGTACCTCGCGTTCGACACCGGTCGCGACGAGGAGCCCGTCGTGCGCCGGGACGGGATCGTGCGGGTGTTCCCCCAGCCGAACACCGTCGTCCTCCGTCAGGAGCCGATCGGCGTCGAGCTCGCGTTCGGCTACACAGCCGTCATCTACATCGACCGGACGCGGATCCCCGAAGATCAGGTCGACGTGCAGGCCGGCATCAACCGCTTCTCGTTCACGCCCGGCCAGGGCAAGGAGATTTCCCGGCTCGACGAGGGCCGCCACTGCGCGCGGATCGAGTACTCCTCGACGTCGACCGAGGGCACCTCGGCGGTCCGCACCTACTCCTGGTGCTTCAACGCCGCGTAGGGACCACCACCCACGATCACCCCTCGTGTGCGAGCGGGGGTCAGCTACTCGGGGAGGTCGCCGGTCTCGAGGAGGTGCTGGAAGCCCGCTTCGTCGAGGATCGGGATGCCGAGCTCTTCCGCCTTCGAGAGCTTCGCTGCGCCTGGGGCATCGCCGACGACCACCGCAGTCGTCTTCTTCGAGACACTGCCGGGTGCCTTTCCACCGCGCGACTTGATGATCTCCTCGGCGGCCTCCCGCGAGTAGCTCTCGAGGGTGCCGGTGACGACGATCGACATGCCGGCCAGGGTCTGCGGTTGCTCCTCGACGACCGGTCCCTCGAAGTTCACGCCTGCCGCCCGTAGCCGCTCGATCACGGCGCGGTTGGCCTCGGACGAGAAGAAGTCGAACACGCTGGCCGCGATCTTCGGGCCGATGCCCTCCACCGCCGCGATCTCCTCGACGGACGCCGTCATGATCCGGTCGAGGTGGCCGAACGCGCGGGCCAGCACGTGGGAACCGGTCGTACCCAGTCCTCGGATGTTGAGGCCGATGAGGAGGTTGCCGAGCGGGCGCGACTTCGAGGCCTCGATCGCCGTCAGCAGGTTGCGGATCGACACCTCGCCGAACCCCTCGATCCGCCCGACCTTCTCCGGCGTCAGCGCGTAGATGTCGCTGACGTCGTCGAGGATCCCGAGCCCGGTGAACTGGTATGCCCGCTGCTCACCGAAGCCCTCGATGTCCATGGCGGCGCGCGAGGCGAAGTGCTGGATGCGGCCGGCCCGCTGCGACGGGCACTCGAGGTTCGTGCAGAACGTGTCGCTCTCGCCTTCGATGCGTGTGAGCGGCTCGCCGCACGACGGACACGTCTTCGGAAACGTCCACTCGGGCAGCCCGTCGGGTCGCTGCGCGAGCACCGGCCCCACGACCTCCGGGATGACGTCACCGGCCTTGCGGACGATCACCGTGTCGCCGGGACGCACGTCCTTGGCTCGCACCTGGTCTTCGTTGTGGAGCGTGGCGAGCCCGACGGTGGAGCCGCCGACGAAGACCGGCTCCAAGCGGGCGAACGGTGTCGCCTTGCCCGTCCGGCCGATCGACACCTCGATGTCGAGCAGCTTCGTCGTCCGCTCCTCGGGTGGGAACTTGAACGCGATCGCCCATCGAGGCGCTTTGGACGTCGACCCGAGCTCCCGGCGCTGCGCGAGGTCGTCGACCTTGATCACGACGCCGTCGATCTCGTACGGCACGCTGTGGCGTCGCTCCTGCCAGCCGGCGCAGAACTCGTGCACCGCCTCGAGCGAGTCGAGCACGCGGATCTCGGGGTTGACCGGCATGCCCCACGACCGCAACGACTCCAACGTCTGCGAGTGATGGGTGAACGCCGGGCCGCCCTCGATCGCGCCGAGCTGGTACGACCAGAACGACAGCGCGCGGCTCGCGGTGATCGACGGGTCCTTCTGGCGCAGCGACCCTGCGGCCGCGTTCCGCGGGTTGGCGAACAGCCTCGCCTCGGCCTCGGCCTGCCGGCGGTTCAGCTCCTCGAACGACCCCGTCGGCATGTAGACCTCTCCGCGGACCTCGACCAGTGCCGGCGCGTCGCCCGAGAGGCGGTTCGGGATGGCGTCGATCACGCGCACGTTGGCGGTGACGTCCTCCCCCACCCGACCGTCGCCTCGCGTCGCACCCCGCTCGAGAACGCCGTCGCGGTAGAGCAACGACAGCGCGACACCGTCGATCTTCAGCTCGCACGCGTACGACACGTCGCCCGAGATGAAGCGCTCCATCCGCTTGCCCCATCCGAGGAGCTCGTCGAAGGAGAAGGCGTTGTCGAGCGACATCATCGGCATGACGTGCTCGACGGGGGCGAACGTCGCCGACGCCGCGCCGCCGACCCGCTGCGTCGGCGAGTCGGGCGTCCGCAGCTCGGGGTGCTGCTCCTCGATCGACTGCAGCTCGCGGACGAGCGCGTCGTACTCGAAGTCGGAGATCTCCGGCGCGTCCTCTTCGTAGTAGCGGCGGTTGTGGTGCTCGACGAGCGAACGGAGCTCTTCCGCCCGCTCGGCGGGGTTGTCGGAGCAGGTCAATCGAGGCTCAGGCGCCGACGGACATCCGAGCCGCGTACGCCTGGTCCTGGACGCGCTCCGCGACGCGGCGGACGAGGCTCATCACCACCGGCACCTGCGACTCGTCGTGCATCGCGAGGCCGCACGCGGGCGTGAGCAGCGCTTGCGTGCGTAGCCGCACCGGATCGCATCCACCGGCGGTGAGGCCCTTCCACACGTCGACGAGCCGATGCCAGTGGGTCTCGTACCGGTCGCCGAACGGTCGGTCGGTCGGAACGATCCCCCACGCGACCCAGCCACCGCGATCGAGGAACACCGACAGCGCGGCGGCATCGTCGATCGACTCGGGAACCGCTGGCAACGACACCAGGTCGGGACCGGCGTGCAGCACGAGCGACCAGTCGACGGCACCGCAGCAGTGGACTCCGTGCACCGCGGCGCCCGCTGACGCCGCAGTGGCGAGCGACCCCGAGATCAGGTCGACCGTCTCTTCCGGCACCAAGGGGAAGCCCGGATGCATCGCCCGCGCAAGAGACGGCTCGTCGAGCACGAGCACGATGGGCGCATCGGGGACGCGTTCGCGTGCCGACGCGACGAGTGCCTGCACCCGTCCCTGCACGGTCTCCGACGCGACCGAGAACGCCTTCGCGGCCCGCGCACCCGCATCGACCAGCGCGAGACCGAGCGTGACCGGACCCGTCAGCTGGATCTTGATCGTTCCCTTCCGCCCGGTTGCCGCAGTGAGGAAGGCGAGCGTCCCGCCCCACGCCGCGTCGTCGAGAGGCGCGTCGGTGTCGCCCGGGCCGAACGACCGGCGCTCGATGGTGAGCCGTCCGTCGTCGCGAACGCCCACGCCGGCCATGCCCGCCGAGACCTGGGCCAGCATCGATTCCTTCGACGACCGCCGAGGGAGCTGGGGCGCGGCCGGAAGCTCCGGGTGGAGCTGGAGCTCCGCGATGGCGGCGGCGTTGGCGTCGTCGTACGGAAGGCTCCCGACGCCTGTTGGCAGCCCGGGCTGCAGCACCACGGCCGCCGTCACGACTTGGCCTTCCTCGGCCTCGAGCGCGGCTTCGAGGTCTTGGCCGGGACGTCGCCGATCGCCGCGGCGACCATCTCGCGGCTCGCATCGAGCACCGCGAGCAACTCCTCCGCCGACGCGGTCTCCTGACGGATCGCCAGGCTGTACCGCTTGATGATCTCGAGGTCGACCAGCCTGACCTCGCTCATGGTCTCGTCCCCCTGCGTTCCGCCAAAGCTCCGCCGAAAGGGCTGGCGAAGTGAAGCCACGGTACCGCCGCCGACGACCCCCGGCCCAATCTGACCGGTGCGGCAGCCGTCTGCGAGAGTTCCTCGCTGATGTCGATCGGTCGGGCTCTTCCGTGGGTGCTGCGCGTCGTGTGGGCCGTCGTGCCGTTCGTCTCCGGGCCGGCGTTCGACGTCGCGCTCTCCGAT
>DATLGL010000023.1:0-38785 GCA_035540495.1 Acidimicrobiales bacterium
ACCACGGACGTTGCTGACACTCCGGGTCCACCGATGAGCTGAGCCTCCGGGCGAACGTGTGGCTCTTCCACAAGACGCACGTTCCCCCAGGAGGCTCAGTTGCACGGTAACGCTCGCCTGACCCATCGCGGTCGACAGGAGGTCGTCGAGCGGTTGAAGGCCGGGACGCCGCCGGCCACGGTGGCTCGCTTGATGAACGTGTCGAGAGACACCGTCTACAAGTGGCGAGACCGTCACGACGCCGACCCAGACGGCCAGTGGTGGGTCGATCGGTCGAGCCGGCCGCACACGTCGCCGAACAAGACGCCGCGCAAGATCGAGAAGAAGATCACCTCGCTGCGACGCAACAAGAAGCTCGGCCCGGCGCGCATCGCGGGCCAGCTCGAGATCCCCGCGTCGACGGTGCACAAGGTGTTGGTCCGCAACCGGATGTCGCGCCTCGCGTGGATGGACCGCCCAACAGGCGAGGTGATCCGTCGCTACGAGCACGACAAGCCCGGCGACCTCGTCCACGTGGACATCAAGAAACTCGGCAAGATCCCGCCCGGCGGCGGCTGGCGAGCCCACGGCCGTGCCGCGTCGGCGCACCAGTCGAAGAAGAAGCGGCCGATCGGCTACTGCTACGTCCACTCCGCCGTCGACGATCACTCCCGCCTCGCCTACTCCGAGATCCATGACGACGAGAGGGGCTGCACCGCCGCAGGCTTCTGGACGCGAGCACGCGCCTTCTTCGCCGCTCACGGCATCGCGGTGAGGGCTGTCCTCACCGACAACGGGTCCTGCTATCGCTCCAGCGACTGGATCCAAGCCGTCGTCGACGGCGGCGCCATGCCCCGCTACATCCGCCCCTACCGACCACAGACCAACGGCAAGGTCGAGCGCTTCAACCGCACCCTCCTCGACGAGTGGGCCTACGTCCGCAAGTACTCCTCAGAAGCCGAACGGCGCCGACGACTCGACAGCTGGTTGCACATCTACAACCATCACCGCTGCCACACGGCGCTCGGCGGCCACCCACCGATCACACGCGTCGACAACGTGTCTGGGCACTACACCTAGTCCGATCGGGTCATGACTGAAATGCCCCGTGACGATCATTCAACGAACAGCCATCAGGACCGACACAACTGTCAGCCGTAGCCCGAAGGGGCTGTGGCAGACAGCTCAAAAGGACTGGTCAGATGGCGCACGTCGAGATCCGACGAACGAGGAGCGTGTCACGGCGGGCCCGCCGGCGGACGGATGACCGCCGTGCGATCCTCGTCACCGCGTCGATGCTGATGATTGCCGTCGGTGCGGTCGGCGGCTCTCATCGGCACCTCGGCGAACGACAAGTTCACCTCGATCGCGAACGAGATCAGCCGAACCAGCTCCAGGCGCCGCCGGCGCCACCGGGCCATCCGGATGCCTCTCGCAACGAAGAAGCGGGCCTATCGAAAGGCCCGCTTCTTCGCGTTCGGCGGCTGAAGCGCGTAGACCTAGGCGTCCGAAGACGTGGGGGATGGAACGGGATGACGACGACCGATCGGGTCACGGTGGAACGAGACGTGGTCTTCGGTACGGGCGGGGGACGTGATCTCCGCTGCGACGTGTACACACCGCCGGGCGACGTGGCGGACGCACCGGCGGTCGTCCTCGTCCATGGCGGTGCGTGGCGCCAGGGCGACCGGTCGCAGCTGCGTGGCTACGGGATCCTGCTCGGACGTGAGGGCTACGTCTGCGTCGCGCCGGAGTACCGGCTCACGCCGGAGTCACGATGGCCGGCGCAGATCCACGACGTGAAGGCAGCGATCCGGTGGACGCGTGCCAACGCCGAACGCCTGCATATCGACCCCGATCGCATCGCCATCGAGGGCAACTCCGCGGGCGCTCACCTGGCGTTGCTCGCCGCCGCGACTCCCGGACTCGACCAGTTCGAGGGCGACGGCGGCAACCACGGCGTGCCCACCCATGTCGCTGCGGCCGTGGCCGTGTACCCGCCGACCTTGCTCTGGCACGGCGAGCGGGCCTCGGGAGGGGTTGCGTTCCAGACCATCGCCGGTGACGGAACGGCGGAGGAAGCGCGCGCGGCCAGTCCGGTCTCGCACGTGACCTCCTCACATCCGCCGACGATGCTCATCCACGGCACCGCCGATGCCACGGTCCCACCGAAGGCGAGCATCCTGATGTACGAGGCGCTCGTGGCAGCCGGTGTGCCGGTCGATCTCCACATGTACGCCGAGCAGCCGCACGCCTTCGACGCGAAGCCCGAGTTCGGCCGCCTCTGCGCGGCCGAGATGAAGGTCTTCCTCGACCGCTACGTCAAGCCGACCTGACGGTCGCGCAGGACAGCGCGAGGTCGAGGCCGAAGCGGGCCACCTGCGCGCGGCGGGCGACGATGGGCGCCTGGCTCGCCTCGTCGAGGTCCGGACGGTCGAGAAGCAGCGCGCCGAACACGGTCCGGGTGGCGAGGTGGACGGCGAATGCCCGCTCGACGGAAGCGGCGTCCGCGGCCTCGGCGACTCCTTCGCGATATCCCTCGACGATCGCTGCGGCGATCGACTCGGTGTCGAGCTCTTCCTGTCCCTCGTCGAAGCGGCCGACGAGGAGCTGGGCGAGGTCGCTACCGAGCTCGCCTGCGTTCGCATACGACCAGTCGATGGCGACGATCGTGCCGTCGCCGGGCTCGCGCAGGTTGTCGGGCGCGGCGTCGCCGTGGCACATCCCCCGTGGGAGCCGATCGAGTGACGAGAGCATCGCCGGCATCAGGTCGGCGAGCCGGAAGAGGTCGCGGCGGAAGTCGCGGTCGACCGCGGCGGCGATCACCGGCTGCGCCCAGAACGCATCTTCCGACTGGATCGCGAGGTCGTTGTTGACGACCTTGCCGAAGAACAGGCCGGCGATCGACCGCCGTGTCATCCCGAGACGCACGATCGCAGTGTCGCCGGGGAAGGTGCTCCCGAGGCGGCCGAGGGCCACGGCCGAGCGGCGGTACCGGTCGAGGTCCCACTCCGCGGAGTCGTCGACGTCTTCGAGCCACAACGTGATGGTCCCGGAGCTTCGTCCACCGCGTGCAGCGCCGGCATGCGGAGGCCGTCGGGTATTAGCTCTCCAAGGCCCGACCGATACACCCGTGGTTCATCGAGCCAGTCGAGATCTCGGAGAACCTGGCACTTGACGTGTGCCCTGCGCGCGTTCAGGCACCGGCGGTGTCCTCGAGATCGCCGATTCGCTGCTCCGGGTCGTCGCTCGATGCGCAAAAGGCGGGGACTGTGGAAGGTGCGCACCCACCGTGGGCCCAGAAGTACTGTGGGGCGTTCTTCGGGTGTAGGGATGTGCGATGCCCGACTTGAGTGGTCATGTGGGGATCATCACGGGTGCGGCACGTGGGATGGGGCGCGCGTACGCAGCGGCGGCCGCTTCTGCTGGTGCCAAAGTGGTCGTCGCGGATATCGGCGATGCCGAACCGGTTGCCGGCGAGGTCACTGAGGCGGGAGGCAGCGCGATAGCCGTCCAAGTCGACGTTTCGGACGAGGCTTCGGTAGGGGCGATGGTCCAGGCGACTATCGACGAGTTCGGGCGGATCGACTTCCTTGTGAACAATGCCGCGCTCTACGCGACTCTCGGCATCAGCCCGTTCACCGCGATCACCGTCGATGACTGGGATCGCGTCATGGCTGTCAACCTGCGGGGCCCGTTCCTCTGTGCGCGCGCGGTTGTCCCGCACATGATCGAGCAGCGGAATGGGTCGATCGTGAACATCTCGTCCAACACTGCTCTCGCCGGCGTGCCGTTCCTCGCTCACTACGTGTCGTCGAAGGGCGGATTGATCGCCCTGACACGAGCTCTCGCGCGCGAACTTGGTGAGCACGCGATCCGGGTCAACACGGTGACCCCCGGATTTACGATGAGTGACGGCAGCCGCCAGCTCTTTCGCGACGCCGGGCTGCCTGAAGGCGATCCCACGATCAACGAGCGCTCGATCAAGCGGGAGCAGCAGCCTGAGGACGTCGTCGGCGCAGTGCTGTTCCTTGTCGCCGACGATTCGCGGTTCGTGACCGGCCAGATCATCAACGTCGACGGCGGCTGGCTGGCGCACTGACGGCCCACCAACGACGAGCCGCAGCGCGCGCACAACGGCCTCCTTCCGAAGCCATCAGCTCGTGAACTTGTCGACCTGTGACTTCTTCGCTCGCACTCTCCACGCCTCAGTGATCAGTTCGCGAAGCTGGTCGTCGTCCACCGTCGCAAGCCGGACGAGTACTGACGTATTCCGTGACTTCGCCCAGCGGTCCGTGACCAAGAAGGTGGCCGGATCCTCTTCGAGCAGGGCGCCGCGCTCGTCGAGGGTTGTTCGAATGGCGATGACCTCGTCGACAGCCGGACTGTCGAGCCGTGGATTTCGGCGGACGATGACCTTGCCGTTCACGCGCCAGGCTGCGTTGCCCGCGGTGCCGGGGTCGAGTTCGGCGCCTGGGAGATCACGAGCGATATCCGAAACCGTCTCCCAGCTCGCCATCTACCTGAAGATAGGTCGTCGTGGCGCGCGGCAGCGTCGCGCCGAACGTCGACCGCTTCAAGGCAGGATGCTCAGCAGATGGGTGTGTCGGGCCCTGTAGATCCGGGGCCCAGGACACCGCGTCGCGGTACTCGCGGCGCCGGGGGGTGGGGGCTCCGGAAGCCCTGGCCGACGCCTGAGCAAGACCTGCAGCCCACAAAGAGCCGTTACTTGAACCAGATCTTCTGGTACTCGCGGCTCTGGGGGTGTACGAGGAGGGCGACGAGGGCGACGTCGAACAGCAGACCCAAGAGGTTGTAGTCGAGCGGGTTGATCTGGTAGCGAACGCTCACGAGCAGGCGAGTTGCGAGAGGGAGGATGGCTGCAGCCAAGCCCGCGTAGTAGCCCCACCGTCGCTCGTTGGCTATCCCGTACCCACCCGCCGCGTACGCGGCCGGGAGGACCAGGCGCAGCAGGGTGACGGTCGCCGATCCGAAGAGCAGGGCGAACTCGGGATCGAGACCGAACAGCAGCGCGAACACCGCGTTCATGTACAGGAGGAAGACCGCGATCTGCAGCGTCTGGGGCTGCGTTTGGTTGAACCAGCGCTGCGTCTGCACTCGCTCAGTCTGCCAGCGCCCTCGGCCGTAGCTCGACGCGGTCGGTGCACGCCCGCAACTGGCCGCACGCGGCGTCGATGTCGGTGCCTCTGTTGCGACGGACCGTCGCATTCACGCCGAGGGCTTGCAAAGCGTCGTGGAAGCGACGCACGCGCTCAGGCGGGGTGCCTCGGGTGGGGTAGCCGGGCGTCGGGTTCAGCGGGATGAGGTTCACGTGCGCGCCCAGCGACCGGGCGTACTCCGCGAGCTCGGCCGCATCGGAGGCGCGATCGTTCACGCCGTCGATCAACGCCCACTCGAACGACAGCCGGCGGTTCTTCGCGTCGAGGTAGCTGCGGCACGCGTCGTGCAACGCGTCGAGCGGATACCGGCGGTTGATGGGCACCAACTCGTCGCGAAGGGCGTCGTTCGCTGCGTGCAGCGACACGGCGAGGTTCACCGGCAGCGCCTCCGAGGCGAGGCGGCGGATGCCGGGGATGATGCCGACGGTCGAGATCGTGAGGTGCCGGGCCGAGAGGCCGACGTCGCCGTGAAGTCGCTCGACCGCTCGCCAAACGGAGTCGTAATTCGCCATCGGCTCGCCCATCCCCATGAAGACGACGTTCGAGAGGCGACGCCCGGTGGAAGCCGCGGCGCTGCGGGCGCGAACGACCTGCTCGACGATCTCGCCGGTGGTGAGCTGGCGGTCGAACCCGGCCTGACCCGTCGCGCAGAAGCCGCAGGCCATCGCGCACCCGGCCTGTGACGAGATGCACACCGTGGAGCGTCCGGGATAGTGCATGAGCACCGACTCGACGGCACGACCGTCGTGGAGGCGCCACAGCCACTTGATCGTCTCGCCGTCGTCGCTCACCGACTCGATCGCCGGCGTGAGCGCCGGCGCGATCTCGGCCGCGGTCGCCAGCTTCGCCCGGAGCGCCTTCGGCAGCGTGGTCAGCTCGGCCGGATCGGCGCCATGCGAGTACAACCCCTCCCAGAGCTGCCGGGCGCGGTACGACGGCTCGCCGAGCGACGCGACCAGCGCGGCGACGTCGTCGAAGGAGAGGTCGTACCGGGACATGTACGTCAGGGTACGGGCGGGTAGGTTCGCCCGCAGATGACGGAGCAGCCGGTGACCGCGAAACACGAGCCGTTCGAGCCGGAGCACCACCATCGAGACGTCCAGGGCGGCAAGGCGCGAGCCGCGGTGTTCGGCATCAGCGACGGGCTGGTGTCGAACTTGGCGCTGGTCCTGGGCGTCGCAGGTGCCGGCCCTGCTCCTTCCGTCGTGCGCCTGGCCGGGCTCGTGGGACTGGTCGGCGGCGCCTTCTCGATGGCCGCCGGGGAGTACGTGTCGATGAAGGCCCAGGCGGAGCTGCTCGCGGCCGAGCTCGAGATCGAACGTCGGGAAATCGTCCACCGACCCGACAAGGAGCGGCGCGAGCTGGCGTCGATCTACCGCAGCCGCGGGATAGCGCCAGACATCGCCGAGCGGATCGCCGAGGAGATGCACGCCCATCCCGAGCTCGCCCTCGAGACCCACGCACGCGAGGAGCTGGGGATCGATCCGAACGAGCTGGGATCGCCGATCGGCGCGGCAGGGTGGTCGTTCGTCGCCTTCTGCGTCGGTGCAGTGGTTCCGTTGCTTCCGTGGTTCTTGACCCGTGGAGCCGCTGCCATCGGCCTTTCGATCGGGCTCGCGATGGCCGCGGCGCTGGTCATCGGTACCGTCCTCGGCCGTGCGACGGGGCGGCCGCCGTGGCGAGCGGCCCTGCGCCAGCTGGTGATCGCGGTCCTCGCCGCCGGTGTGCCCTACGCGATCGGAAACGCCGTCGGCGTCACCGCTGCGGGCTGATGTCGCCGGTGTACGCGCGGTCGACGTGGTCGACCGTGAAGCCGAGATCGTCGTACAACCGCACGGCCGGCGCGTTGCTCGCGTCGACGTAGAGCATCCCGACGTCGAGGCCGAGCTTCGTGAGGTGGTCGAGGCCGGCAACGACGAGCGCCCTGCCGAGGCCGCGACCGGCGAAATCGGGATCGACCGCGATCACGTAGATCTCGCCCAGCGGTGGCTCGTGATCAGCGTGCACCTTCGTCCAGCAGAACCCTGCGAGGCGCCCGTCGAGCTCGTGGAGCAGGAACCCGTCGGGGTCGAACCACGGTTCGGACTCCCGCGCCTTCAGCGTGGCGAGGTCCCAGTCGCCCTGTTCGGGATGCCAAGCGAAGGCGCGGTTGTTCACCTCCAGCCACGCCTCTTCGTCGCTCCCGACGACGAAGGGGCGGGTGACGAGGTCGGTCGTCTCGCCGAGGGGGAGCGGTCGACGCATCTGCAGCAGGTCGCGCCCACGCTGCAGCCCGGCGGTCGCCGCCACCTCCTCCTGCCACGGCTTCGGCTTCGAGATCCAGAGGTGGACGTGTCCGCCGCCCTCGGAGCGCACGATGCCGAGCGCCTCCGACAGGAGCTCGTTCCCGATGCTCACGCCGTCCGCGGCTCGGTGGTGGGGGTCGACGACGAACTCGAGGGCCCAAGTCCCCGACCCCTTCGACACCTGGGCGTACCCGACGGGGT
Source organism: Acidimicrobiales bacterium (assembly GCA_035540495.1). Classification (GTDB taxonomy): domain Bacteria; phylum Actinomycetota; class Acidimicrobiia; order Acidimicrobiales; family CADCTF01; genus DASVEG01. The sequence goes on from DATLGL010000023.1 coordinate 7,646, forward strand.
GGTCGTGGCCCTCGCCCCAGGCGACGAGCCCCGCGAACCCCTCTCGACCGCCCTGGACGAGGTCGAGCCACTGGTGCTCGCCGAGCGGATGGTGCCCGTCTTCGGCTTCTGCCAGCTCGAGCAGCTCCGACACCGCAGCGATGTCGTCAGGACGCATCTGGCGCTTCACCTCGAGCCGCCGCAACGGGTTCTGCACGACCGGCGACACTAACCTCCGCCGACTCATGGCCCGTCCGCGCAGCCCGAAGGGAAGGGCGAAGGAAGCCGCCGCTCGGCTCGCCGCCGAGTACCCCGGTACGGCGAAGGACCTGTGCGAGCTCGACCACGTCGACCCGTTCCAGCTGCTGGTCGCGACGATCCTCTCGGCCCAGTCGACCGATCAGAACGTGAACAAGGTGACTCCGCGCCTGTTCGCGAGGTGGCCGACCCCGGAGGCGCTCGCCGCGGCGGATGTCGACGAGCTGGAGGAGGTCATCCACTCGACGGGGTTCTTCCGGCAGAAGGCGAAGAGCCTCCTCGGGATGGCCAGCGCTGTCGTCGAGCGATTCGATGGGCACGTTCCACATGCGATCGAAGATCTGGTGACGCTGCCGGGCGTCGGGCGGAAGACCGCCAACGTGATCCGCAGCGTGGCCATGGACGAGGCGGGCCTCCCCGTCGACACCCACGTGCTGCGTCTGTCGAAGCGGCTCGGGCTCACGGAGGAGACCGACCCCGTCAAGGTCGAGATGGTGCTGAACCCGATGGTGCCGCCGTCGGAGCGGGGGCTGCTCTCGCTCCGGTTGATCCTGCACGGCCGCCGGGTGTGCGTCGCCCGCAAGCCCCGATGCGGTGAGTGCGTGTTGAACGACTTCTGCCCGAGCGCGTTCCGCGTCTGACGTCGTGCCGGGCGCTACGCCAGATCGCTGATCAGCTTCGCCAAGCGACGTGACGCGCTCTGCAGGTCGCGCTCGATCTCGAACAGCTCGGGAGCGGCCGACTCGTCGTCGTTCGCCGCCGATTCGGCGATCTCGGCCAGGCGCGTCGTGACGTCGTCGAGCATCGTCGAGAGCGAGGACAGTTCGGGACGGACGTCGGCGGCCATGGCGTCATCCTTCCCCAACGCACGCACGTCGCCCGCCGGGACACGTTCACGCGCGCCGTTAGCATTGACGGCCTCATGCTGAACCGACTCGACCTGCGCGGGAAGACCGGCGACCTCCGCGGCGTGCTTCCCCGTCCCCACGCGGCGACCGAACCGCCCGTGGCCCACGTGCAGGCCCTGCTCGCCGAGGTGCGGGAGCGGGGAGACGACGCGGTTCGCGATCTGACCGAGAAGTTCGACGGCGTGCGGGTCGAGCAGCTTCGGGTGCCCCAATCCGAGATCGATGCCGCTCTCGCTTCCATCCCGCCACTGCTCCGTGAGGCACTGGAGGTCGCGAAGGCGAACATCCTCAGCTACCACCGAGAGCAGCTCCACGAAGAGGCGCGCCACGAGCGGGACGGCCTCGTCGTCCGCGAGCTCCGCCGCCCGGTCGACCGCGCGGCGGTGTACGTCCCCGGCGGACTGGCGCCGCTGATCAGCACGGTGCTGATGACGGTCATCCCCGCTCGCGTGGCCGGTGTGCCCGAGGTGGTGCTGGTGTCGCCGCCCGACAAGGCCATCGGCACCATCTCCCCGGGAATCCTCGCCGCCGCCGCGCTCGCCGGCGTCGACGAGGTGTACCGCATCAACGGTCCGGCCGGCATCGGCGCGGTCGCGTACGGCACCGAGACCATCCGTCCTGTCGACGTCGTGGTCGGTCCCGGCAACGTCTACGTGTCGCAGGCCAAGCGCGAGGTGTCGGGGGTCGTCGGCATACCCAGTTCGTTCGCGGGCCCGTCGGAGGTCGTGGTGATCGCCGACGAGACGACGCCAGCGGAGTACGCGGCCATCGACCTCATCGTGCAGATCGAGCACGGTCCCGACGGTCTCGCTTGGCTGATCACGTGGAGCGAGGACGTGGCGGAGCGGATCCTCGGCGTGATCGGCAACCTGATCGAGAACAACCCGCGGCGAGAGGTGATCGCTGCGAACATCGAGGCGAACTCGTACGTCGCGATCGTCGACGGGCCCGAGCACGCGATCGAGGTGGCCAACGCGATCGCGCCGGAGCACCTCCAGCTCATGACGGCCGATCCCGAGTCGCTGCTTCCGTTGGTTCGCCATGCCGGCGCGGTGTTCACCGGTGCCTACGCGCCGGCGAGCGTGGGCGACTACGTCGCCGGGCCGTCCCACGTCCTGCCGACCTACGGCTCGGCCCGCTTCGCCGGAGCGCTTCGGGTCGACGACTTCTCGAAGTACGTCCACGTCGTGTCGGTCGACGAGCCGACGCTCGCGAAGCTGGCACCGCATGTGATGGCGCTGGCCGAGGCCGAGGGTCTCGAGGCGCATGCGGAGTCGGTGCGGCTCCGGACGCCGAGGTAAGGCGGGCACCATGCGCAGCGGCCTGCCTCAGCCGGCCGACAACCTGGGTGAGCTCGAGGGGTACCACTCACCTCAGGTCGACGTCGAGGTCCGGCTCAACACGAACGAGTCACCGTACGGCCCGCCCCGCGAGTGGGTCGGCGAGGTGGTCGGGGAGCTCGAGCGGATCGACTTCAACCGCTACCCGGATCGTTCGGCGCGGGCGCTTCGCCAAGCGCTCGCCGAGAGCCACGGCGTCGACGCGTCACAGGTCTTCGTGGCCAACGGTTCGAACGAGGTGCTGCAGACGCTGTTCCTCACCTACGGCGGCCCAGGTCGCAGCGCCGCGGTGTTCGAGCCCACGTACGCGATGCACTCCCAGATCGGACATCAGACGTTCACGAACGTGGCGGTCGGTCAGCGAAGGGACGATTTCACGCTCGATCTCGACGAGGCGAAGCGGGTGATCGGCGATGCGTCACCGTCGCTCACCTTCCTCTGCTCCCCGAACAATCCGACGGGTCTCGCGGAGCCACGCGAGACCGTCGACGCGGTGCTCGACCTCGCGCCCGGACTCGTGGTCGTCGACGAGGCGTACGGCCAGTTCTCGTCGTGGACGGCGCTCGACATGGTCGGCGACGACATCCCGCTCGTGGTGACGCGCACCTACTCGAAGACGTGGTCGATGGCAGGCTTCCGCCTGGGCTACCTGGTGGCGGCCGCCGGTGTCGTGGCCGAGCTCGAGAAGCGAGTGCTGCCGTACCACCTCGACACGGTCAAGCAGGCCGCGGGGCTCCTCGCGCTGCGTCACACCGACGACATGGAGCGGCGCGTCGCCGCGCTCGTCGAAGAGCGCGACCGCATCGTGCAGGCGCTTCGTGAGCTTCCGGTCGACGTGTGGCCGTCGGATGCCAACTTCGTGCTCTTCCGTCCCCGAGCGGCCTCGGGCGACGACGTGTGGCAGGCGCTGGTCGACCGGTCGGTGCTGGTGCGCAACTGCTCGACGTGGCCGAGGCTCGAGAACTGCCTCCGGGTCACCGTCGGTACGCCCGACGAAGACGATCGCTTCCTGTCCGCCCTGCGAGAGGTTCTCGGATGACGACTCCCAACGGCCGCCGTGCCGAACGTTCACGTTCGACCGCCGAGACGAAGATCGAGCTCGCGCTCGACCTCGACGGCGCCGGGTCGACGGAGGTCTCCACCGGGCTGCCGTTCTTCGACCACATGCTCAGCCAGATCGGGAAGCACGGCGGCTTCGACCTGCGCCTGCGTGCCGAGGGCGACCTCGCCGTCGACACCCACCACACGGTGGAGGACGTGGCCATCGTGCTCGGCGAGGCGTTCCGCGAGGCGATCGGCGACAAGGCCGGCGTCCGCCGGTTCTCGTCGATCCTCCTGCCCCTCGACGAAGCGCTGGTGGAGGTCGCACTCGACCTCTCAGGGCGGCCGTACGTGGTCTACGAGGTCGAGTTCCCCGGTCCGCTCGATCCACTGCCCCTCGGCACGCCACCGTTCGACCCCCAGCTCGCCGAGCACTTCTGGCAGTCGTTCGCGCACGCCGCAGCGATCACCCTGCATGTGCGGCTGCGGGCCGGGAAGAACACCCACCACATCATCGAAGCGGTGTTCAAGGCGGTCTCTCGTTGCCTTCGCGACGCGGTGCGAGTCGAGGGAACGGGTGTGCCGTCGACCAAGGGCTCGCTGTGAGGACAGCGCGTTGATCGCGGTCCTCGACTACGGCATCGGCAACCTGCGGTCGGCCCAGAAGGCGCTCGAACACGTCGGCGCCGACGCCCGCCTGGTCACGAGGGCCGAGGAAGCCGAGGGCGCAGCGGGCGTCGTGCTGCCCGGCGTGGGAGCGTTCGGTGCGTGCATGAAGGCGCTGCGGTCGTCGGGCCTCGACGCCGTCGCTCACGACGCGGTCGATCGTGGCATCCCGTTCCTCGGGGTCTGCGTCGGGATGCAGTTGCTCTACGAGGGCTCCGACGAGAGCCCCGACGAGCGGGGCCTTGGCATCCTTGACGGTCGCATCCGGCTGCTGCCCGACGGGGTCAAGCGCCCGCAGATGCAGTGGAACCGCCTCGAGATCGTGAAGCCGGGCGACCCGCTGCTCTCCGACCTGTCGCCCGATGGCGACCCGTGGGTGTACTTCGTCCACTCGTACGCAGCCGAGGCGTCGCACGACGTCAGCGCGTACTGCGACTACGGGGGCCGCACCGTCGCCGCGGTGGCGCGCGGCGACAACGTGTGGGCGACCCAGTTCCACCCCGAGAAGTCGGGCGTCGTCGGACTGCGGCTGCTGAAGAACTTCGTCGACCGCTGCACGTCCGACGTCACGACCGAAGCGAACCGCTGATGGACCTGTATCCCGCGATCGACCTACGCGGCGGCCGCTGCGTGCGGCTCGTCCAAGGCGACTTCTCCCAACAGACGGTGTATGGCGACGATCCCGTCTCGGTGGCGCAGGCGTACGAGGCGGCGGGGGCGCAGTGGATCCACGTCGTCGACCTCGACGCGTCGCGTGGCGACGGATCGAACCGCGACGTCGTCGTGGCGATCGCCGCGGCCGTCGGCATCCCCGTGCAGACGGGCGGCGGTGTTCGCGACGGGTCGCTGCTCGAGCAGGGGATCCAGCGGGTCGTCCTCGGCAGCCTCGCAGTGAACGAGCGCGACCGGGCCGGGCAGCTCGTGTCGACCTACGGCACCCGCACCGCGATCGGTCTCGACCACCGCGACGGTGAGCTCCGCACGCACGGTTGGGAGGAGCGCGGCGGGGTCGAGATCCTCGACGCCGCGCGCTGGCCGGAGTTCGTCGGCACGGGGGCGTTCGTCGTCACCGACATCGCACGCGACGGGATGCTCCAGGGCCCCGACCTCGAGGGCTACGCCCGGCTCGTCTCGCTCACCGACACTCCGGTCGTCGCAAGCGGAGGCGTCGGCACGCTCGACGATCTCCGCGCACTGCGCGACGTAGGCGTCGCGGGAGTCATCGTCGGGAAGGCGCTCTACGAGGGCCGCTTCACCGTCGAGGAGGCGCTCGAAGCATGCAGACCGTGAGGATCATCCCGTGCCTCGACGTCGACTGCGGTCGGGTCGTCAAGGGCGTGCAGTTCGTCGACCTCAAGGAAGCGGGTGACCCAGCGGTCCTCGCGAAGCGCTACGACGAGCAGGGTGCGGACGAGGTCGTCTTCCTCGACATCACGGCCTCGCACGAAGAGCGGGAGACGACGCTCGACGTCGTCCGCCGCACCGCCGAAGAGGTCTTCATCCCGCTGACCGTCGGTGGCGGCATCCGTTCGGCCGAGGACGCCCGTCGCATGTTGCGCGCCGGCGCCGACAAGGTCGGCGTCAACACCGCCGCACTCGAACGTCCCGACGTCGTCTCCGAGATCGCCGAAGAGTTCGGCGCGCAGTGCGTCGTCGTCGCCATCGACGCCAGACGCCGCCGCGACGATCACGACGGTCCCGCGTTCGAGGTGTACACCCACGGCGGCCGACGCCCGACCGGCGTCGACGCGGTCGAGTGGGCCGCCCGGGTCGAGGCGCTCGGAGCAGGCGAGATCCTCCTCACGTCGATGGACCGTGACGGCACGCGCGATGGCTACGACCTCGAGCTGACGAGAGCGGTCGTCGACGCGTGCCGTGTCCCCGTGATCGCGAGCGGTGGCGTCGGCACACTCGACCACCTCGTCGAGGGAGCCCGTGACGGTCGTGCCGACGCGGTGCTCGCCGCTTCGATCTTCCACTTCGGGGAGCACACCGTCGGCGAAGCGAAGGAAGCGATGACCGCGGCCGGCGTGATGGTGCGCCCGGTGCCGGCCTGAAGTTCGTCTGAAAACGCCCATTTCCGGCTCATCGGATCGGCGGTCCGATCCGAGACTCCTCCATGGGGCGAATCGGGCGGGGACTGATCGTCGGTCTGGTGACCGCGTTCGCGTTGGCGGGGACACCAGCGGCGCCGGCACGTGCGGCCAGCGAGCCCGATCGCGACGCGGCGGCGACGTTGCTCCTGCTCATCAACGCGGACCGCGCCGCCGCGGGGGTCGCACCGCTCGTGCCGTCAATCCCTGCGACGACCATCGCCGAGGCGTGGTCGCAGCACATGATCGACATCGGTGATCTCGCGCACAACGACGACTGGTTCTCGAGCGAGTCGAAGCGACGGCTGGGCGCCGGAGCGGTGGGGGAGAACGTCGCGACGAACATCGACCTCGCCGACGCGCACCGCCGGCTGATGGCATCGCCGGGGCATCGGGCGAACATCCTCGACGCCAGGTTCCATCACGTCGGCATCGGGGTGGTGCGCGGCCCGACGGGCGCGTTCTGGATCACCGAGGACTTCCTCCAGATCAAGGACGTACCGGCGGCGGCTACCTCGACGGTCACACCGCAGCCGGCGCCACCACCGCCGCGCCCGTCCGCGGGCAAGACCCCGCCACCTCCGCCGGCCGCGCCGCCGCCCGTGGCGACGGCCGCCGCCGCTCCGCCCGCGCATCCGGCACCCACGGCTCCACCGCAGCCGCAGGTCGTCGAGGAGCTGCCGCAGCCCGTCGATCCCGCACGCGCGGCCATCGACGACGGGCCGATCGGGCTTCCGGGTGAGCTTGCCGCTCCGGCCCGAGGGCTCCTTCTGCTCCCCGACGGTCCCGCGCGCACCGTCCCGTTCGTCCTCGTGCTCGGAGCTGCCGCGCTGCTCATCCGCAACGTGGTGCGACTTCGACACCTGCGGCGGTGACAACATGCAGCCGTCGTGGCTGCGCAGGAGACCCACACCATCGTCGTCGTCGACGACGTCCCCGAGATCCGGGAGATCCTCGGGTTCCTCCTCGAGGAGAGCGGGTGGTTCACGGTCGTCGGTGAAGCGGGCACCGGCGAAGCCGCGCTCGAACTGGCCGAGAAGCACCGGCCCGACCTCATCCTGCTCGACCTCGAGCTGCCCGGGCTGAGTGGTTGGGATGTCCTCCCGATGCTCCGGCAGCGGGTTCCTGGATCGCTCGTCGTCGTGCTCAGCGGCAACGTGGAAGGCGAACGCACCGATCGCGGTGATCTGGAGTCGCTCGCGGCTGCCGTGCTCGAGAAGGGCACGTCGAACCGCCAGCTCGTGAACTCCCTCCTCGAAGTCGTCGGGCGGGAACGGTTCGGCGCGACGAAGGTCGTCGACGACCCCGCGCGCCCCGTGTCGACGAACCTCGCGGATCCCGACGCATGGCTCGCCTCGGTCGTGAACGCGTCGCAGGACGCGATCATCGGCAAGACGCTGGACGGCACGATCGTGTCGTGGAACCCGGCGGCCGAGAGGCTGTACGGCTACCGATCAGAAGAGATTGTCGGCCGTTCGATCCGCACGATCGTTCCCGCCGACCGGCCCGACGAGGTGGCGCAACTGCTCGCCTCCGTCAGCCGGGGTGAGCGCGTCGAGAGCCACGAGACCGTTCGCGTGCACAAGGACGGCAGTCGCATCGACGTCCAACTGACGCTCGCACCGGTGATCAACGCGGCAGGGGTGGTGGTCGGTGCATCGGCGATCGCCCGCGACATCTCGACCCGCCGGCACACCGACGCCGCGCTCGCCCGCGCCATCACCCAGCTCGAGCGACGCAACCGCGACCTCGTCCGGTCGAACGAGGAGCTCGACAGCTTCGCCGCGGTGGCATCGCACGATCTCGCGCAGCCGCTGCAGGTGGCGTACGGCTTCCTCGACATGCTCAAGACCGACTACGGCGACTCGCTCCCGGAGCAGGCCCAAGCGTGGCTCCACTCGTCGCTCACCAGCCTCGAACGGATGCGCAACCTCGTGCGCGACATCCTCCGCTACGCGCGAACCGGCAGCGGCGAACCGAAGCGCGAGCACGTCGACCTCGCCGGAGTGCTGGCCGACGCATGTGCCGGCGTCGCAGTGGCGATCGAGGAGCGCGACGCCGTCGTCGACCTCTCCTGCGACGCGGCCGAGGTCGTCGGCGACCGCGGCCAGCTCACGCTGGTGTTCCAGAACCTCGTCAGCAACGGGGTCAAGTTCGTTCGGAGCGATCGTCGCCCCCACATCGAGGTTCGCGCCGAGACGAGCGGTGACGACGTCGTCGTCAAGGTGAGCGACAACGGCGTCGGGATCCCGCCCGACGACCGCACGAAGGTCTTCGAGATGTTCCAGCGGTCCGCTGCGGGTGGCCAGACGTTTGCAGGTACTGGTCTCGGGCTCGCCATCGTGAAGAAGATCGTCGGGCGGCACGGAGGAGCGGTCTGGATCGAGGACGGCATCGACGGCGGCACCACGATCGCCGTGCGGCTTCCTCGGCCGACCGCGGCGGGGATCCGCGCGTAGGTCCTGCTCGTCATGTACGGTGTTCAGTCGAACACGTACCGTGACAGCCGCTGGGGCGCACGGATCTGCCACAGGATCAACTGCCGTGCTCCGTCTGTACCGTCATCCGACTGCCGCGCCTGACGTTCCGAGGTTGGGCGTCCTCCGGCAGGACGACGTCGTCGACGTCCACCTGGCCTGTCTCACCTCTCTCGCCGGCCACATGAAGCTGCGCCGCGCCGAGGAGATCGCGGCCGCGCTCGCGCCGCCGTCGCTCCTTGCGTTCCTCGACGGCGGCCGCCACTCGTGGAACGCCCTGCACGACAGCGTCGATCGTCTGGGTGATGCCCTCCTGCCGGGCCTCGACGCGCCGACCGGCCACGCCGTGGTGGTTCCGAAGCCGGCCGCGACGCTCGTGCCCCTCCTTCCGCCGGGCGCCGGATGGTCGGCCGACGCCGACGGCGAATGGGACTCGAGGCCCGTGACGTCGCCGGGCACCGATGCAGAGGTGGTGTTGCGCACCGACGGCCGCGCCTACCTCCCGGAGTACCTCGTGGTGATCGGCTCGACGACCGACGGCGCGTCGATGACCGTCGCGTCGGCGGCCGCGGCGATAGCGCTCGTCGTGATCTCACGGCCGTCACGCCCGGAGTCGGCGTGCGTGCTGCGCGAGCTCGCCGATGCCGCCGTCGACGAGCCGGCGCTGTTGGCGATCGCCGCCCGCGCCGTGGTCGATGCGAGTGCCGACCAGGTGCTCCAGGCGGGTGACATCGTCCGCTGCGGGCCCTCCGTCGTCACCGGGGACGTCGACCTGCGCGAGCCGGCGCCGGCGTTCGTCGACGCTCCGGGGCTCACCTAACCTTCGGGGGATGGCCCCCGACGGAGACGACGCGAAGCATCCGATCCGGATGCTCGCCGACCGCATCCTCGTGAAGATCCCGGGGACCGAGGGCGAGCGGAAGACCAAGGCGGGGCTGCTGATCCCGGCGACCGCGCAGGTCTCGCGCCGCCTGGCGTGGGCGGAGGTGGTCGCGATCGGGTCGCACGTGCGCAGCGTCGAGGTCGGCGACACCGTGCTCTTCAGCCCCGAAGACCGCTACGAGGTCGAGGTGCGGGGCGACGACTACCTCATCCTGCGGGAGCGCGACATCCACGCCGTCGCCGCACCGCGCATCGAAGGCAACTCGGGGCTCTACCTGTGAAGACGATCACCTCACTCGACGATGTCAGCTTCGACGCCAACGGCTGGGTACCGGCCATCGCACAGGATGCGTCGACGATGCGCGTGCTCATGCTCGGCTACATGAACCCCGACACGCTTCGGGAGACGCTCGAGACGGGTCGCATGACGTACTTCTCGCGATCGCGGAACCAGCGATGGCTGAAGGGTGAGACGTCGGGGAACTTCCAGCAGGTGAAGGAGGCGTTCGTCGACTGCGAAGGGCGGTCGCTGCTCTTCCTCGTCGACCAGACCGGAGAAGGCGCATGCCACACCGGCGAGTTCAGCTGCTACTTCCGCAGCCTGCATGACCTCGACCAGTAGAGACGAGTTCCGCTCCCTCGCTCGCTCCCACTCCGTCGTACCGGTGTGGCGCGAGGTGCTCGCCGATCTGACGACGCCGGTCGCTGCGTTCGCTCGCCTGGCCGAGAGCGAGGACACGGCGTTCCTCCTGGAGTCTGTCGAACGCGAGCGGTGGAGCCGGTGGTCGTTCGTCGGACGGCGGCCGTCGACGACGATCGTCGCGCGCAGTGGGCGGCTCGCGATCGACGGGGAGCTCGCCGTAGGGGTGCCGGGCGATCGCGGTGTGCTGGCAACGCTGGAAGCCCTCCTCGACGCGCACCGCTCGCCCGTGCTGGCCGACCTCCCGCCGCTCCACGGCGGAGTCGTCGGCTACCTCGGCTACGACATCGTCCGTGAGGTCGAGCGGCTTCCGAACGTCCCGGATGACGACCACGGGTTGCCCGACGCGGTGCTGATGGTGATCGGCGATCTCGCCGCGTACGACCACTGGCGTCAGAGGGTCACCTTGATCAGCAACGTCGTCACCGCGGGGCTCGAGTCGGACGACGACCTCGACGAGGCGTTCGACCGGGCCCATCGGCGCCTCGATCAGCTCGCGGCCGACGGCTCGCGCCCTGTCGACGAGCCCGTGCTGCTGCCGCCCCAGCCCGACGACGGCTTGCCAGACGTGCGCCGGTCGTTCTCGCCTGCGCAGTACGCCTCAGCCGTGGCGGCCGCCAAGGAGCACATCCTCTCGGGAGACATCTTCCAAGTCGTGCTGTCGATGCGGTTCGACCTCGACCTGCAGGCCGACCCGTTCGACCTCTACCGGGCGCTGCGCCAGGTGAACCCGAGCCCGTACATGTACTTCCTCCGCCACCCCGAGGTGACGGTCGTCGGGTCGTCGCCCGAGCCGATGGTCCGCCTCATCGACGGGAAGGTGATCAGCCGTCCCATCGCCGGCACCCGGCGTCGCGGCCGGACCGACGAAGACGACCGGCGAATGGCCGGCGAGCTGTCAGAGGACCCGAAGGAGATCGCCGAGCACATCATGCTCGTCGACCTCGCTCGCAACGACGTCGGCCGCGTCGTCGAGTTCGGCACCGAGCACGTCGACGAGCTGCTCACGCTGGAGTACTACAGCCACGTGATGCACCTCACGTCGCAGGTCACCGGAACGCTCCGTCCGGGCCTGGGCCCGATCGACGTGCTGCGGGCGACGCTGCCTGCGGGCACGGTGTCCGGTGCTCCGAAGGTGCGAGCGATGGAGATCATCGACGACCTCGAGCCGACGAAGCGCGGCCCGTACGCCGGCGTTGTCGGGTACTTCGACTTCTCCGGCAACCTCGACACCGCGATCGCCATCCGCACGATGCTCGTCCGCCCCGACGGGGTCGCCTCGATCCAGGCCGGCGCGGGCATCGTCGCCGACAGCGACCCTGCGCTCGAAGACCTCGAGTGCAACAACAAGGCGGCCGCGCTGCTCGCTGCGGTGCCGGTGGCCCGGCGCATGACGGCGACGAAGCTCGGAGCCGTGCGCTCGTGAACATCCTGCGCGACGTCGTACGGGTCACGGGAGCCGATGCCGCGACGTTCCTCCAGGGCCAGTTGTCGCAGGACGTCGAGGCGCTGGCGCCCTCAGGGTCCGCGTGGTCGCTGATCCTGCAGCCGCAGGGCAAGGTCGACGCGTGGGTGAGGGTGACCCGTGTGTCTGCCGACGAGTTCCTCCTCGACGTCGATGCCGGGTTCGGCGGCCGAGTCATCACCCGGCTCGACCGCTTCCTGCTCCGGGTGAAGGCGGCCGTCGAGCTCGTCGGCGAGCAGACCTTCGCGGTCGATGAACGTGCGTCGGAAGACCAGCCGCTCGCCGCGGTCGGTCGCGCCGTCGACGGCGCGGTCGACGGTGACTGGGCCGCCCGGTGGAACGAGTTGCGGGTGCGCCTCGGCATCCCGGCGATGGGCGCGGAGCTGACGGACGACACGATCCCCGAAGAAGTCGGTCTCGTCGACGCGTCGGTCAGCTTCACCAAGGGCTGCTACACCGGCCAGGAGCTGGTGGCGCGCATCGACAGCCGTGGTCGCAACGTTCCCCGGCGACTGCGGCGGATCGTCGCTCCGCAGACGCTCGAGGTGACGGCCGAGCTGGTCCACGAAGGGAAGGTCGTCGGCCGCGTCACGTCGGCTGCCGGCGCGGTCGGCCTCGGGTTCGTGGCCCGGAGCGTCGAGGCGCCTGCGGAGGTCGAGGTCGCCGGAGGGGTGGCACGGATCGAGCCGCTCCCACCCCTACGCTGACGGCAGTGTCGCGTCGTCGCTGGGTCGGAGTCGCTGCCCTGCTCGCGCTCGCGCTCGTCGCCAGCGGATGCACGAAGGGCGAGGTCGAGGCGCTGCCTCCCGCGCCCAGCCTTCCGGCGACGACCACCACCCTCGCTGTCGATCTGAGCGGCATCGCCCTCGCCGGCGTCGGCGGGCGGACCACGACCACGATCGCGATGCAGCCGGGCCAGGCGACCATCTCGGGCACCGTCGTCGGACCCGAGGGCCCGGTGCCTGGCGCGGTCGTTCGAGCCGAGCGGGTCGTCGGCGACGCGAGCGGGTCGATCGACATCCTCTCGGGGGCCGACGGCACGTTCGCCTTCACGACGATGGTCGGCGGCCGCTACCGGGTGCGGGCGTGGAAGCCGGCCCCCGACAACCTCGCCCTCACCGACCCCGAGGTGTTCTTCCTGGAGGCGAAGGAGAGCAAGGTCCTCGCGCTGACGGTGCGTCCGTACCGTGGCGTGTCGGTGTCGTCCGACATGGCGCCGAACCCGCCGCCGATCGGCGAGCCCGTGAACCTGGTGATCCAGGTGGTCGATCAGGTCGTCGACGGGCAGGGCATCGTGCGAGGTGTGCCCGTGGCGGGATCCCGCGTCGAGCTCTTCGGTGCCGGTGACTGGCGTCTGCGCAGCGCGAACCCGACGACCACCGATGGCAACGGCCGCGTCGGCTACACCCTCGAGTGTCAGCGGACCGGCAACCAACCGCTGTCGGTCGTGGTCGGCGACGCATCGACGTTCCCGCTCCAGATCCCGGCCTGCACCGCACGCGTCGATCCCGACGACGGAACCTCCGGCACGACCGCGCCGCCCGCGACGGGCGCACCGGCTCCGTCCACGACCGCGCCCGGAGGTGCGGGCTCCACGACCACCACGGCTCGTCCGGCGACGACCACGACGGCCCGCCCGCCGACCAGCACGACGTCGACGACTCGCTGAGAGCCACCGGTAACCTCGGGGGTCTCGTGCCGACGTACCTCGACGCCATCCTCGCCGCGCACCGCGAGCGCGCCGCGAACGACCCGCGCTCGCGGCGCGACATCGAAGCGGCGGCCGGCGACCGTGGCAGCGATCTCCGCGACTTCGAAGGTGCGCTGCGAGCTCCGGGCGTGTCGGTGATCGCCGAGGTCAAGCGGCGGTCGCCGTCGAAGGGCGATCTGTTCGCCGGGCTCGACCCCGCGGTCGTCGCGAAGGAGTACTCGGCCGGTGGCGCCGCCGCGCTGTCGGTCCTCACCGACGCACCGCACTTCGGGGGATCCGCCGACGATCTCGCCACCGCCCGTGCGGCCTGCGAGCTCCCCGTGCTGCGCAAGGACTTCACGGTCTGCGAAGCCGACGTCTACGACGCCCGAGCGATGGGAGCGGACGCCGTGCTGTTGATCGTCGCCGCCCTCGACGACGCCGAGCTGCGCGACTTCCACCACCTCGCAGCAGACCTCGGCCTCGCGGTGCTCGTCGAGGCCCACGACGAAGCGGAGGTCGAACGGGCGCTCGCGGCCGGCGCGCGCATCGTCGGCGTGAACCAGCGCGACCTGGTGACGTTCCAGGTCGACACCGACCGGGCCGTGCGCGTCGCAGGAGCCATCCCGACGGGCGTCGTGCGAGTGGCCGAATCGGGCATCACCGGACCTGCAGACGCACGTCGCCTCGCCGATGCGGGGTACGACGCTGTGCTCGTCGGCGAGCACCTCGTCACGAGCGGTGACCCGGCCGCAGCCGTGCGGGAGCTGAGGTCCGCGTGTTCGTGAAGGTGTGCGGCATCACGGCGGAGGACGACGCGCTGCTCGCCGTTGCCCTCGGTGCCGACGCTCTCGGGTTCATCTTCGCCCCGTCGCCGCGGCAGGTGACGGTCTCTCTGGCTCGTGACATCGCGTCGCGCCTTCCCGCCGAGGTCGTGACGGTCGGCGTCTTCCGCGGACAGTCGCCGCAGCGGATCGTCGAGACCGTTCAAGAGGCAGGTCTTCGCGTGGCGCAGCTCCACGGGTCGGAGACGCCCGAGCAGACGAAGTGGGTCCGTCAGCGGGTGCCCGCGGTGTTCAAGGCGTTCCGCGCCGGCGACCCCAACGTGCGGCGGGCAGGGGAGTACGGAGCGGACGTCATCCTCGTCGACTCCGCGTCGCCCGGCTCGGGGCAGGTGTTCGATTGGCGCCTCGCCGAGGACGTACCCCCGCGCACGAAGCTCCTCCTCGCCGGCGGGCTCGACGCCGACAACGTGGCCGACGCCATCAACCAGGTGCATCCGTGGGGCGTCGATGTCGCCAGCGGCGTCGAGGCGTCGCCCGGCAAGAAGGACCCGCGCAAGCTGCGCGCGTTCATCGCGAACGCCAAGGCGGCCGCGCCGGTCGCCTACGAGAGCGTCGGCGGCGAGTTGTACGACTGGCAGAACGATTCCTAGCTGAGGCAGAACGACGTGACGATGACGAGGCCGGACGAGACCGGCCGCTTCGGAGAGTTCGGTGGGCGCTACCTGCCCGAGTCCCTCGTGCCCGCGTGCGAGGAGCTCGAGCAGGCGTTCGACGAAGCGTGGGCCGACCGCGCGTTCCGCGACGAGTACGAGCACATCCTGCGGACCTACGCCGGGCGCCCGACACCGGTGACCGAGTGCACGCGCCTGTCGCAGCAGCTGGGCGTGCGCGTGCTGCTCAAGCGTGAAGACCTCACCCACACGGGCTCCCACAAGATCAACAACGTCGTCGGCCAGGCTCTGCTCACCAGGCGGATGGGCAAGCAGCGCGTGGTCGCCGAGACCGGAGCCGGCCAGCACGGCGTCGCCACCGCGACCGCCTGCGCGCTGTACGGCCTCGACTGCGTCGTCTACATGGGCGCCGTCGACGTCGAGCGCCAGGCGCTGAACGTCTTCCGCATGCGGCTCCTCGGGGCGGAGGTGCACGCGGTGGAGTCCGGGAGCCGCACGCTGAAGGACGCGATCAACGAGGCCATGCGCGACTGGGTCGCGACCGTGGAGACGACGCACTACTGCCTCGGGAGCGTGATGGGCCCGCACCCGTACCCCTACATGGTCCGCGAGTTCCAGCGCATCGTCGGCGACGAGGCGCGCGAGCAGGCGCGGGTGATCCTCGATGGTCGCGACCCCGATGTCGTGGTGGCCTGCGTCGGCGGCGGGTCGAACGCCGCGGGCACCTTCGCCGGCTTCGTCGACACCGACGCTCGCCTGATCGGCGTCGAGCCGGCGGGCGGGGCAGCGGTGAACCACGGGATCCCCGGCGTCGTGCACGGGTCGAAGTCGTTCCTGCTCCAAGACGAGCACGGCCAGATCAGCGAGGCGCATTCGATCTCGGCCGGCCTCGACTACCCCGGTGTCGGCCCCGAGCACTCGCACCTGTCGGCCATCGGGCGGGCCACCTACGTGATGGCGGAGGATCGAGCGGTGCTGGACGCGTTCCAGGTGCTGTCGCGAACCGAGGGCATCATCCCGGCCTTCGAGCCTGCGCACGCGATCGCGTGGGTGCTGCGCGCGGCGGGAACCGACGAGCTCCCGACCGGGTCGACCGTGCTGGTGACGCTGTCCGGTCGAGGCGACAAGGACGCCGCGCAGGCGATGGAGATGTTGGCGTGATCGATCTGGAGGCCCATCTCCGAGGTCGTCGAGACCAGGGCCGAAAGCTCCTGGTCCCGTACGTCACCGGTGGTCTCGGTCGCGACTGGTGCCAGGTCGTGCGTGCGTTCGCCGACGCCGGCGCCGACGCCGTCGAGATCGGGATCCCGTTCTCCGATCCGGTGATGGACGGGCCGACGATCCAGGAGGCGTCACAAGCCGCACTCGACGGCGGAGCGACGCCGGGCGGCATCATCTCGTCGCTCGCGGCGGTCGACATCGACGTACCGCTCGTGGCGATGACCTACTACAACATCGTGTTCCGGGCCGGCCACGAGCGGTTCGCCTCGTCGCTCGCCGCCAACAACGTGTCGGGCGCGATCGTGCCCGACGTCCCGCTCGAGGAGCTCCCGCCGTGGGCCGACGCCGCGGACGCAGCGGACGTGGCGACGGTCCTGCTGGCCTCGCCGGTCACGCCCGACGACCGCCTGGCCCGCATCGTCGAACGCTCCCGTGGCTTCGTCTACGGCGTCGGGCTCATGGGCGTCACCGGCGAGCGTGATCGCGTCGCGGAATCGGCGCTGATGATGGGGAAGCGGCTCAAGGCGGCCACCGACAAGCCGGTCGTCATCGGCTTCGGTGTGTCGACACCGGAGCAGGCCGTGCGTCTGGCCGCGGAGGCCGACGGTGTCGTGGTCGCGTCTGCGCTCATGCGCAAGCTGCTCGACGGCTCGTCGGTCGCCGAGCTCGGTGATCAGGTCGCCGCGTTCCGAGAGGCGCTCGACAAGGGCTGACCATGCGGCTGGGAATCGTTGTTTCGGCGGTGCTCCTCGCGGCGATGTCGTTCGCCGCCCCGACGGCCGCGCAGACCGCGCAGCCACCGGCCGCGGCACCCGCGATGGTGTTCGACGCCGACTTCCCCGACCCGACCTTCGTCCGCGAGGGCAGCGTCTGGTACGGCTTCGCGACGAACGGGCCGCGCGGCAACGTCCAGGTGATCCGGTCGGGTGATCTCAAGACGTGGACCTACCTGCGCGACGCGCTCCCGGATCTGCCGAAGTGGGCGGAAGGGGGGCAGACGTGGGCGCCCGCGGTGGCGAAGTCGCCTACGGGGTGGGTCCTGTTCTTCTCGGCCCGTCACCGCACGACCGGCTACCACTGCATCGGCAGGGCGACCGCGGCGAGGGTGGAGGGGCCGTACACCGATCCTTCGGAGCAACCGTTCGTCTGCCAGATGGATCGCCGGGGATCGATCGACCCGTCCGTGTTCGTCGGCGCCGACGCGACGCCGTACCTCCTCTACAAGAGCGAGGGGATCGAAGGCCGTGAGCCGACGCGGATCTGGTCGCACCGGTTGAACCCGGCGATGAACGCCACCGTCGGGGAACCCGTTCAGCTCGCGGTCACCGACCAGCCGTGGGAGGAACCGATCATCGAGGGCCCGACGATGATCGCCGCAGGCGGATGGCACTGCTTGCTCTACGCCGCGAGCCACTGGGAGTCGGCGGCGTACGCGATCGGCGTAGCGAGGTGCTCGTCGCCGGTGGGGCCGTGCACGAAGTGGCCGCACCCGTTGCTCGCCTCGGGCGCGACGTTCGCGGGTCCCGGATCGCCGGACGTCGTGGTCGGGCTCGACGGCACGATGCTGCTGACCTTCCATGCGTGGGACCCAGCGCGGGTGGGCTACCGGATCGGGGGCCGCCGATCCGTGCGCACGCTTCCGCTGCGGGTCGAAGGCGGCCGGCTGATCCCAGGTGACGCGCCGGCACCAACGGCCACCGGGTACCGGTTCGTCGCGACCGACGGAGGCATCTTCTCCTTCGGCGCGTCGACGTTCCACGGCTCGACGGGCGGCATGACGCTGAACCAGCCGATCGTCGCGATGGCCTCGACGCCAGGGGGCGGCGGGTACTGGCTCACTGCCTCCGACGGAGGCATCTTCGCCTTCGGTGACTCGCCGTTCCTCGGATCCCAAGGAGCACGACCGCTCAACCGGCCGATCGTCTCGATGGCGTCGACGCCGGGGGGCGGCGGGTACTGGCTCGCGGCGTCCGACGGCGGGATCTTCACGCACGGCGACGCGCGGTTCCTGGGTTCCACCGGGTCGATGCGGCTGAACCGCCCCATCGTCAGCATGGCGACGACGCCCAGCGGGCGCGGCTACTGGTTGGTCGCATCCGATGGCGGGATCTTCACCTTCGGCGACGCCAGGTTCCACGGATCGACCGGCAGCATCGCCCTCAACTCGCCGATCGTCTCGATCGTGCCGACGCCATGGGGAGACGGGTACTGGCTCGTCGCTGCCGACGGCGGCGTGTTCGCCTTCGGGGCGGCGACCTTCCTCGGCTCCACCGGGCACCTGCGGCTCAACGCGCCGATCGTCGACGCGCGGGCGACGCCGTCGGGTGCGGGGTACTGGTTCGTCGCGGCCGACGGCGGCATCCACGCCTTCGGCGATGCGCCGTACTTCGGATCGACCGGAGACCGCCGCCTCAACGCGCCGATCGTCGGGATGGCGTCGTGAGCGAGGCCGAGGGCGTCGTGAGGCCGGACGGGAAGATCGACGGGTGCGAGCTCTGCGAAGCCGCCCGCTTCACGCCGTGGTTCCACGAGGACGACATCTGCTGGGTAGCGGAATGCGAGGTGTGCGCGGTGCCGATGGTCGTGTGGAACCGGCACGGCGTCGAGCCACCCGAAGGCGAGCTCGACCACATGCTGGGCCACCTCGAACGAGTCGCGACGGAGCTCTTCGGCGAGGGCGGCTACTCCGTCGACCGCGTCATGCGGCAGATCCCGACGCACTTCCACGCCCACGCTCGCGACCCCAACTGGTGGAGCCGGCGCTTCAAGATCTGATCCGGCTCGATCAGGCGGTTGCGATGAGCAGGATCCCCGTGCCGGCGAGACCGAGCCCCACGGTCTGCATCCGCCCCAGCCTCTCCGTGAGCACGAAACGCGCCAAGACGACGGTGGCCGCGGGATAGAGCGAGCTGATCACGGCGACGAGCGAGATCAGTCCTTGGCGCGTCGCCACGACGAAGAGCGCGTTGGCGCTGACATCGAGAACGCCCGTCACCGCGATCAGCCGGATGCCCGGCCATCCGCCGGGAGCGAGCGATCGCCGGGTCAGCAGCGCGCCGAGGGCGAGGGCGGGCACCGAGGTGCAGCGCATCACCAGCAGCGGCCACATCCCGGTGCCCTCGCCCGTCTCGGCCAGGATGATGAAGACGATCCCGAAGCCGATGCCGGCCGCGATCGCGAGCAGGAGGGCGGCGCGCCCGCCCGCCGCTGCGGCCTCGTCGCCCGGGATGCGCGACACGAAGACGATGGCGACGATCGCGAGAACGACGCCGACCAGCGCCAGGGGGGCCGGCCGCTCCCCCCGAGCGAGGCCCCAGAGCACCGGCAACGCCGCAGCGCCGACTGCAGTCGTCGGCGCGACCACGTTCATACGCCCGATCGCCAGACCGCGGTACAGCGCCGTGAGGCCGCCGCCGCCGATGATCCCGGCGGCGATCGCGAAACCCACCTCCCCGGCGCCGATCGACCCGCCCATCGTCACCGCCAGGACCGCGATGAGCGCCAGGCCGACCGCCTGCGACAGCACGACGACGCTCGCCAGCGGAGACCTTCGCGACGCGAAGCCGCCGAAGAAGTCGGCGGTTCCGTACGCGGCCGCGACCGCCAGCCCGAGGATCACGGCCATGGGTGCATCATCGCGGACGCCGTCGGTGTAGCGGTTCAGGTACAGGCAGACGTCCGTGCGCGTCCGCGGTGACCAGCCGCCGCAGGCGGTCGGCCGTGTCTGGTACGAACGGCTCGAGTGCCTCAGCCAGCGCGACGAGCCGTCCGAGGAGGTCGCCGACCACGGCATCGAAGGCCGGGTCGTCGGTTCGGAGCTGCCACGGCTTCGTTCGCTCGACCTCGGCGTTGGCCGCCCGGACGAACGCGTTGATGCGCCCTATGGCGCCCCGGAAGTCGAAGGCGTCGACGTGGTCGCGCAGATCGAGATCGTGGCGGCGGGGTGCCGGGAGGCGGCGGTCGGGACGGTGAGCGATCGTGAGCACCCGGTGGGCGAGGTTGCTGACGCCGTTGACGAGATCGACCTCGGCCCGTTCGGAGACGCGGTCGTCGGTGTAGTCGGCATCTGCGGCTCTCGGCACGTCGGCCAGCAGCCACCACCTCAGCGCATCGACGCCGACCCGGTCGATCACCTCGGCCGGGTCGACCGTGTTGCCGAGCGACTTCGAGATCTTCCGCCCGCCGGCGGTGAGGTACGGGTGGACGTAGATCGTCGTGGGGAGGCGTTGCCCTGTCGACAGGAGCAGCGCCGGCCAGTAGATCGCGTGGAACCGCAGGATGCCCTTGCCGATCACGTGGATCCGCTCGTCCGCGTCGTGCCACCACCGGTGGTACGCCTGGGATGTCGGCTCCGCCACGTCGAGCGCGGTCACGTAGTTCGTCAATGCCTCCCACCACACGTAGACCACCTGTGACGGGTCGTCCGGCACGCGGATGCCCCACCCGCGAGCACGTTCGACCGATCTCGACACGCTGATGTCGACGAGGCCACGGTCGAGCTGCGCGAGCACCTCGTGGGCGAACGACTCCGGGACGATGCGGAGGCGGCCGCTGGTGAGCGCGTCCCTGATCGGGGCCGTGTACGCCGACAGCCGGAAGAACCAGTTCTCCTCCCGCACGGGCTCGACCTCGATCTCGTGGTCGGGGCATCGCCCGTCGTCGAGGTCCGCGGCGTCGTAGAACTGCTCGCAGCCGACGCAGTAGAGCCCCTCGTAGAGACCGCGGTAGAGGTCGCCGGTCGCGAGCGACCGCCGCCACAGGACCTCGACGCCTCGGACATGTCGGGGGTCACGGCTCGTCCGGATGAAGTCGTCGAACGAGATGTCGAGCGGCCGGCGGAGTGCTTCGAAGCGGCGCGCGTTCGCGTCGACGTAGTCAGCCACGGGTACGCCGGCGGCCTCGGCAGCGAGAGCGTTCTTGATCGCGTGGTCGTCGGTGCCGCCGAGGAACCGCACGTCTTCGCCGCGGGCGCGCCGGTGGCGCGCGACGGCGTCGGCTTCGACGAGCTCGAGTGCGTACCCCACGTGCGGCGCGGCGTTCACGTAGGGGATCGAGACGGTGATGTAGGTGCGGGTCATGGTTCCTCCTCGCCCGGACGTCCGGGGAAGAGGTCGACCCGTCGCCCCGGAGCATTCCGGGGCGTGTCGTCAGTCGGGCGGCAACGCGCCGACGGAGCCCCGGGCGGGGCGCATCATGACGGTCGCGACGCGAGCGGTCCGCGGAGTCGTCGGCACGGCGGGGAGACTACGCAGCAGAGCCAGGAGCTCGAAACGAGTTTCCGAACAGGTACGGGATCTCGACCTTCGGGCACGCGTTCATCACCACGTCGAGGCCCGCTGCTCGTGCCGTAGCCGCGGCGTCGTCGTTGACGATCCCTGACTGCATCCACACCGCCTTCGCGCCGACGGCGACGGCCTCGTCGACGTGCTCAGGCACGAGGTGCGCTCGCCGGAACAGGTCGACCACCTCCACACCCTCGGACTCCGGGACGTCGTGCAGCGTGGCGTAGCACCGCTCACCGAAGATCTCGGTCCCCTCGTGGAGCGGGTTCACAGGGATGACCCGGTACCCGCGCTGCTGGAGGAAGGCGGGGACGAAGTGCGCGGGGCGAGACCTGTCGGGGTTCGCGCCGACGATGGCCCACGTGCGGTAGGTCGTGAGGATCTTGCGGATGGGGTCCTCGGCCATGGGGCAAGCTTTCCCTCTCGTGGCCCGCATCACGCCAACCGCCGCGGCTCGCGCGCTGGCCGGCCTCGACGACCCCATCCGCGTGGTGATCGAGCGTGTGGGGCCACCCGACATCCGACCCCCTCAGCGCACGCCGTTCGAGGCGCTCGTGAGGGCGATCTGCTTCCAGCAGCTCTCGGGCAGGGCCGCCGCCACGATCCACGGGCGCTTCGTCGAGCTGATCGACGGCGAGGTGACTCCGGAGCGGGTGCTGCGCCTGTCGCACGAGGAGTTGCGGAGCGTCGGGCTGTCGACAGCCAAGGCCCGCTCGGTTGCCGATCTCGCAGCGAAGAGCGTCGACGGGACCGTGCCGCTCGACCGTCTCGGCCGGTTGAGCGACGAGGAGCTCATCGAGCGGCTCGTGGTCGTTCGGGGCATCGGCAGGTGGACGGCCGAGATGTTCCTGATCTTCCAGCTCCGCCGCCTCGACGTGTGGCCGGTCGACGACCTCGGCGTCCGCAAGGGCTTCGCTCGCATCCACGGCATCCGGCCGATGCCGACGCCGAAGGAGCTCCTGTCGTTGGGCGACCGCTACCGCCCGTACCGCTCGATCGCGGCCTGGTACTGCTGGCGCGCGACGGAGATGTCGGACCTTCCTGGCTGACGCGTAGCCGTCTGCGGTCCCCGTCGGGTACGAACAACCGCCGTGCGACCACTCACCAACGACCGCTGGGGCTTCGATTCGAACTGCTTCGTCTGCGAACGCAAGAACGACCGCGGGCTCCGGATCCCGTTCGAGCACGACGAGGAGCGGGATCTCGTGGTCGCCAGCTTCAACCTCGGGAACGAGTTCTCCGGTGCGCCGACGTACCTGCACGGTGGGGTGCTGCTCTCGATCCTCGACGAGGCGATGGCGTGGGCGGCCATCGCGGTAGCGGGCTCGTGGGCCGTCACCCAGGAGAGCCGCGCATCGTTCTCGAGCCCGGTCCGGGTCGGTCGTGACTATCGGGTCGAAGCGCAGATCGACTCCGCCGACGACGAGTCGATCGCTGCGTCTGCGCGCATCGTCGACTCGAAGGAGCGTGTCTGTACCGAGGCGAACGCGACGTTCATCCCCCTCGGTGCCGCGCAGGCCCTCGACGCCACCGGCGCCGACTTGTCAGGCCACAACGCGTCGTTCGTGAAGGGCGACTGATCAGCGGCGAGCGGGCCGCGCGGTTCGTCCGTTCACCTCGGTGAAGAACTGCGCTGCCGCCTGCCTCACCGCGATCGACCAGGTCGGGTAGGCGTGGACAGCCTGGGCCAGACGGCCGGTGAACATCCCGGCTCGCATGGCGACGACGACCTCGTGGATCATCTCCCCTGCTCGCGGTGCGACGATCGTCGCCCCGACCAGGTGCCCGCCCGCGATGTTCCGCGTCAACGGACGGGGAGCGGCGATGAGCTTCACGAAGCCGTCCGTCTGGTCCGCGGCGATCGCCCGGTCGACGTCGTCGAGCGGGAGCTCGGCGACTCGCGCACCCATGTCGAGCTCGGCGGCCGCAGCTTCGGTCATCCCGATGCGCGCGACCTCCGGCGATGTGAACGTGACGGAAGGGATCGTCCGCTCGTCGAACCGTCTCCAAGCCAGTCGACCGAGCGCGTTGGAGGCCGCTATCCGTCCCATCTCGTCTGCCGCGTGCGTGTACGGCGCGCGACCCGTGACGTCGCCCGCGGCGTGGATGCCGGCCACCGTCGTCCGAAGGCGCTTGTCGGTGACGATTCCACGGCCGGTCACCTCGACGCTGATGCGGTCGAGGCCGAGACGGTCGACGGTGGGGGTGCGCCCGGTCGCGACGAGGAGCACGTCGCCGGCCGCGGACGCACCGCTTTCGTTGACCACGAAGATCCTACCGCCTTCTTCGCGAACCGAGGCTGCGCGTGAGCCGAGCACCATGTCGACACCCCGCGTTGCGAGCGATCGCTGCACGACGGCCGAAGCCTCGGGCTCATGGTCTGCCAGCAGCCGGTCGTGCGAGTGGACCATCGTGACGTTCGTGCCGAGCGCCGCGAAGGCCTCTGCGAGCTCGCAACCAACGGGTCCACCGCCGATGATGACGAGCGACGCCGGCTGGGTCTGCAGAGCCCAGATGTCGTCGGTCGTGTGATGCCGCACGCGATGCAGACCGATGTCCGGGCGGCGGGGCGCGGCGCCGGTGGCGACCACGAAGGCCTTGGCCGTCACTCGGACGCCGTCGAGGTCGACCTGCGTCGGCGAGGTGAACGCGGCGACCGCGTGGCGGACCTCGATGCCCTCCTGCTCGAACACCTCGTCGTCCTCGGTGGCTGCGACCCGAGCCACCGCGTCACGGACGCGCTGCATGGCCGCGTCGAAGCCGAGACCTACGTGGGCGCTCTCGAGGAGCGTCTTCGACGGGACGCAGCCGGTGAACGTGCAGTCACCGCCGATCGGTCCCTCCTGCACGAGCAGGACGCGCCCGCCGCGCTCGACCCCGGTGCGTGCCGCGGACATCCCGGCGGCACCACCGCCGATGACGACGAGGTCGTAGTGCCGGTCGACGGCCACTCAGCTTCCGCTCGACGCGGGCCACGCGATCGCGCCCGCTGCACCGGGCCCCGTGTGGGCGCCGACGCTGGGGCCGATCCTGTAGCGCACGAGCTCCACCACCTCGGGTGCCTCTTGGAGCCGGCGTTCGAGCGCCTCCGTCATCGTCGCGGCGCGGGCATCGGCAATTCCGAGGCCGACCCGAACTCGAGGAGCGGTGGCCGTGACCGCGTCGGCCATCAGCTGCGCGGCGCCGTCGACGTCATGAGCCGCGCCGATCGGACGCATCTGGCCGCCAGCGAGCGTCAGCACAGGGATTCCCTCGGAAGGAACGCCGGCGGCGAGTCGCCCGCCGGCGGCCGGGAGGTCGAGGGCCTGAACGACGAACACGTTCGTGATCGAGCCAGCCACGTTCACCGCGGCAGCGACCGCCTCGTCGACCGAAGCACCAGCAGCGACCGCTGTCGCTGCCTCCCACAAGCACGCGGTGATCGCGAAGGATGCGGTACCGGTGTCGACGAGGCGAACCGGCACGTCGACCATTCCAGCTGCGATGCGGGCCGAGTTGAACGTCGCGGACACGCTCGAGCCGATGTGCACGGAGACGATCTCGTCAGCACCCCGCTCGGCGAGCCGAGTGAACGCCTCGACGAACGCACCTGGTGCGGGCGCCGCTGTCGCTACCTGGGGCGCGCCGCCGGCGAACAGCTCGTAGAAGCCGTCGGCATCGAGGTCGATCCCTTCGCGGTAGGTCGTGTCGCCGACGGTGACCGAGAGCGGCACGACTTCGACGCCGAAGCGCTCGACCAAGGTCGCGGGGATCTGCGCGTTCGAGTCGGTGCAGAAACCGATCATCGAGGTCAGCGCTTGCGGCGCCCAGCGCCCCGATGCTCCTCCATCCGCTTGCGAATGAGGGCGCGGCGTTCCTGGAGCTCGCGGTGGGTGATCCCGGTGACCTCGGGTGTGAGACCCATCGACGCCTTCATCCCGTCGAGGTCGATCTGTTGCTGGCGCGGGTCGATGCCGACGTCGGCCGCGATGCGGGCGCCGTGCTGCTCGGCGAAGTACGTCGCAACGTGGGTGATCTCCGCGAACAGGTCGACGTCGGGCGCGAGCGTCGCCAGCGCTCCGTCGAGGAAGAGCATGTTCTTGACGAAGAGCATGAGCTCCTTTGGCATCCTGGCGCCGTAGCCGAGCAGCTTCTTCGTGATCTCACGGATCTCGCTCAGCAGCTCGTCGGGTTCCATCTGCGTCGGGTCCTTCACGGGCTGATCGACGCCGATGTCGACCATGAGCTGGTCGAGGTCGACGTCGGCCGGCAGCGCGCCGAGATCTCGGAGCGCGGCGAGCTGGCCCTTGACGTCGTTGACGGTCCCGGTCATGAGCAGGCGGAGGAACGCGAGCCGGCGCGGCTCGTCGAGGCGGCCGGTGATGCCGTAGTCGAGCAGGGCGACCCGTCCGTCGGAGCGCACGAACAGGTTGCCGCCGTGCAGATCGCCGTGGAAGACCCCGTAGAGGATCGCTCCTTCGAGGAAGGCGACCATCCCCGCTCTGACCACGGCCGACGTGTCGATGCCGGCCGCCCGCATCCCTTCGACGTCGTCGAACGAGAAGCCGTCGAGGCGCTCCATCACGAGCACACGCGGCGTCACGAGCGTCGGGTGCGGTCGGGGAACGACCATCGAGCGCTGCCCGGTGTCGGCGAGGATCTTCGCGACGTCGAGCATGTTCTCGGCCTCGAGCCGGAAGTCGAGCTCCTCGACGATCGTCTCCGCGAACAGGTCGACGAGCGCAGGCGGATTCGCCAGCGCACTGACAGGTATCCGCCCGACGAGCACCGGAGCGATCCAGCTCATCGCCGCGAGGTCACGGCGGACAGCGTCAGCGACTGTCGGACGCTGGACCTTGACGACGACCTCTTCGCCTGTGCGCAGCTTCGCCGCATGCACCTGCGCGATCGACGCTGCCGCGAGAGGAGTGCGGTCGAAGCGCTCGAACAGGTCTTCGAGAGTCGCCCCGAGATCGAGCTCGACCGTACGGCGGACGACATCGAAGTCTTCCGCCGGTACCTGATCCCGCAGGAGCCGGAACTCACGAACGAGCTCCTCGGGGAAGATCCCTTCGCCCGACGAGATGATCTGCCCGAGCTTGATGTAGGTCGGGCCGAGCCGTTCGAACGCCCTGCGGAGTCGCTTCGAGAGGCCGGCTCGAGACGCGCTCTGATCGCCCGACCGGCGCTCGCCGAGGTACCAGCCGCCGAGGGCGGTGCCGAGGAGGACGCCGGTGCGGACGACCCGCGCGCCGGGAGGGAGGACGCGGCGCCGGGTCAACTTCGGGACCTCAGCGCGCGTGGCGGCGCGGACTCGGTCGAGGTGGCGGCGCCAGACCAGGCGGTCGGGGTCGACCGTCCACGGGGGCGTCTCGCTGAACGCGCCGACGTCGAGATCGGTCGCTGCGCTGGTCACCCGCCAGACGCTATCGGCGCTGCGGGGCTACGCCTCCTTCGGCGCGTCGTCGGTGCGGCCGGACGTGCGCCGGGCGAGCCAGATGACGACGACGAGCAGCACTCCGCCGGCGATCCACGGGAACGGCCCGAGCGACGCGATCAGCGAGTCTTCGTCGGGCTCGAGGAACGTCGTGATCGCCAGGCGTTGGAGGACCGCAGGCGGATCGGATCCGGGATCGGTCGACGGTTGCGCGAGCACCGCGACGACCTTCGTCTTCCCGTCGAGTCTTCGCGGGGCGTCGACTCGAACTTCGATCTTCCGCTCTGCGCGAGGCCCGAGCTCCACCGTGGCCGGCTCGAGCGAGACCCACTCGACGGGCTCGTCGTCGCCACCCAGCGACGCCTGGCCGTTCGCGTCCACACGGGCGGCCGCGACCGAGAGCTCCAACGACAGGGGCGTGTCCTGCTTGTTCCACACCCGCACCTCGGCGGTCGACCGTTCACCGGCCCTGACCGGTATGTGGAGGCGTTGGTCGTCGGCGGCCTCGACCACGTCGATACCGAACGTCGTCGTCTCGATCGCGTCAGCGGGCGTGGTCCAGAGGACCACGCCCGCGAACAGGAGGATGATGAACCGGCGCACGACGTCAGTCGAGCACAGTCACTGGATGCCGGTGACCACCAGCGTGCCCCGGTAGCTGCCGGGATCCGTACCCGAAGGCACGTTGACGGACAGCGTCGGCAGCGAGACGTACGTTCCGAACACCGACAGGATGTTCGTCCCGGTGAGGGTGTTCACCGTCGCCACGGTGTTGTTGAGCAGCGTGGTGATCTGCGAGCTCGTGAGGGTCGCCACGAGGCCGTTCACTGCGCTGAGTCCGGCGACGATCGTCGAGTCGTCGATCAGATCGCTGCGGGGGTTCACGTCGAGCAGCGCCGTGAGGTCGTTGACCAGCCCAGAGGTGAGAGTCTCGCTCCTGAGGCCACCGATCAGCTTCCGCTGGCTGCCCGCAGCGCCCGCACCGGCGGTGTCGCCAGCGCCGACACCCACGCTGTACTCGGCCGTCGCGAAGTTGCCGGACTCGGGGCTCTGAGGTACGAGCGGCAGGTCAGACAGCGGCAGGCTCACGGACGTCGTCAGGGTCTGGACCTTGCCGACCAGGTCGTCGGTCGAGAGCTGGCACCCCGTCACGCCGTTGATCAGCGACGTCGCGATTCCGAGCGTCGTGCACAGCAGCGCGTCGGCGCCGGTGAGCGTCGTGACGGTATCGACGAGCGGCTGGACGACCGCCTTGACGTCGAGAGCGTTCACCGGGTTCAGCTGCGAGCCGAGCGTGATCTCGCTCGACGGGATCTTCTTCGTGTAGTCGCCGATCGTGCCGTTCGTGTGCTTGTACAGGTTGCTCATCGACGCGTTCACGGTGAACCCCGTGCGCGAGAAGTTCGAGTCGACGACCCGGATCCGGAAGGGGAGCGTGCGCTGCGTTCCGAAGTCGAGGCTCGCGAGCTGCGTCCCGGTCATGTCTTCGACATGCAGGACTCTCGTCCCGGCCGGGTTCTCGAGGTTGACGGGCACCTGCTGCGCGCCGGCGGGGAAGCCGACGCCGGCGAGAGTCAGCGCCGCGACCCCAGCGGCGATCTTGCGGAACTTAGGCATGCAGCGTCTCCTGTCGAGTTCGGGCGAGAAGCATCAGCACGAAGCCGACGAAGAGGAGGGCAAGCCCCACCGTCACCAGCACGTCGACGTCGACACCGGTCACCGCCAGAGGCACGTGAGGCCTCGGTGGTGGCGCGCTCCCGACTTCGAGCGTGACGGTGACGACCGCCGCGTCAGCGTTCACGGTGGAAGGTCTCGGCAGGAGGCCACGACACATGGATCCCCCGGTCGAGGCATTTCGCGTGCGCCGACTGGACTAGTCAGTGGTCGCCGCCGAGGACGTCGGGCGTGAGTACCGTCTGCGCCATGCCCCTCGCGCCCGGTGACAAGGCTCCGTCGTTCGCGCTGCCCGACCAGAACGGCGACAAGGTGAAGCTCGGTGACTTCAAGGGCCGGAAGGTGCTCGTCTACTTCTATCCGCAGACGTTGACTACCTGCCATATCTGACTCACACTGGGCGCGTGTCGACGCGTCCGAAGGAGCGACTCGCGCTCCGCTACCGCCGGATGTCGTTCGACGATTCCGAGGAGCAGCTCCGACGCCAGGCCGAGGACGTCGATGCGATCTGCGAGCTGCACGACTACCGCACCAAGGCTGAGTGGCTGTTCACCGACGACGACGAGAGCGGCAACGAGGACACTCGGTACCGGCAGCGGAAGGGTGAGCGGCCCGGCCTGGCTGCGCTCGATGCGACCGTCGCCGAGCTGACCGCTCAAGGACACGCCGTCACGGTCGTCGCCTGGGTGCCGAGCCGGCTGTTCCGTGATGCCGGCCACAAGGAGCACTACTTCCGCCGTTGGGCTCGGTGCGGTGACGTTCAGGTGCACACCAAGCAGGGTGTGTGGAACCCGAAGGACCCGCGTGACCGCTTCGTCAGCACGATCGTCGCCGGGACGGACCAGTACTACTCAGACGACGTGAGGGAGAAGGTGGTTCGAGCACACGACGACCGTCGAGCGAGCGGACTCCCGGCGACCGGCTGGCCTGGCTTCGGCCACGTCCGTGCGTGCGGGTGTGGGTCAAAGAGCGGCCGCTGCGCGTCACCGAAGCACGATCGCTGGATCGCTGACAAGAAGGAAGCAGCGCTCATCCGAGACGCGGCCAAGCGTCTCGTGGTCGGCACGACGAACCTGTCGACGCTGGCGGGGGAGTGGCAGGCGAAGGGCTTCAAGACTCGCCTTGGTGGCGACGTGTGGCGCCTGACGTCGCTGCGTAAGACGCTGCTCGCTCCCCGCGTGGCCGGCATCCTCGTCCACAACGGCAAGGAGATGGGCCGATCCGATGCCATCGAGCCGATCGTCGATGAGGCGCTCTACCGGCGGCTCGTCGGCGCCCTGAACCAACGCAATCACGGGCCCGGATCACATCGAACGAAGCAGCTGCTGACCGGCCTGCTCGTTTGCGGCGTGTGCGGACGCACCCTGAACTCGAACATGAAGCGCGGGAGCCAGGGCCTGAACAACCTCCGCGTCTACGGGTGCCGCTGGGACGGTCAGTGCAACATCAAGGCCGAAGCCGTCGAGCGCGTGTACGTCGAGAAGATGTTCGAGCGGCTCGACGATCCTCGCTTCACGGCCGCGCTCGAGCGTGTCGATGACGAGTCGGACCGCCTCCTGACCGAGCTGCATGACCAGGACGCCGAGCTCGAGACGCTGAAGGCTGCGGCCGACCGCCTCCCGGCCGACGTCTACATCGCCAAGTACGAGGCGATCGCTACGCGGATCGACGAGCTGCAGCGGCGGATCGGCGTCACGGGAACAACGTCTGTTGCTGGGGAGTGGGCCGGGAAGTCGAAGCAGCTGCGACGGGTCTGGGAGCAGACGCTATCGACGGACGAGAAGCGAGCGCTGCTCGCCGCGATCGTCGGCCAGTCGACGGTGCTGCCGGCAGAGAAGCGCGGTCGCTACGCGACGGACGACGAGGTGAAGGCTCGACTGGTTCCGCTCGTAGGTGAGGCCGAAACGCGCGAGCGGCGACGTCGATAGCTGCGTCGGTCAGCGGCGGCCAGAAGGACGGGTCGTCCCAGGCGCACATCGAGCGCGTTGCCACAACTAGCGAAATGCGCGATCTGACGACCCAAAACGCAACTCCCCGTCGGCTGGGGAGTCCCTCCGGCGGTGCTGGGGAGTCCCTTCGACACGGTCGGTGCAGTCACCGTCCCCGCTTGCGCTTGGTCCGCTCCAGCGCCCTCCGCTGCTGCCTGCTCACTCCGGGCATCGCCTCGAGGGGTTGCGGCGCCGGTGTGGCGAGCAGTTCCTCGTTCTTCCTTCGCAGCGAGCTGACCTGAGCTTGGGCGTCGCGTAGCTGCTCCCGAACGCGTTCGACCTCGGCCGCGAGCCGGTCCGCTTGCGCTGAGGCCGCTTCGAGCGCCTTCTCGGCTCGCTCACGACCCCGCAGAGCGTCGCTCAGCTTGCGCTGGAGCATCCGGCGCTCGACGCGTAGTTCGTCGACGCTCGCGTGCTCCTCAGCCTTCCGCTCGCGGTACGCACGAGCGCGTTCGGCTTCGGTCGCCCACATGCGAGGACGGCCACGCCCTCGTGGCGTTGCAGCGGGATCGGTCGGAGCCACGTAATAACCGTACGTCACGAAAACAGGTCGACGGACGCCGTGCATAGTGTGTGAGCCCGGCGGCCCCGGCCGCCGGCATAC
>DATLGL010000024.1:0-67233 GCA_035540495.1 Acidimicrobiales bacterium
CGTACGACGGCTGCGCAGGCTTCGCCGGCGCTCCGCCGCCGCCTCCGGCCGGCGCGGGTGCCGCGCCACCGGACGCCGGTTCGACCGCGGAAGACTTGGCCGCGGCGTCGGTCGCGGGCGCTTCGGACTCGGCGTTGCCGCTCGCCTGCGCCTTCCGCTCCCGAGAGCGCCGAAGAAGGTGTTCGGGGACCTCCGTCACGGGCCGAACTGTAGGCGCTTCGTGCACGAAATCACCAAGTAGCCGGACGGCCGTCTGACGCCTTCTGGCGCGAATAGGAAGTCCGAGAACCCCCGTGCTAGAACGTTTCGCCGTTGCACCGGGAGGTCGAGCGACAGGGCCCGACCTAGAATGTGAAGGGTTTCACGAGCCGCTCGGGCCCGAGGAAAGAACCGGAGAGAAGGGCACAGGCACGCCAACGTGGTCGCGTTTCTCGCATCGCTGATTGCCACCGCCGCCATGACCGGCGCGATCGTCTGGGTCGGCAAGCGTCGCAAGCCCGGCACGCCGCTCACGTGGGGCGAGGCCTTCGTCGCCGGCGCGTGGCTCTTCTTCCTGATGTTCCTGATCTACGGCATCGTTCCGCATCAGTTCCTGACCCTCGCCGACAACGACCTCGCCTGGCGCTCCGACAAGATCGGCATCCCGATCGGGCCCATCGGCAAGGCGTTCGGCGACACCGAGAACCGCATCTTCTCCGCCGAGGGCAACGTGCTGTTCCCCGAGGGCGTCCCGCTCCCGAACGGCACCTTCGTCATCACCGCGCAGGTGCTCCGCGACATCATCGCCTCGGGCATCTACATCGTCTTCCTCGTCGCCCAGATCGTGATGTGGCTCCAGTGGCAGAAGCGGGGCCAGAAGGCGGCCGAGAAACCGGAGCTCACGTCGGCCTACGGACGCCCGCTCGTGCGCGGCGCGTCGTGATCGGGAAGAGCAACTGACATGGCTCGTACTGACGCGAACCCGCCGCTCCCGGAGTTCCCCGGCGACTACGTCCTCACGGAGATCGCACCCGACGACCTCGCGAAGTCGGTCAAGCCGAAGCAGTTCCTCCACATCGACCAGGCCGAGTGCATCATGTGCGAGGGCTGCGTCGACATCTGCCCGTGGAAGTGCATCCACATGCTCGACGCCGACACGGTGGCCGAGGCCGTCCAGACCGAGCAACCGGGCGTCGATCCCGACGACCACGTGATCTTCGTGGTCGACGAAGACGTCTGCACCAGGTGCGGCCTCTGCGTCGACCGCTGCCCGACGGGCGTGATCATCATGGGCAAGGCGGGAGTCGCGCCCCGCGAGGGCGACCCTCACCAGCGCGACAACAAGCACGGCTACGCCTACGGCATGAGGTTCTAGGAGAACAGTGGCGAAGCGCATGTCGATCCGGGACCGTCTCCCGAAGCCTCAGGCCATGGCCGACTGGCTCCAGGGATCGCAGTTCTGGACGTCCGTCTTCCGACCGGGGTCGATCTTCCGGAAGGGCTACACCGACAGCCCCCGCAACCGGTCCTACGTCATCATGAACTCGGTCCTCTACCACCTGCACCCGGTGAAGGTGAAGAGGCACGCGGTCAAGGTCAGCTACACGCTCTGCCTCGGTGGCCTGAGCTTCTTCCTCTTCATCATGCTGACGGTCACCGGCATCTTCCTGATGTTCTTCTACCGGCCGACCGCGGCGCAGGCGTGGGACGACATCGCGAACCTCCAGACGGCGGTGACGTTCGGTCTGCTCGTGAGGAACATGCACCGGTGGGCAGCCCACCTCATGGTGCTCTCGGTGTTCCTGCACATGGCGCGGGTCTTCTACCACGGCGCCTACAAGCCGCCTCGTGAGTTCAACTGGGTGATCGGCATCATGCTGCTGCAGCTCACCCTGCTGCTCTCGTTCACCGGCTACCTGCTGCCCTGGGATCAGCTGGCGCTCTGGGCGGTCACCGTCGGTACGAACATGATGGGCTACACCCCGGTCTTCGGTGAGCAGGTCCGCTTCGTGCTGCTGGGCGGCGTCGAGATCGGCACCGACACCCTGCTCCGTTGGTACGTCCTGCACGTCCTGATGCTCCCGTTCGTGATCGTCATCTTCATGGCGATCCACTTCTGGCGGGTGCGCAAGGACGGCGGCATCTCGGGTCCGCTCTAGGTCGAAGGGGAGACACCACACCACATGACCGAGATCCCCGAACACCTCCTCAAGCGCTCGCAGCGGGCGCGTGCGGAGAAGAAGGAAGACGGCGGCGGGGCCGGTGACGGCGGCAACGGCGGCGGCGGGGCCGGCGCAGGTCCCGACGACGACCCCGACAAGATCCCCGCGCGCCTGCTGACCGGCGAGGGCGGTCAGGCCCAGGGCGGCGGCACCGCGGTCGCCACCCGCCCTGCCGCAGCGACGGGCGCTCCCGCCGGTGGCGCCGTCGGGCCGGCCGGCCACACCCAGCGTCTCCTGACCGTCGTCAAGGCCGGGTCGATCCAGGACGTCAAGGCCGTCCCGACCGACAAGGTCCACACCTGGCCCCACCTGCTCGTGGCCGAGTTCGTCTCCGCCCTGGTGTGCACCGCGTTCCTGCTCATCTTCTCGACGTTCGTGAACGCGCCGCTGCTCGGGATGGCGAACTTCAACCTCACGCCGAACCCGTCGAAGGCGCCCTGGTACTTCCTGGGTCTGCAGGAGCTCCTGACGATGTTCCATCCGATGGTCGCCGGCGTGACCATCCCGGGCATCGGCCTCATCATCCTCGGCGCGGCCGGCTACATCGACCGCAACCCGTCGAACAAGCCCGAAGACCGCAAGCTCGCGATCGTCCTCATGACGCTCTTCCTCATGTTCTGGGCCGTGCTCGTCATCATCGGCTCGTTCTTCCGAGGCGAGGGCTTCAACTTCATCTATCCGTGGCGCCAGGGCGTCCACGAGATCTTCGACCTGTAGGAACGGAGGCCCGATCATGGAAACCGGAGCCATCCTCGCCATCGCCTTCGCGGTGCTGGTGATCCTCGCCGGCGTGTTCGCGTTCGTGACGACGCGTGCGCGCGACCGGCAGTCGGCCGTCGGCGCGCTGTCGCGGGAGACCCGCAAGAAGGACAAGGGTTCCGAGGCGATCCGCGCGGAAGACACCAGCCGTCGCACAGGCCGTGAGCTCGAGCGGGCCGAGGCGCGTGTCCTCGTCGACACCCGACCGGCGCCGCCCGCTCCTCGCGAGCCCCTCGATCCCGAGGCCTACGGCGTCACCCGCCGGCAGTTCTTCAACCGGAGCATCACCACCATGTTCGCCCTCGGTCTCGCCGGTTTCGGCACGACCGTGATCGCGTTCCTCTGGCCGTCGCTCTCGGGCGGCTTCGGGTCGAAGATCCGCGCCGGTTCGGCGAGCGACATCCTCAGCCAGATCAACGACTCCCGCGAGCCGTTCTACGTGCCGGAAGGCCGCTTCTACGTCACCCCGTATCCGAAGGGCGACGTGCAGAAGGCAGCACAGCACTACTCCGGTGGCGTGCTCGAGGGCATGGAGCAGGGCTTCGTCGCCCTCTATCAGAAGTGCGTCCATCTCGGATGCCGTGTGCCGTGGTGCAAGGCCTCGCAGTGGTTCGAGTGCCCCTGCCACGGATCTCGCTACAACCGCGTCGGTGAGAAGACCGGCGGCCCCGCTCCTCGCGGCCTCGACCGGTTCCCGGTCAGCGTCGAGGGTGGCGCCGTCGTCGTCGACACCGGTGCGCTCTCGCAGGGTCCCCCGGTGGGCGTCGACACCACTGGCCAGCAAGCGGAGGGTCCGCACTGCGCATGATCGCAGCAATCGTCAATCTCCTCGCCACCGCTGCGGGCAGCGGGTCGAACACGTCGCCGGCAGGCGCCGAGGCGACCTCGGGCACCGCTGAGCGCATCGGCATCGGCATCGCGATCGCCGTCGTCGTCGGCTTCGTCGCCTACGCGATCGTCGCGATCAAGAACCGTGATCCACAGGAGCCGCCCGGCTCCGAGATCGAGCTCGCGCCGAACCGCCGTCCCTACTACGACGACGAGGCTCTCGAGGGCCCGCGCCTCGAGCGCTTCCTCGGCTGGGCGCTCGTGCTGCTGATCATCTGCGCAGTCGGGCCGATGATCTACTGGCTGAACGAGCCGAGCCGGCAGGCCGGGGCCGTCGAGAACTTCCGCGACAAGTCGATCGAGCGGGGTCGTCAGCTCTTCCTGCCGACCGACTCGCCCGAACACGGCGCCCACTTCGGCTGCGCCGACTGTCACGGCGGCATGGCCGCGGCGGGCGGCGTCGCCGACTACACCCTCGAAGAGGCCGACGGGACGCTCCGCCGGGTGAAGTGGGCGGCGCCTCGCCTCGACACCGTGTTGAAGAAGTTCAGCCGGGAAGAGGTCCGGCAGATCCTGATCTACGGCCGCGTGAACACGCCGATGCCGGCGTGGGGCGTCGAAGGTGGCGGCCCGATGAACGCGCAGCAGATCGACGACCTCGTCAACTACATCCAGAGCATCCAGGTCTCCGACGCCGAAGCCCAGAGGATCGCGGTCGAAGAAGCGAGCGCAGAGGCCAAGAGCAGTGGGTTGACCACGACGTCGGGCGAGACACTCTTCCGCACCAACTGCGCGCGCTGCCACACCCAGGGATGGGCCTACGGCGAGCCGGAGGAGATGGGCGGCGGCGCCTTCGGCCCCAACCTCACGAACGGTGCGGCGCTCCGCCAGTTCCCCGACCGTGAGGACCTGATCCAGTTCATCCAGCAGGGCACGAAGTACGGGCGTCCGTACGGCGTGCGCGGCATGGGGGGCAACGAGGGCGGCGGCATGCCGGGCTTCGGCAAGCAGGATGCCGACGAAGCCGACGGCCAGCTCGCCACGAAGGGCGTGCTCACCCAGGCCCAGATCGAAGCGATCGTCGACTACGTGAGAGGACTGTGATGACGGCGGCCGCGCTCGCCTCGAACCTGCTCGCCGCCCTCTCGTGGGATCCGCAGGTTCGCGGCTTCCTGATCTTCCTCACGTCGTTCGTGATCCTCTGCGGCAGCGTGTACCTGCTCGTCGCGACGAACACCGGCGCGCGGCTCGGGTTCCTGATCGCCGGCGCCGGCCTCTTCGGTTGGTGCGCGCTGATGGGCTGGATCTGGGTGATCTACGGCATCGGCATCCGCGGTGACGACCCCCACTGGGAGGTCAAGGAGGTCATCACCGGCGACGTCGCCGCGAACTCCGCCGTCGACAAGACGAAGAACTTCCCGAACGGCTGGGAGAAGCTCGAGCAGGGCAACCCGATCCTCGGCGACGCCACGGCGACGGCCGACGCGGTGCTCACCGGCGAGAGCGGCGAAGGCGGGCACGGCGGCGGCGAGGTTGCGGCTGCACCCGCCTTTCCAGCGGTGTTCGAAGCGCCGGAGCAGTACGTCCAGATCGCCGGCTACCGCACCGGAGGCGAGGACTACTGGATCCCGGGTGGCTACCTCGAGCGCAACCAGACCCCGTTCCGCGGCTGGCTGCACCAGCCGCACTACACGGTGATCCAGGTGCAGGCGACGATCCCGCCCGACGAGGACGAGGAGGGATCGGCACCGGCGGAGCCGGTCGTCGATCCGGACGCGCCGATCACCAGCGTCGTGATGGAGCGCAACCTCGGCAACCTGCGGCAGCCTTCGGCCCTGTTCGGCCTGGCCAACACCATCCTCTTCATCGTGTTCTGCGTGCTGCTCCACCGTCGCGACAAGCAGATCATGGCGACGCGCGCTGCCGGGTCGACGGCACCGGCCGCCGCCTGAGCCGGGGGAAGGCCGACTCGTGAGCCAGTACCTGCCGATCCTCACCATGCTGGTGCTGGCGACGCTGTTCGCCGCGCTGTCGTTCGTCGCGTCGTCGCTGCTCGCGCCTCGCCGGCCGACGATCGCCAAGGCGCTCCCGTATGAGTCGGGAATCATCCCGACGCACGAGCCGGCGACCCGGTTCCCGGTGCGCTTCTACGTCGTCGCGATGCTCTTCATCATCTTCGACATCGAGATCATCTTCCTCTATCCGTGGGCCGTCGCGTCCGGGGCGTTGGGGACGTTCGGCCTCGTGGCGATGGTGGTGTTCG
Source organism: Acidimicrobiales bacterium (assembly GCA_035540495.1). Taxonomy (GTDB): domain Bacteria; phylum Actinomycetota; class Acidimicrobiia; order Acidimicrobiales; family CADCTF01; genus DASVEG01. The sequence goes on from DATLGL010000024.1 coordinate 6,052, forward strand.
CGGGCATCGTGTTCATCTCGCTCCTCTACGAGATCGCCATGGGCGGCCTCGAATGGGGCCCGCGCCGCCGGCTCCGCGTATCGGCGAGCGACGACATCCCGACCGGCCGCACGACGTCGGGAACGATCCGGCGGGTGTCCTCACGCGAGGAGGCTGCATAACCGTGCCCGGACTCGAAGAACTCAAGCACAACTTCCTCACCGGCACGCTCGAGGAGCTGGTGAAGTGGGCGCGCCGCAACAGCGTGATGCCGGCCACGTTCGGCTTGGCCTGCTGCGCGATCGAGATGATGGCGACCGGCGCGGCCAACTACGACATCAGCCGGTTCGGCATGGAGACGTTCCGCGCCTCGCCCCGTCAGGCCGACCTGATGATCGTCGCCGGCCGGGTGAGCCAGAAGATGGCGCCGGTGCTCCGTCAGGTCTACGACCAGATGATGGAGCCCAAGTGGGTCATCTCCATGGGCGTGTGCGCCAGCTCCGGCGGCATGTTCAACAACTACGCCATCGTCCAGGGCGTCGACCAGATCGTTCCGGTCGACATCTACGTGCCCGGATGCCCGCCGAACCCCGAGACGCTGCTTCACGGCATCCTCGCGCTCCACAACAAGATCAAGACCGGTGAGATCACGCAGCGCCGGAACCAGACGGGTGCGGGTGCCGCGATCCACGTCGGCGACAACGTGACCCCCGCGGGCGACAACGTCCGCGTCCGCCTCGCCACCTCGAAGAGCAGCTGACATGAGCGACGTCGAGACGACCGACGAGACCACCGCGCCCGAGGCGCCGCCCGAACCGGCGCGCGTCCACGGCGCGCTCGTCGAGGAGCGCAACGGCCAGACGGTGGTGTTTCCGGAGCGCAGCGCCTACCTGGATGTGATGAAGGCGCTCAAGGACGACGGCTACGAGATGTGCGTCGACCTCTGCGGCGTCGACCACCTCCAGAACCCCGACCGCTCGCTGCCCGACGGGATCGTGCGTGAGCGCTTCGAGGTCGTCGTGAACCTGCTGTCGCTGTCGCAGAAGCGTCGCATCCGGGTGCGGGTGCAGGTGCCCGAGAGCGACCCGACTGTGCCCACGCTCTTCCGGCTCTGGCCCGGCAGCGAAGCAATGGAGCGCGAGGCGTGGGACATGCTCGGCATCGCCTTCGTCGACCATCCCGATCTCAGCCGCATCCTCATGCCGGAAGACTGGGAAGGCCATCCCCTCCGCAAGGACTTCGCGCAGGGACGCGTGCCGGTGCAATTCAAGGCGCCCAACCAGCCGAGCACCGGAGGTGCGCGATGACCCAGTCGTGGACCCCCATGGAGACCGACACGAGCGAGGGCGGCCAGGAGCTCCGTCCGCGGAGCGACACCGATCCGCTCGAGCTGCTCCGCGAGCAGGGCGCGATCCTCCGCCTCCCCGAGGGGCCCGCGCTCACCCCCGACGACGTGGCGATCGAGGTCACCGAAGACGAGACGATGATCATCAACATGGGGCCGCAGCACCCCAGCACCCACGGTGTGCTGCGCGTCATGTTGGAGCTCGAGGGCGAGACCGTCCTGCGCTCGAAGCCGGTGATCGGCTACCTGCACACCGGCATGGAGAAGATCGGCGAAGACCTGACGTACCTGCAGGGTCCGACGAACGTCACCCGCATGGACTACCTCTCGCCGCTCTTCACCGAGTGCGTGTTCTCGCTCGCGGTCGAGAAGCTGCTCGAGATCGAGGTCCCGGCTCGCGCGACCTGGATCCGCATGCTCATGTGCGAGCTCAACCGGATGTCGTCGCACCTGCTGTTCATGGCCACCAACGGCATGGACCTCGGCGCGGTGTCGATGATGATCTACGGCTGGCGCGAGCGCGAGATGGTCCTCGCCTTCTTCGAGAAGGTCACCGGGCTGCGCATGAACCACGCCTACATCCGCCCGGGTGGCGTGGCGGCCGACCTCCCGCCGGGGTGGCGCGACGACGTCCTCGAGCTCTGCGACCTCATCGGCCCTCGCCTCGACGAGTACGACGAGCTCCTGACGGGCCAGCCGATCTTCCGCCAGCGGACGGAGGGCGTCGGCGTCATCACCCCCGAGCAGGCGATCGCACTCGGCGCGACCGGCCCGATCCTGCGCTCCACCGGCACCGCATGGGACCTCCGCAAGGACCTCCCGTACCAGTACTACGAGCAACTCGACTTCGACGTCATCATCGGCCAGTACGGCGACGCGTTCGATCGTTACGCGATCCGCCTCAACGAGATCCGCGAGTCGATCAAGCTCGTCCGCCAGATCGTCGAGGTCATGCCGGCCGGCGACTACAAGGTCCAGGACAAGAAGGTCACGCCGCCGCCCCGCGCTCGCATCGACGAGTCGATGGAGGCGTTGATCCACCACTTCAAGATCTTCACCGAGGGCTTCCGCGTCCCGGAGGGCGAGGTGTACGTCGGCATCGAGTCGCCGCGCGGCGAGGTCGGGTGCTACCTCGTGTCCGACGGATCGGCGAAGCCGTACCGCATGCACATCCGGGGGCCGTCGTTCGTGAACCTGCAGACGCTTCCGGTGATGCTCCGCGGCGGCCTCGTCGCCGACGCCGTCGCGATCATCTCGTCGGTCGATCCGGTGATGGGGGAGGTCGACCGCTAGATGTCCCGCCTCACCAAGGACAACGTCGAGCGAGCGCGGCTCACGATCTCGCTGTATCCGCAGAAGCGGTCGGCGATGATCCCGCTGCTCCATCTCGTGCAGGAGCAGAACGGCTACCTGACCAAGGAGGGCATCGAGCACGTCGCCGAGCTGCTCGACCTGACGGCGGCCGAGGTGTACGGCACGGCCAGCTTCTACGACATGTTCTTCACCCACCCGGTCGGCAAGTACCTGGTGTCGGTGTGCACGAACATCGCCTGCATGCTCAACGGCGGCTACGAGCTGCTCGAGCACGCGGAGGAGAAGCTCGGCTGCAGTTCGGGCGGCTCCACCCCCGATGGCATGTTCACCCTCGAAGAGGTCGAGTGCATCGGCTTGTGCGCGAACGCGCCGTGCCTCACGGTGAACTGGCGCTTCTTCGGCGACGTGACGAACGACGACTTCGACTCGCTCGCCGACGACCTGCGGGCCGGGCGCCTCGACGACACGATCCCGCCCCACGGCACGCTCTCACGAGTTCGCCGCACGTTCGGGCTGAAGGTCGGTGCCGGTGGACCTTCCGCTCCCGGTCCCGTCGTCGGTGCCGAAGGCGCCGAGGCCGGACGTGAAGCGGCCAAGCCCGCGGGCGACCAGCCGGATTCGGCTCGCGATGTGCGTCGTGCAGCGAAGGACGTGCAGCAGGTGAAGGAGAAGGGCGACACCGCCAGCGAACGCGGCACCGGAGAGAGGCAGTAACCCGCATGGCTGTACTCGACGCGAAGCCGATAGTCACCCGCCGCATCGGCATCGACAACTCCTGGACGCTCAACACCTACGTCGACAACGGTGGCTACGAGGCCCTCCGCCGCGCCGTCACCATGACGCGCGAAGAGGTCACGGCCGAGGTCGACAAGGCCAACCTGCTCGGCCGCGGAGGCGCCGGGTTCCCCGCCGGGCGCAAGTGGTCGATGCGCCGCCAAGCCGACCCCTGCTACCTCGTCGTGAACGGCGACGAGAGCGAGCCGTCGACCTTCAAGGACCACATGCTGATGGAGGAGGACCCCCATCAGGTGATCGAGGGCGCGCTGATCACGGCCTACGCCATCGGCGCCGACCGGGTCTTCCTCTACTGCCGCGGCGAGTTCGCCCTCGCGATCGAGCGGATGACCCAGGCGCTCAACGAGGCCTACGAGTACGGCGCTGTCGGGGAGAACATCTTCGGCAGCGGCTGGTCGGTCGACGCCGTCGTGCACATGGGCGCCGGCGCCTACATCTGCGGTGACGAGACCGCGCTGCTCGAGTCGCTCGAGGGCAAGCGTGGCTTCCCCCGCATCAAGCCGCCCTACTACCCGGCGGCCATCGGCCTCTACGGCGCACCGACGATCGTCAACAACGTCGAGACGATGTCGAACGTACCGTGGATCATCCTCAACGGCGGCGACGCCTTCGCCGCCCTCGGCGCCAACGGCTCCACCGGCACGCGCATCTTCGCCCTGTCCGGTCACGTCAACCGCCCCGGGAACTACGAGATCGAGATGGTGAAGAACACCTTCCGCGATCTCATCTACGACACCCAGCTGGGCGGCGGCATCCGCAACGGCAACGAGATCAAGGCCTTCATCCCCGGCGGCGCTTCGTCGCCGTGGTTCGGGCCGCAGCATCTCGACGTGCCGCTCGGCGCGCAGGAGGTATCGAGCGCGAAGGGCGTCATGCCCGGCGGCGGCGGTTCCATGCTCGGTTCCGGTTCGGTGATCGTCATGGACGAGACGACCTGCCCCGTTCGCGCCGCGTGGCGGGTGTGCCGCTTCTTCGAACGTGAGTCGTGCGGGCAGTGCACGCCGTGCCGCGAGGGCACGGGCTGGCTGTCCAAGATCATGTTCCGGATCGAGTCCGGCAACGGCCGCCCGGAAGACCTCGACGTGCTCTACGACATCTCCGACAACATCGCGCCCGGCCTCTCGTGGCCGTATCCGATGACCACGATCTGCTTCCTCGGACCGTCGGCGACGATGCCCATCATCTCGGCCATCGAGATGTTCCGCGACGAGTTCCTCACCCACATCAAGGACGGTGCCTGTCCGTATGACTGACGTCGTGAACGACACCGTCACGATCCTCGTCGACGGCCAGGAGGTCGCCGCCAAGCCCGGCGAGATGATCATCGCCGCCGCTGAGCGGGCCGGCGTCTACATCCCGCGCTTCTGCTACCACCCGCGCATGCGGCCGGTCGGCATGTGCCGCATGTGCCTCGTCCAGGTGAAGGGCCCGCGCGGTTTCGCCCTCCAGCCCGCGTGCTTCGTCCCGGTCGCCGAGGGACAAGAGGTCATCACCAACTCGCCCGAGGTGAAGAAGGCCCAGGACGGCATCCTCGAGTTCCTCCTCGTCAACCACCCGCTCGACTGCCCCGTCTGCGACAAGGGCGGCGAGTGCCCGCTGCAGGACCAGACCTTCACCTACGGCCCCGGCGAGACGCGCTTCGTCGAGGAGAAGCGTCACTGGGAGAAGCCGATCGCACTCTCCGACCTCGTCTACATCGACCGCGAGCGCTGCATCCAGTGCGACCGCTGCACCCGCTTCGCCGACGAGGTGGCCGGCGACCCGCTGATCGAGTTCATCGGCCGGGGTGCGAAGACCGAGGTCAACACGTTCCCCGACCAGCCGTTCGCGTCGTACTTCTCCGGCAACACGGTGCAGATCTGTCCGGTCGGCGCTCTCCTCTCGCGGCCGTACCGTTTCAAGGCGCGCCCGTGGGACCTCGAACAGGTCGAGTCGACGTGCACGGTGTGCTCGGTCGGCTGCCGAATCGCCGTGCAGTCGTCGCAGGACGACCTCACCCGCTACCTGGGTCTCGACAGCGACCCCGTCAACCACGGCTGGCTGTGCGACAAGGGCCGCTACTCGTACGAGGCCGTCAACAGCGGTGATCGTCTCCGGCAGCCGATGCAGCGCCGGGCCGACCAGCTCGAGCCGTCGAAGTGGGCCGACGCGCTCGACGCCGCCGCGCAGGGGCTGTCCGACGCGGCGAAGGCGTACGGGCCTGCCGCAGTCGCGGTGATCGGCGGCGCCCGCCTCCCGAACGAAGACCAGTACGCGTGGGCCAAGCTGGCCAAGGGCGTGCTCGGCACCGACAACGTCGACGCGCAACTCGGCGATGGCCTGCCGGCCGACGTCGTGCTCGGCCTCCCGAAGGCCACGATCGACGACGTCTGCTCCGCCTCCGCGGTGATCCTCCTCACCGGCGACATCAAGGAAGAGCTGCCGGTGCTCTACCTGCGCCTCCGCGGCGCGGTGCTCGACAAGAAGATCCCGCTCATCGAGGTCGCCGCACGGCGCACGGGGATGACCCGCTACGCGACCGACGTCGTGCCGTACCTCCCCGGCGAGGCCCACACCGCGGTGCGGTCGCTGCTCGACGGCGACCTCCGCTCGAAGCTCGGTGCCAACCCCGTCGTCGTGCTCGGGCGTCCCTCGGTCGCGGAGCCAGCCGACTCGATCGTCGCGGCTGCTGCCGCTCTCTCCGAGGTGCCCGGTGTGCGCTTCCTGTCGGGGCTTCGCCGTGGGAACGTCCACGGCGCGCTCGACATGGGCCTCACCCCCGGCCTCCTGCCCGGTCGCGTCACCCTCGCCGCCGGGCGATCGCACTTCGTCGACGCCTGGGGCAACGCACCAGCCGAACGCGGTCTCGACACCGAAGGCATCCTGCGCGCAGCCGCGGACGGCAAGATCCACGGCCTCGTGCTGCTCGGCGCCGACCCGCTCGGCGACTTCCCCGACCGTGAGCTCGCCACCCGCGCGCTCGACCGGGCGACCTTCGTCGTCGCGGTCGACTGCTTCCTCACCGAGTCGGTAGCGAAGGCCGACGTCGTGCTCCCGGCGGCCACGTTCGCGGAGCGTCCTGGCACGACCACGAACCTCGAGGGACGGGTCACCCGTCTCGGCGCCAAGGTGACCGCACCCGACGTCGCGTGGCCCGACTGGATGATCGCGGTGGAGCTCGCGGCCCGCCTCGACGCCGACCTGGGCTTCCTCACCCTCGACGAGGTCTGGGACGAGATCGAGCGCACCGCGCCCGCGTTCGCCGGCATCACCCGCAGCGTGCTGAACCAGCGGGCCCACCGCGACGGCGTGGTCGTGCCCCTCGGTTCGGAACCCCCGCGCGGCGCGGCGGAAATCGACGCCTCGGCCGACCCCACGTCGACGCCCGGCGTCCTCCACGCCGAGACCCAGGGCGAGACGATCCTCGAGGGCCAGCCCGATCTTGCCGAGCCTGGTCCCGGTGCCGACGCCGGTTCTGGGAACGATTCCGCCGAGATCCCGGCGAAAGCGTTCCCAGATGTGCCGCTGTTCGAGTGGGACCGCGACGCGCCCGTCGTTCGAGACGTGAAGCCGGACGCCTACGCGCTCCGGCTCGTCGCGGTGCGCAAGCTCTACGACGACGGCATCACCGTCAGCATGTCGCCTGCGCTCTCGCAGCTGACCGCGGACCCCGTGCTCAAGGTGAACCCGCACGACCTCGATCGTCTGGGCATCAAGAGCGGTGGCACCGTCCGGCTGCGCAGCAACAAGGTCACCGCGAACGTGGTCGTCGAGGCCGACGAGCACCAGCCCCGTGGTTCGGCCGCGCTGCCGTTCAACGTCCCCGGCATCGACGCCGGCTCCTTGATCGACGTGGGCGCGCCCGCGAACCAGATCGGGATCGAGACCCCGTGACGTCGGTGCTGGGCACGGCGGTGCTGGGCGCGATGGGCGATCCTCTGCTCAACCAGGAGATCGACTTCACCGCGATCGCGATCGTGATCGGGAAGACCGTCTTCACGTTCGCGCTGCTGCTGGTCGCGGTGATGTTGATGATCTGGTTCGAGCGCAAGGTCATCGCCGACATGCAGAACCGGATCGGACCGAACCGGGCCGGTCCGTGGGGCATCCTCCAGACGCTCGCGGACGGCATCAAGTTCTTCTTCAAGGAAGACCTGATCCCCGACCGTGCCGACCGCCTCGTCTTCAAGATCGCGCCCTACCTGGCGATGGTGCCGGCGTTCCTCAGCTTCGCCATCGTCCCTCTCGGCGGCACCATCGAGCTGTTCGGGCGGGAGACGCGCCTGCAGCTGGCCGACCCGCCGGTCGGCATCCTCTTCCTGCTCGCCATGTCGGCCGTCGCGGTCTACGGCGTGATGCTGGCCGGCTGGGCGTCGGGCTCGAAGTACCCGCTGCTGGGCTCGGTGCGAGCGAGCGCGCAGATGGTGTCCTACGAAGCGGCTCTCGGTCTGAGCGTGGTGACGGTCGTGCTCGTGACGGGCTCGCTCTACACGAGCGACATCGTGTTCTCCCAGAGCGGCAACATCCTCGACTGGAACCTGATCCGCCTCGGCATCGTTCCGTTCATCATCTTCCTGATCGCCGCGACGGCCGAGCTGAACCGGCCGCCGTTCGATCTCGTCGAGGCGGAGCAGGAGCTCGTCGGAGGCTTCCACACCGAGTACTCGTCGATCCGCTTCGCGCTCTTCTTCCTCGCCGAGTTCATGAACACGGTGACGATGTCGGCCGTGATCGTCACCCTCTTCTTCGGCGGGCCGACGATCCCGTGGGACGTCCCGTTCTTCACCAGCGTCTCGCCGGTGTGGTTCCTCCTGAAGGTGCTGGTGTTCCTGTTCACCTACGTCTGGTTCCGCGCCACGCTTCCCCGGCTCCGCTACGACCAGCTGATGGACCTCGGGTGGAAGGTCCTGATCCCGCTCGCCCTCGCGTGGCTGCTCGTCATCGCCGCGATCCGCATGGTCGACACCGAGACCGCGCTGCAGCGCTTCCTCATCGTCGCCGCGGCGTTCGGCGCAGGGCTCCTGTGCGCGGTCATGCTCATCCGGTCGCTGCAGCTCGGCCGCGACACCGTCCTGGAGGAAGATCTCCATGGGTAGCCTCGACGGCTTCCGCGTGACGTTCAAGCAGATGTTCCTGCCGCGCGTCACGACCGAGTACCCGCACGAGAAGCGACCGAAGCCCGAGCGGCACCACGGCCGTCACGTCCTCAACCGCTACGAGGACGGGATGGAGAAGTGCATCGGCTGCGAGCTGTGCGCCGGTGTGTGCCCTGCCCGATGCATCTACGTGCGCGGCGCCGACAACCCGCCCGAGGCGCCGGTGTCGCCGGGCGAGCGCTACGGCTTCGTCTACGAGATCAACTACCTCCGTTGCATCCACTGCGACCTCTGCGTCGAGGCCTGCCCGACGGAGGCCATCACCGAGTCGAAGCTGTTCGAGTTCTCGTTCACCAACCGGCAGGACGCGATCTACACGAAGGACGAGCTCGTCGTAGCGGACGACGGCAAGCCGCAGCAGCTGCCCTGGGAGCACTGGATCGAAGGCGACGACGAGCACACCTCGGCGTGGGCTCGCGCCACGGCGCCGCACGGGAACGCCGAGTTCGAGGGCCGCGTCCAGTGGTCGGGTGAGCTCGGCTACGGCGTCCGTGCACCGGAGCCGGCCCAGGCCGAGCGCGACGAGGAGACGGGCGAGCCGTGGGAGTTCATCGCCCGGAACCGGGGCGGCGTATGAGCTCGCTCCTCGCCGCTTCCATCCCGGACGTCGGCGTCTTCGTCGTCTCCGCCGTGATCGTGCTCGCAGGCGCCCTCGGCGTGATCTTCGCCCGCAACGCGGTGCACTCGGCGCTCTGCCTCGTCGCCACCCTGTTCGGCGTCGCGGTGCTGTTCGTCGCCCAAGAGGCGCACTTCCTCGCCGCGGTGCAGGTGATGGTGTACGCCGGCGCGATCGTCGTGCTGTTCCTCTTCGTGATCATGCTGCTCGGCGTCGATCGCGAAGAGGACCCGACGCTCGAGCCTCTGCGGGGGCAGCGGCCGCTGGCCATCGGTTTCGGGCTCCTCATCGCACTGCTCGTCCTCGTGATCGGTGGCCGCGCGAATTGGGCAACCGGTCAGCGGGCCGCACGCGGTGCCGCCGACGCGCCGGGTGAGAACGTCGAGCTCCTCGGCCGCAGCCTCTTCACCGACTTCCTGCTGCCGTTCGAGGTCACCGCGGTGCTGCTGGTGATCGCCGTCGTCGGCGCCGTCGTGCTCGCCCGCCGGCCGCCGCGAGCCGAGCTCATCGCGATGCGCGAGGAGGAGGAGCGGTTCCGGGCCGAGTCGGAGGCCGAGCTGGCCTCCAGCCGCAAGGCGTCGCAGTCCGACGAGATCGAAGCGGCCGGAGCGGCCAACCGGGAAGGGGAGTCGTGAGCGTTCCCGGCGAGTGGTACCTCATCCTCTCCGCGTTGCTGTTCACGATCGGCGCGATCGGCCTGATGATCCGTCGGAACGTGCTGGTGATGTTCATGTGCGTCGAGCTGATGCTCAACGCGGTGAACCTCTCGTTCGTGACCTTCGCCCGCATGCTCAACGACATCGGCGGGCAGGTCGTCGTCTTCTTCGTCCTGGTGGTGGCTGCAGCCGAGGTCGTGGTCGGCCTCGGGATCATCGTCGCCATCTACCGCCGCCGCTCCGGCGCCACCGCCGACGACCTCCACTACCTCAGAGGCTGACCTCTTGGAAGCTCTCGATCTCACCTGGCTGATCCCTGCCTTCCCGCTGGTCGGGTTCCTGACGCTGCTCGTCGCCGGGCGCCGCCTGGGCGACCCATGGGCGGGATGGCTGGCGACGGCGATGTGCGGCAGCGCCTTCGTGGCGACGGTGGCGATGTTCTTCGCCCTCGTCGCGGTCGACGGTCACGACCGCCACCACGTGACGACGCTGTTCACGTGGATCCCCGTCGGCGGCCTGCACGTCGACTTCGCCTTCCTCGCGGACCCGCTCAGCATCACGATGGCGCTGTTCGTCACCGGGATCGGCAGCCTGATCCACCTGTACTCGATCGGCTACATGCACGGCGATCGCGACTTCCCCAGGTTCTTCACCTACCTGAACCTGTTCGTGTTCTCGATGCTCACGCTGGTGCTGGCCGACAACTTCCTCCTCAGCTTCCTCGGGTGGGAGGGTGTGGGCGCCTGCTCGTACTTCCTCATCTCGTTCTGGTTCACCCGGAACAGCGCGGCCGTCGCGGGCAAGAAGGCGTTCGTCACCAACCGGGTCGGTGACTTCGGGTTCATGGTCGCGATGTTCCTGATCTTCGCCACCGTCGGGTCACTCGACTACGCGACGGTGCTCGGCGAAGGCGTCGAGAGGATGACCGAGACCACCGCCACCGCCGTCGCGCTCCTCTTGTTCGTCGGCGCGTGCGGCAAGTCGGCCCAGCTTCCGCTCTACGTGTGGTTGCCCGACGCGATGGAGGGCCCGACTCCGGTCTCCGCCCTCATCCATGCCGCGACCATGGTCACCGCGGGTGTCTACCTGCTGTGCCGCGTCGCTCCGATCCTCGAGCACGCGGATCCGATGGCGATGACGATCATCGCGTCGGTGGGCGCGCTCACCGCGTTGTTCGCCGCGACCGTGGCCTGCGCGCAGGACGACATCAAGAAGGTGCTCGCCTACTCGACCGTCAGCCAGCTCGGCTACATGGTGCTCGCGGTCGGTACGGGCAGCTTCGTCGCCGCCATCTTCCACATGGTCACCCATGCGTTCTTCAAGGCGCTGATGTTCCTCGGTGCCGGGTCGGTGATCCACGGCCTGCACGAGGAGCAGGACATGAAGCGGATGGGTGCCCTCGCGAAGTGGATGCCGATCACGTGGTCGACCTTCATGGTCGGCTGGCTCGCCATCTCCGGCGTGCCTCCCTTCGCCGGCTTCTGGTCGAAGGACGAGATCCTCGCCGGCGCGTTCCTCGACAACAAGCTGCTCTGGCTGGTCGGGCTCGCGACGGCGTTCCTCACCGCGTACTACATGAGCCGTCAGGTCTTCCTCGTCTTCTACGGCGAGGAGCGGTGGCGGTCGCCGGAGCACGCAGGTGAGCACGACAAGGAGGAGCTCACGCACGCCGAGAAGTCGGTCGGCGGTCACGCCGACGACCACGGTGCCGGCCAGCCCCACGAATCGCCGTGGGTGATGACCGTCCCGCTCGTCGTACTGGCTGCGCTCTCCGTCGTGGGCGGCGCGCTCAACCTGCCGTTCGCCAAGTCGGTGATGTTCCTCGAGCACTGGCTCGAACCGAGCTTCGGCGACGCGCTCCACCCGCACGAGTTCGAGGGGTACACGCAGTGGTTCCTCGCACTGGCCGCGACCGCGGCCGCGGCCGGCGGCATCTTCCTCGCGTACTCGACGTGGTACCGCCGCCGCCCCGAGGAGCTCGCCAACCTCGAGCCCGAGCCGCTGAAGAAGGCGTGGTACGTCGATGCCGGGTACTCCGCCCTCATGGGAGGCCCCGGGCGCTGGATCGCCGACAAGACGGCGTACGTCGTCGACAAGGGCGTGATCGACGGTGCGGTCAACGGTGTCGCCACGCTGGTGCGGGGCGGCGGTGACCAGCTCCGCAAGGTCCAGACCGGCTACGTCCGCAACTACGCCGTCGGCATCGCAGCCGGCGTCGTGGTCCTGCTCGCCTACACGTTGGTGAGGACGATCTGATGCACGCGCTCCTCGCTGTCGCCGAGGCTCACGGGTCGTCGTCGCCCGAGTTCCCGCTCCTCACCGCACTCATCCTCCTGCCCGCGATCGGCGCGCTGCTGCTCGCGCTCATCCCCCGTGAGCAGGAGTCGCTGCTCAAGCTCGCGGGCTTCGGGTTCGCCCTCGCCACCGGCGTCCTCAGCGTCATCCTCGCCACCTCGTTCGAGGCCCACGGCGAGACGTTCCAGTTCCTCTCGCAGCACGAGTGGATCCCCGAACTCGGCGTGCAGTGGAAGCTCGGTGTCGACGGCATCTCGCTGTGGCTCGTCGTGCTCACCGGCATCCTCTTCCCGATCGCGCTCGTCGGGCCGAACGTGCACAAGGACGTGAAGAGCTACACGGCCTGGCTGCTGTTGCTCGAAGCCGGTTGCATGGGCGTGTTCGTCGCCCTCGACCTGCTGGTGTTCTTCTTCTTCTTCGAGCTCGTGCTCGTCCCGATGTACTTCCTCATCGCGGGCTGGGGATACGAGGGTCGCCAGTACGCGTCGCTGAAGTTCTTCCTCTACACCCTCTTCGGCTCGGCGTTCCTGCTCGTCGGGATGGTCGCCCTCGCCTTCCTCCACCAGCGGGCCACCGGCACCATCACCTTCGACGTCGTCGAGCTGGCCGAGAGCCAGTCGATCGCGTCGTCGACCGCGCGATGGATCTTCCTCGCCTTCTCCTTGGCCTTCGCGGTGAAGGTGCCGCTGTTCCCCGTCCACACGTGGCTGCCCGATGCGCACACCCAGGCGCCCACCGCTGGTTCGGTGATCCTGGCCGGCGTGCTGCTGAAGCTCGGCACGTACGGCCTCGTCCGCTTCGGGCTCTACCTGTTTCCCGAGGCCGCGGTCGACCTGGCGCCGCTCATGCTCACCCTCGCGGTGATCGGCATCGTGTACGGCGCGGTGGTGGCGACGATGCAGAAGGACCTCAAGCGGCTCGTCGCGTACTCGTCGGTCGCGCACCTGGGCTTCATCGTCCTCGGCACGTTCGCCTTCACCAACCAGGCGATCACCGGTGGCGTGCTCCAGATGGTCAACCACGGCATCTCTACCGGTGCGCTCTTCCTGCTCGTCGGGATGATCTACGAGCGACGCCACACCCGCCAGATCGACGAGCTCGGCGGCCTGCAGCGCCCGGCACCCGTGCTGGCCGCCGTCTTCACGGTCGTGATGCTGAGCTCGATCGGCCTTCCTCTGCTCAACGGGTTCGTGGGCGAGTTCCTCATCCTCATCGGCACCTTCGTCACCCATCGTTGGTGGGCCGTCGTCGGCACCACCGGGGTGATCCTCGCCGCGCTCTACCTGCTGTGGGCCTACCAGCGGGTGTTCCACGGCGAGCCGGAGGGCGAGAACGCCACCATCCCCGACATGACGTGGAAGGAGCGGGCCGTCATGGCGCCGCTCCTGCTGATGATCGTGTTCCTCGGCGTGTACCCGAAGCCGGTCATCGAGCGCATCGAGCCGTCGGTCGAGCGGCTCATCGCCCACGTCGAGCAGCACAGCGACTTCGAACAGCCCGGCGTGGCTTCTGGAGGTGAAGGCGAGTGACCCGCCTGCTCGCCCAGCAGGGCGGCGGCCTCGGGCCGCTGACGATGCCGGAGGTCGTCTACTCCGACATCGGCCCGATGATCGTGCTCACCGTCGGCGCGCTGGCACTGCTGACGATCGCCTCGTTGGTGCGCAGCCGCCCCGGCCGTGGGTTCTACGCGCTGTTCACCCTCGTCACCTGCGCCGTCGCGCTCGCGTCCGCCGCCTGGCTCTGGTTCGACGTGCAGGACGAGGGTGCCCGCTTCGCGTTCGCCAACATGGTCGCGGTCGACGGCTTCGCCGTCTTCTTCTACGTCGTGATCGCGCTGGCGATCGCGCTGGCAGCACTTCTGGCCGAGGGATATCTCGATCGCGAGTCGCTCGACGGCCCGGAGTTCTACGTCCTCGCGCTGCTGTCCGGAGCGGGCGGGATGCTCATGGCCAGCGCGAACGACCTGATCGTGGTGTTCCTCGGTCTGGAGACGCTGACGATCTCGTTGTTCGTGCTCGCGGGCTTCCACCGCCGCCGGGCTGCGTCCGGCGAAGCGGCGATGAAGTACTTCGTGCTGTCTGCGTTCTCGTCCGCGTTCCTGCTGTACGGCATCGCCCTCACCTACGGCGCGACCGGCACCACGAACCTCGCCGGCATCGCGCAATGGCTGGCGGCGAACGTCGCCTTCGACTCGGGTCTGCTCCTCGTCGGCGTGGCGCTGCTCGTCGTCGGCTTCGGGTTCAAGGTCGCGGCGGTGCCGTTCCACACCTGGACGCCCGACGTGTACCAGGGATCGCCGACGCCGGTCACCGCGTTCATGGCGGGCGCATCGAAGGCTGCGGGCTTCGCGGCGTTCCTCCGGGTCTTCTTCTCGACGTTCCACACGATCGAGGTCGATTGGCGTCCGCTCGTGTGGGGGCTCGCGGTGCTCAGCCTGCTCGTCGGCTCGGTGCTGGCCATCGTCCAGACCGACGTCAAACGCATGCTCGCCTACAGCTCGATCAGCCACGCCGGGTACGTGCTCGTCGGCCTCGAGGCGGCGAACGAGCGCGGCGTGGCCGGCGCGCTCTTCTACCTGCTCGCGTACACGTTCATGGTCATGGGTTCGTTCGCGGTGGTGACGCTGGTCGCGCGGAAGGGCGACAACGCCACGAAGCTCGACGACTTCCGCGGCCTTGCGCAACGCCGGCCGGCGCTGGCAATCGCCATGACCGTCCTGCTGCTCGCCCAGGCCGGCGTTCCGTTCACATCGGGCTTCCTCGCCAAGTTCTACGTGATCAGCGCGGCTGTCGAACGCGAGTCGTACGCCATCGCGCTGATCGCGATGCTTGCCGCCGTCGTCGCCGCGTTCTTCTACCTGCGCCTCGTGCTGGTGATGTACTCGACCGACGGCGCCGAGGATGCAGCCGGCGCCACCACATCGCGCCTGCCGGTTCCGTTCTCCGCCGGCATCGCCATCGCGGCAACGGTCGTGTTCACGCTCCTGGCCGGGTTTCCCGTGGCCTCCGGCGCGTTCTTCGAGTTCGCCCGAGATGCGACGTTGATCTTCTGAAGTTGCTGAAGCTTTCCTGAAGACCACTCTCCGCGGTTGAGGAACGGCGTTTCGGGTACCGATGCTCCGAACACGCCATGAACCCTCGCCCTGCCGTCAGCACGCTCGTCGCTGCGCCGATCGTCTCCGCCGCCCGGACGGCGCTGACATTCGGTGAACGCGAGCAGACGCTCGACTGCCTGTACGTCGAGGTCGACGCGAAGGCTCGCCCCGACGTCGCGAACTTCCTCGCCGGCTGGCGGCGGTGCTGCGACGCGGCGTCGATCGATTGGCGTTCGGTCCGCCGCCCCCAGTCGGCACTCGTCGGGATCGAGCTCCGTGCGTGCTGCGACGAACGAGCCGAGTCGCTGCGGCTGGTGTTCGACATCCGTCGAGACCGGGCGGCGCTCGACGCGCTGGTCGAGACCGAGGCGCTCGTGGTCGGGAACCGTCCGTACGGGCGCTTCGCGAACTCCATCGCCGCGTACGGCATCGACGGGTCGGCCGTTCGTGCCGCGATGAAGGCTGCGCACCGCAGCCTCGAGCAGTTGAACGCATACGCGTCCTGAGTTCCTCCAGAACTGGCTGCGGGTGCCGAATGCACCTACGTGGCCACGAAGAAGCTGCGTGCCGTCGCCGCGTCCGATCTGACGCAGGTCTTCACCGACGTCCCCGATGACGACGTCGTCCTGCCGTCGGGACCCGTTCCGGAGAACCTGACCGATCAGCGCACCTGGCTCGAGGTCAAGAAGCTCCAGCTCGAGACGGAGCGCACGCGCCTCGACCTCGCCTCGGCCCGTCGACGCGAACGTGACGCGCGGGCTGATGCAAGCGAGGCCCACGTCTACACGTTCTACGCACCCGTCGACGCGGAGTCGGTGGCCGCCTGCCTCGCCGAGCTCGGGCAGTGGAGCCGGCGGGAGCCGGGCTCGCCCATCACGATCATCTTCAACTCTCCGGGCGGATCGGTGCTCGACGGCCTCGCGCTGTTCGACTACCTGCGCCGGCTCCGGACGACGGGGCACCACGTCACCACGGTTGCGCTCGGGCGCGCCGCGTCGATGGGAGCGGTGCTCCTCCAGGCCGGCGATCGTCGCATGATCGGCGCCAACGCCTTCCTGCTCATCCACGAGGTCTCCAACGCGAGCGCGGGCAAGGTGAGCGAGCTGGAGGACGGCGTCGACTTCACCCGCAAGCTCCAGAAGCGTCTTCAGGCGATCCTCGCCGACCGATCGACCCTGACGGAACAGCAGATCGCCCGGCGATGGGTCCGGAAGGAGTGGTGGCTCGACGCGGAGGAAGCCGTCACGCTCGGCTTCGCCGACGAGGTGCTCTAGCCCTAACCTCACCGCCCGTGCTGGAGGAGCGGTTGCGTGCGGTGCCGCTGTTCCGCACCCTGCCCGCCGACCGCCTGACGGAGCTCGCTGAGGCGCTCGTGCCGGTGTCGTTCGCCGCCGGCGACGTCGTCTTCCGCCTCGGTGATCCGGCCGACGCGCTCTTCCTCGTCGACGAGGGGCACGTCGAGGTCATGCGTGGTGGTGTGACCGTCGCGATGCTCGGGCCCGGCAGCTTCGTCGGCGAGATGGGCCTGCTCCTCGACGAGGTGCGCAGCGCCGACCTGCGAGCCGCGAGCGAGGTCGCGCTCTGGTCGCTCGAGAAGGAAGCCGTCAGCCGCCTGCTTTCGGAGCACCCGGACCTCGTCGTGGAGCTGAGCCGGCAGCTGTCGGCTCGGCTGGCCGCGACGACAAGCCGCATCGGGGCCGCCGACGTGCCGCCCACGGTCACCGCGGTCTGGGGCGAGCAACGGCTCGGGCACTTCGTCGACGAACTCGCCGCGGTCCTCGGCCGTCCTCCGGCCCTCGTCCGCCCCGGCGAGTCCCTCCCGGCGGCAGCCGCCGAGACACCGCACGTGCTCGCGCTCGTCGACGCGGCTGGCGGGCGCGAGGCGCGAACGGTCCTGCGCCGGGCCGCCCACGTCGTGTGTCTGCAGTCGCCGCCGGAGTGGGTCGTTCGCCGCCACTCCGGCTGGCGGGTCGTGCGCTGCGACGGGAAGGTGTCGCTGGCGCGTGCGGCGCGCATCGTCGCCGGAAGGTCGGTCGGGCTCGCGCTCTCGAGCGGGGGCAGCAAGACCGTCGCCCACATCGGCGCCGTCGACGTGCTGCGCCAGTCGGACGTGCCGGTCGATGTCGTCGCCGGGTCGTCAGGCGGATCGCTGGTGGCGGTCGCTGTCGCCGCTGGCATCGGCCGGGAGACGATGGTGCGCAACCTCGGTGAGCTGGCCGACCTCCTGAACGTTCGGCGGTGGGACGTCAACGTCCCGCCCCGTACCGGCGTCATCAAGGGTCGCCGCCTCCGCGACGCCATAGACCGCTGGTTCGAAGGCCGGACGTTCGACGACCTGCTGCTACCCGCGTGCGTCGTCGCCACCGACCTCGCCACCGGCGCCGAAGTGATCATCGACTCCGGCCCCGTCGCCGACGCGATCCGCGCCAGCCTGTCGATTCCCGGGGTGTTCGATCCGTGGGTCGTCGCCGGGCGGCCCGCCATCGACGGCGCCGTCGTCGACCCGCTCCCGACCACCGTCGTGCGCGATCGCGGTGCAGCCATCGTCGTGGCGTCGAACGTCGCAGGCAAGGCCGAGCTCGACGAGCCGGCGTCCGAGCTCGCGGAGACCCCGGGCGTGATGCAGACGATGCTGCGGATGATCAACTTGATGGAGCGCGAGCTCCTGAAGGCGCAGCTGCCGCTGGCCGACGTCGTGATCCGGCCCCGCGTCGCCGCGAACTACAGCTTCGACTTCACCCGCATCGACGAGTTCGTCGCCGAAGGGGAGCGAGCGGCGCGAGCGACGCTCGACTCACTGCGTCGCGAGGGCAGCGTCCTGTTCCCGGAGGCGGCGGGCGAGCCCCGCCAGCAGCCGTTCGTTCAGCGCCGGCACCTCGCGCAGCAGGGCGCGGAACGACCGAGCGCTGATCGCGGCGAGGGTGACCGGTGACGCCGCCGACACCGTGGCGTTTCGGGGCGCAGGGTCGAGCACGGCGAGCTCGCCGAACCACGCGCCGGGCTGGAGCGTCGACACCTTGCGGCTGCGGGTGCCGTTGCCACGCCGGCGCACCGTCGCCTCCCCGGTCAGCAGGACGAAGAACGTGTCGGCGTGCTCGCCCTCCTCCACGAGGACGGTGTCAGCTGGCGCGTCGACCTCCACCGCATGGCGGGCCACGATCTTGAGGTCGTTCTTCGAGCACGCCGCGAACAGCGGCACGTCAGCGAGGTGCTGCACGAGCGTTGCCTGCTTCATGGCCCCGAGTATCGCCTGCGAAAGCTGGTCCCATCTGTCCATCTGGTGACAGTTCGTCCGGTCTGTCGTCCGTATGGTCGCTCCCATGTTCATGCGGCGATTGGGGCGGGTCGTCACCCGGTGGCGCTGGGTCGTGCTGGGGGCGACGATCGTGTTCGTCATCGTCAGCGGTGCCGTCGGCGGCGGGGTGAAGGGCCGGCTCTCGTCGGGTGGCTTCGACGACCCCTCGGCGCCATCGACCCAGGCGCGCCAGCTGCTGGAGGACGTGTTCGAGCAGGGTTCGCCCAACGTGCTCGTGCTCGTGACCGCGAAGCAGGGCACGGTCGACGACCCGGCGGTCGTCGAGGCCGGCAACGCGCTGACCGCGGAGCTCGGTGCCATCGAGGGCGTGGCGCAGGCGACGTCGTACTGGTCGCTCGGGTCGCCGCCCCCGCTGAAGGGCGACGAAGGCCGCCAGGCGCTCGTGCTCGGCCGGGTTCCTGGTGATGAAGACGCCGTCAAGGAGGTCGCGGAGCGCATCGGCCCGGCGCTCACCCGCAGCAACGACGTCGTCGACGTCCGCGTTGGCGGCGCCGGCGAGGTGTTCCTCCAGATCACGCACCAAGCCGAGGCCGACCTCACCAAGGCCGAGGCGCTCTCGATGCCGATCACCCTCCTCCTCCTGCTCGTCGTGTTCGGCAGTGCCGTCGCCGCGTCGCTGCCGCTGCTGGTCGGCGCGATCGCCGTCGTCGGCACGTTCGTCGTGCTGACCGCCTTCACCGCCTTCACCCAGGTGTCGACGTTCGCGCTCAACCTCACGACCGCGATGGGCCTCGGGCTGGCCATCGACTACAGCCTCTTCATCGTCTCGCGGTACCGAGAGGAGCTCGGAGCCGGTCGCACACCGGAAGCGGCGCTGCTCCGGGCGATGCAGACGGCCGGCCGCACCGTCGCCTTCAGCGCCTTCACCGTCGCGATCTCACTCGCGGCGCTGCTCGTCTTCCCATTGCCGTTCTTGCGATCGTTCGCCTACGCCGGCGTCGGTGTCGTCGCGCTCGCCGCGATCGGCGCGGTCGTCGTGTTGCCCGCACTGCTCGCCGTCCTCGGGCCGCGGGTCGAGAAGGGCCGCATCGGGCGCAGACGCAGGCCGGCTCAGCCCGTGACGGCGTCGCCGTCGACGCCGGCGGCAGGGGGCTTCTGGTACCGGCGAGCCCACGCCGTCATGCGACGCCCGATCCCGATCGCCATCGGCGTCACCGCGGTGCTCGTCGTGCTCGGGCTGCCGTTCCTGTCGTTCCGCGCCGGGCAGTCGGACGATCGGGTGCTGCCGGCAGACGCTCCCGTCCGCCAGGTGCACGACGAACTGCGGAAGAACTTCTCGAGCAACGAGGCCGCGGCCGTCACCGTCGTCGCCACCGACGGCATCGGCGGGACGTCCATCGCCGATCTCGACGCCTACGCCGCGGCGCTCTCTTCGATCGACGGCGTCGCGCGCGTCGACGCATCTACCGGCTACTACCTCGACGGGAAGCGGGTACTCGCAGCCGATGCGCTCTCGACGCGGTTCACCGCTGGCGACTCGACGTGGCTGTCGGTGGTGCCGGCAGTGGAGCCGATCTCAACGGAAGGTGAAGCGGTCGTCGCCGCCGTGCGCGCGACCCCGGCGCCGTTCGACGTGGCCGTCGGCGGCCCGTCGGCGCAGGTCGTCGATCTGAAGACGTCGTTGTTCGGCCGACTGCCCGCCGCGCTGGCGCTGATCACGATCGCCACGTTCCTGCTGCTGTTCCTGATGACCGGGAGCGTCGTGGTGCCGCTCAAGGCCCTCGTGCTCAACCTTCTCTCGCTGTCCGCGACGTTCGGTGCGCTCGTGTGGGTGTTCCAGGAGGGGCACCTGGCCGGGTTCCTCGGCTTCACGCCGACCGGCACGATCGCCGTGTACACGCCGATCCTCCTGTTCTGCATCGCCTTCGGCCTGTCGATGGACTACGAGGTCTTCCTCCTCTCGCGCATCAAGGAGGAGTACGACCTCGGGCACGGCAACGAGGAGTCGGTGGCGGTCGGGCTCGAGAAGACGGGTGGCATCGTGACCGCGGCCGCCCTCCTCCTCTCCATCGTGTTCGTCGCGTTCGCCACGGCAGAGGTCGCGGTGGTGAAGGTGTTCGGTGTCGGCCTCACCCTCGCTGTGGTCGTCGACGCGTTCCTCGTTCGGATGACGCTCGTGCCGGCGTTCATGAAGCTGGCGGGCCGGGCCAACTGGTGGGCGCCCCGCTCGCTGCGCCGGTTCCATCTCCGCTACGGCATCTGGGAATCCGACTCGACCGACGTCATCGACCTCGTCGAGCGGGCCGACGACGTCCGTCAGCGCGACGAGGAGACCGCCGCGGTCAGATGAGCAGCGCGTCGACCATCGCGCGGACCTTCCGAGCGGTCGCTCGCGGGAGGCGGTCGTCGACGATCTCCAGCAACTCGTCGATGCCCGCCATCGTCGAGAGCAGGTGACGGGCGAAGAAGCCGTCGTCCATCCAATCGACCGCTCCGGGCCACCGGCCGGTTCTCGCGGCGATCTCCCGCACCTGCGCCCACGTCGAGGCCCGGCCGGTCGGGGGGTGGTACAGCGACTCGACGGTCGGCCACGTCACCCGCCGGTGCTCGGCCTCCTCGACCACGAGCTTCAACCACATGCGCACGGCCATCTCCTCGAGCGGCGGAGGAGGCGCGGTGGGCACGCCGAGGCAACGGCGCAGCACGTCTTCGATCAGCCCCTCACCCGGCTCGTCGATGGCGGTGCCGTTCTCGAACGACGCCGTGGTGACCTGCCGGCCGTCGCGGGTCACGAGGATCGTCGCCCGGACCCGCGTGCGGTCGGGGTGGAGCGAGGGCCGCACATCCGACAGCGGCGACGCCCACCCCATCGTGACGACACCCATCGCGATCCACCCCGGCGGCGCGACGAACCCCCAGAGCTCGTCGACGGGATGGCACCCGTCGGGCAGGTCTTTCAGGCCGAGGTCGAACGCGTCGGGCTCGTCGCCTTCGACGACCTTGATCAGGACGTGTGGCCCGTACCAGCCACGCGCCGCGACGGCGCTGTCGACGAGGGTGACGAGCCGCTCGAACAGGTCGGGTTCGGGCAGGATCGGGGTCGGATGCTCCACGGGATGCTCCTTCGACGGAGGCAGTCGAGGGAGCGAGAGCTCCGAGTGCGCACGGCCGCATGCGATGCGGACGCAGCAGCAGGGCCTGAGTCGATCACCCCGCGACGAGGTCGCGCAAGAGGTTCTTCGTGCGATCGCGAGACGCACGGCGGTCGTCGCCGACGGGGAAGATCGCGGCCCAGATGTCGGTGGCGCCGGCAGCGGCGAGCGCCTCGAGCTCGGCCGCCACGGCCGCTTCGTTGCCGACGATCGCGGCATCGGCGGGCGACGAGATGCCGCCGCGGGCGAGGATCCGCTGGTAGTTGGGGAGCATCCCGTAGCCGGCGAACTGCTCGGCGGCGGCCTGTCGCCCGGCGTCGACGTCGTCGGTCACGGCGACCGGTAACCCGACGATCACGCGAGGAGCAGGACGACCGGCCTCGCTGGCAGCCGCGTTGATCTTCGGCGCGACGTGCGACTCGATCGCCCGGCGGTTCGCCATCCACGTGATCGTTCCGTCGGCCAGTGAGCCCGCCGATCGCAGCGCCTTCGACGCGAGCGCGGCGACCACGACCGGAACCGGCGCGTCGGGCCGCATGCGCAGCTCGGCGCGTGCGGTGTACTCGCCGCCCTCGAACGCGACCTTTCCTTCGGTCAGCATCGGCCCGAGCACCTCGAGGTACTCGCGCAGGTGCTCGGCGTTGCGGTCGTAGTCGAGCCCGTAGGTCATCTCGATGGCAGGTCGGTGGGAGACGCCGATGCCGAGGGTGAAGCGCCCGCCGCCGACCGCCATCGCGACCGCGCTCGCCTGCTGGGCCATCAGCACGGGGTGGCGGGGGTAGGTCTGGACGATCGACGTGCCGAGCTCGATGGTCGACGTCGCGCGGCCGAGCACGGGCAGCAGGACCAACGGGTCGGTGCCGATCGCTCCGGCGTACCACATGCTCGTGAAGCCGTCCGCTTCCGCCTCGACGACCTGGTCGACCATGCGGTCGACGTTCGCCGCACCACCACTGAGTCCGATTCGCAACGCCATCCGCCAACCCTAGGATTCGACGCCACCCATGCGACGACTGCCGTTCCTGCGGCCACGCGAACCGAACCTCGAGGAGACGGAAGACGCCGTCCTCGAAGGGGACGTCCCGTACGCGGCAGGCAGCGCTCGTGCTGCCCTCGCGCACCGTCCGTTCCGCCTCGTGTGGATGGGGTCGATGGCCTCGAACATCGGCACGTGGATGCAGAACGTCGCCTTGGGTGCCTTCGCCTACGAGCTGACGAAGTCGTCGGGCTACGTGGCGATGCTCGGCTTCGCTCAGCTCGGGCCGCTGCTCGCGCTGTCGATCGTGGGCGGCCTGCTGGCCGACACCATCGACCGCCGCCTCCTGCTGGTCGCGTGCCAGGTCGAGCAGATGATCCTCTCCTTCGTGCTCGCCTTCGTGGTCGCGCAGGACGAGCCTTCACGCGGCGCGATCCTGGTCTGCGTCCTGGCGATCGGCATCGGCAACGCGCTCAACGCACCGACGTTCTCCGCCGTGCTCCCCCAGCTCGTCGGCAAGCGCGACCTGGTGGGTGCGGTCTCGCTCCAGTCGGTGCAGCTGAACCTGTCGCGAGTCGTCGGTCCGGCCATAGGCGGGCTGGTGCTGCCGGTGATCGGCGCCGCGGGCGTGTTCGTCGTCAACGGCATCACGTACGTGTTCGCGATCGTCACGCTGCTGATGGTGTCGATCCCCCGGCCGTATCCGCAGCACGGCGAGCAGGGACTGCGCCGGCTCGTCGGCGGGTTCGCCGTCGCTCGTCGTGACCGTCTCGTCCGCCGCTGCCTGCTGACGATCGCGTCGATCTCGTTCTTCTGCCTGCCGTTCATCGGGCTCATGCCGGTGCTGGCATCGGAGAACCTCGGCATCGACGTGAAGGGGACCGGCTACGGCGTGCTCTACGCGTGCTTCGGGCTGGGCGCGGCCGCGGGCGCGGTCGCCGTCGGCACCCTCCTCGTCGGGCGGAACAAGGCCAAGGCGGTTCGAGCGGGCCTCGTGATCTTCGCGGTGATGCTCGCGGTGTTCGGTCTGCTCCGGCAGCCGCTGCCCGCGTATCCGGTGGTGCTGCTCGTCGGCCTCTTCTACTTCGGGACCGTGACGTCGCTGTCGACGGTGCTCCAACAGCACCTGACCGAAGACGTGCGGGGGCGGGTGATGGCGCTGTGGATCATGGGGTTCGGCGGCACCGTCCCGATCGGGTTGCTCGTGTTCGGGTGGGTAGCCGAGGCGACGTCGGTGACGACGGTCGTTCTCATCGGCGCTGCGGTCGCTCTGGTGTTGCCGCTACTGGCCGATGTGCGTGAGGGCGGGACCGGCGACGATCAGTCGGCCGCGACGGCGGGGATCCCGGGAGCGGCCGAGACGTCCGGCTGAGGCGCAGCCAGCGGGCGGCGGTAGGCGACGAGCATCAACAGCCCGGCGCTCAGCGAGCACGCCGCCATCATCCCCCATGCGCGATCGAATGCCGCAGCCGGACCGACGCGATCGGCCGTGCCGAGGATCGCGACCGCGGTGGCGAAGCCGAGCGCGGCGCCGATCTGACGCACCGTCGCGTTGAACGCGCTGCCCATCGCGAAGCGGGCCGGCGGGAGGAAGGCGTTCGCGGCGCTGCCGACGGTGGAGATCGTGAACCCGACCCCGACCCCGGTGAAGACGCTGGCGGGGAACAGGCGCGTCCAGTACTGCGGCTCGGGGCCCATGCCGACGACGAGCAGCACCATGCCGATGGCGAAGATCGCCGTCCCGGGGACGATCACGACCCGATGGCCGTAGCGATCGGCGAGCCGGCCCGCAGGTGCCGACGTCATGGCCGCGAAGAGCGGCCCGGGGGTCATCGCGAGCCCGGCGCCGAGGGTCGAGTACTGCCACACGCCGACGAGGTACTGGACGTTGGTGAAGAGCATGGCGAAGAAGCCGAGCGAGAAGAGGAACGCGGCGAGGTTCGCCACGGTGAAGTAGCGCTCCTTGAGGAGCCCGAGGTCGAGGATCGGGTCGGTGCGCCGATGGCAGCGGAGGAGGAACAGCGGGAGGAGCGCCGCCGCGAGCACCAGCGCGGCGATCACCCGTGAGTCGTCGTAGCCCCAGTCGTCGCCCTGGACGATCGCGAGCGTGAGCATGCCAACGGCGCCGATGCCGAGAAACGACCCCAGCACATCGGGCATGCCCCGGGCGTTCTCGTCGCGTGATTCCTGCAGGATCGGCCGGCCGAAGATCCAGGTCGCGATGCAGAGCGGGACGTTGATGAAGAAGACGGCTCGCCAGCTGATGTTCTCGACGAGCACGCTGCCGAGGCTCGGGCCGGTCGCCGCGGCGATGCCGCCGACGGCTCCCCACACCCCGATCGCCGCCGAGCGTCGGTTCGGCGGGAACTCGGGCAGCACCAGCGCGAGTGAGCTCGGCATCACGAGCGCGCCGGCCAACGCCTGCAGGACGCGTGCGGCGATGAGCGTGCCGGGCGTCGGCGCGATCCCGCACAGCATCGACGCGACCGAGAAGCCGGTCAGGCCGATGAGGAAGATCCGTTTGCGGCCGAAGCGGTCGGCGAGGCGGCCGGCGGTGAGCAGCGCGGCGGCAAAGCCGATGTTGTAGCCGGACAGCGACCAGCTGAGGAACGTCCTCGACGTGCCCTCGAACTCCTCGAGGATCGTCGGGAAGGCGATGTTGACGACGGTGACGTCGAGCGACACCAGGTAGACGGCGACCGACGTCACCATCAGCACCTTCCACCCGCGCGCCATGGCCATCAGCCGTCGGTCATCGGCGGGGGATCGTGACCCGCACGGCCGCGCCCCCCACTGGCGTCTCCTCGAGCGACACCGCTCCGCCGAACGAATCGAGCAGCCGCCGGGCGATGGTCAGCCCGAGCCCGAGGCCCGGGTGAGACCCCGAGTCGTCGAGGCGGGCGAACGGCTCGAACACCCTCGGGCGGTCGCGCTCCGGAACCCCGCCCCCGCCGTCGGCGATGGTGAGCGTGGCGCTGTCGTCGTCGGCCTCCAGCACGATGCGCACCGGAGGGTCGCCGTGGAGGTGGCCGTTGTCGACGAGCTCCGTCAGCGCGCGGCGCAGGTGGCGTGCGTCGGCCAGCGCCGGAACCGACGCTGGGCCGCGCACGTCGGTCGCGCGGCCTTCGGCGGTGGTCGCCTCGGCGACGTCCCGGGCGACCTTGGCCACGTCGACGAGCACCGCGGGTCGGGGCTCGACGAAGTCGACGCCAGCGGCATTCGCTAGGTGAACCAGCATCTGCTCGAGGTGGCGCTCGGGATTGGCGGCGCCGTCTCGACGCTCGACTTCGTAGAGTCGGGCCTCGGCCAGCGCGTCGGCGGCGTGCGCGCCGAAATCGGTCGCGGCTTGGAGGTCGTGCTCGGTGAACGAGTGGCCCGGACGCGCGTTGATGTTCAGCACGCCGAAGATGCGACCGCCGTGGACCAGCGGCACCGACATCGCGCTGTCGACCGGCTTCGACCGCTGGCCGGCGCGGCCGCTGACCAGGACCGGGTCGCACGTCTCGGCGACCTTGCCCGCGACACCTTCGCCGAACCGGACGCGAGCGCCGAGCGCGGCGGGGTTCTCCGGAGCGCACACCACCTCGAGCTCCTCCGGTGCCACGAGGAGCATCATTGAGCCGCCTTCTCCGAGAAGGAGTCGCCCGGCCGCGCTGAGGACGACGTCGAGCACCGCCTCGACCTGGAGGGGTGCAGCAGCGCCTTCTGAGGCGACGTCGTCGGCCGGCATCGCCTCGGATGGTGGCACGAATGGCGCTACGGGCGCGTCATCGGACGGCGAACCAGCGCTTCCACCTCGGCGATGGCCGCGGCGAGCTCGGCGGCTGAGAGCTCGACCTCGACCGCCCGGGTCGCGCCGGCGACTACGAGCACCGAGCGATGCACGACCAGCCCGGGCAGGGCTTCTCGAAGGGCGAGAGCGTACGCGCCGAGCTGGAGGCGGTAGCGCGCGACGAGGTCGGCGGCGCCCTTGTCGGGGTCGAGCGCGTCGGTCTTGAAGTCGACGATCACCAGCCCGGCGTCGTCCTCGTAGAGGAGGTCGAGGAACCCCTCGACGACGGTGCCCGCCCCGGCGGGATCGGCGGCGACGTACACCTCGCGCCACCGGCGCCGCGCGGTGCGCGCTGCTGCGACTGCGGGCGACGCGAGCACCGACCGCACCAGCGAGGCGATCTCCTCCTCGCGCCCAGCGAGGCCTTCGCGCGCGGCGGCTGCGCCGACGAGCACATCGAGGTCGCGTCGAGGATCGTCGAAGTCGACGCGCTCGAGCACCGCGTGCACGGCGCGGCCCCGAGCCGCGCCCGGGTGTGCCGAACGAGCGGCGTCCGCGTGTTCCGCGGCCCTGACGAGCGGGTCTTCGTCGAAGCCCGCGATGGGCTCCGCTCCGAGAGCCGACGCGGCCACCGACGCGGGTTGCGACGCCCGGTCGATCAGCGCCTCGTGTTCAGCCCGCCACACCTCGACGTCGATCGACGCAGGAACGAGATCACGAGGCGGGTCGGGCGCCAGCGGGAGCACCGGCGGCAGCTCCGAGAGGTCGTGGAGCGCACCCGCGGCATCGGCTGCGCCGTGAAGCCGGGACGCGTGGCTCGGCTTGCCGTCGGCGCGGTGGTGCAGGCTCACCACGAGGTGGTCGCGAGCGCGGGTGCAGGCGACGTACAGGAGCCGGTCGGCCTCGTGCTGGTCGAGCATCTCGTCGGTGGCCTTGGCGTCGACGTAACCCGACGTGCGCCACCCGAGCGGCCACGCGCCGACCCGCACCTCGGGCGGAGCGGAGGAGTCGTGCCACAGCACGCTCGCCTCACGGTGAGGCTCGCCCTCCACCGACAGGCCGGCGACGATCACGATCGGGAACTCCCGCCCCTTCGCGGCGTGCACCGTGGTGATGCGCACCGCGAGGTGGTCGGACTCGGGCACGACCGTTTCGAGTGCGCGGGCTCGCTCCTCGGCCTGACGATCGGCCCAGTCGACGAAGGCGCGAAGGGTCGCGCCGATGCCTCGATCGGCGAACGCCCTCGCCTGATCGACCACGAACCGGACCCGGTTCCACGACTCGCGGCGCCGTGGGCCTGCCATCGCGACCTCGAGCAACCGGAGGTCTCGCACCACGGTCTCGACGATCGCGGTGAACGACGTCGTCCAGCGGAGGTCTCGGAACCCGTCGATGCGACGAAGAGCGACGGCGACGGGAGCGTCGTCGGCCAGCAACGCGAGATCCGGAGACGACCATCGCAGCCCGGCGGCGACGGCGTCGAGCAGGTCGCGATCGGTGCACGCGAGCGCCGGTGTCCGCAGCGCCGCGACCAGCGCGACCTGGTCACTCGGATCGTCGATCGCCCGGAGGATCGACAGCAGGTCGCGCGCCTCCTGGGTCGACCAGATCAGCGACCGGCTCTCGATGCGCGTCGCGATGCCGGCGGCGTCGAGCGCCCGCTCGATCGTCGGTAGGGCCGTGCGCGTGGGCAACAGGATGGCGATGTCGTCGAGCCTCGCCGGGCGCCACTGCTCCGCGTCAGCCCGCTTGTCGGCCACGAGCCACGGATCGTCGAGCACCCGCTGCACGACCTCGACGATGTCGGCCGCTTCCCGCTCCCGAAGGGCGCCGACCGTCGTCTTCTCCGTCGTCGGCCCGCCGAACGTCACGACCGCTGGCCCGGCGTCGGCCCGCATGTCGCGATCCGGCAGCAGGCGCGACCACGGGGCCTGCCCGTCGACGGGCGCGAGCAGCTCGGCGAACACCCGGTTCACCCAGGCGATGAGGGGCTCGACGGACCGGAAGTTCCTCGCCAGGGGCACCAGGTCGCGTTGGAAGCGACCGCGCAGCGCTGAGTAGACGGCGATGTCGGCGCGGCGGAAGCGGTAGATCGACTGCTTCGGATCGCCGACGAAGAACAGCTTCCCGGGAACGACGTCGCGATCGTCGGAGCCGAGGAGCATCGCGAGCTGCGCCTGGATCGGGTCGGTGTCCTGGAACTCGTCGATGAGCAGGTGGTCGTACGACGCCCGTACTGCGGCGAGCACCCGCGGCTTCCGTTCGAGGAGGTCGCGAGCGAGGACGAGCAGGTCGTGGAACTCGAGGCGGCCCGCGCGACGCCGCTCCGCGACACGATCGAGGACGAGGCCTCGGACCTCCTCGCACAGCACCGGCAGCAGCACCGAGCGCACGCCCGCGAGCACCTGCTGGCGCTGCTCCTCGAGTCGGGAGAGGAGCTCGGCGACGTCGGCCTTCGTCGGCCCGATCCAGTTGTTCTTCTGGCCGTTGCCGCAGTGGAGGTCGGGCGCGCCGACGAGCACCTCCAGCACTGCGAGGTCGTCGGCTGCACCGGACGACGATCGAGCGGCGGCGAGGCGCCGCGCGAAGGGTTCGACGACATCGTCGAGGTGGATGAGCAGCTTGTCGTCAGCGGCGCGACATCCGCGGCGCGCAGCGGTTGCTTCGCCGGCGAGCGCCACCAGGCGATCGGCGTCGCCGACCATGGGTGGCAAACTGACGCCGCGCAGGCGGACCGGAGAGAACTCGGCGTCGAGCAGCAGGTCCCAGTGGTCGTGGAGCGCTCGTGCGAGCGCTCGCAGGTGACGCTCCTGGATGCCGAGCACCATCGCCGCGCCGAAGGTGGGCACGAGCACGGGATCGGACGCCAGCGAGTCGAAGAACGCGGCCCACGTCCGGTCGAAGGAGATGGTCGCCTCGATGTCGTCTAGCACCTCGACCACCGGCGGCAGACCGGCGTCGATCGCGTGGGCAGCGAGGATCCGTTGCGCGAACGCGTGGAGCGTGAGGAGCGGCGCGTCGTCGACGTCGTCGAGTGCCGCGTCGCAGTGCGGCCGCCCCTCGTCGGCGCGGTCTTCGAGCTCGGCCCGCACCCGCTCGCGCAGCTCGCCTGCCGCCGCTTCCGTGAAGGTGATCGCGGCGATCTTGGTGATCGGTGCTCCGCGCTCGACCAGCCCGCAGACGCGGTCGACGAGCGTGGAGGTCTTCCCGGCGCCGGCACCGGCTTCGACGAAGAACGTCCGGTCGAGCTCCTTCGACAGTCGCCGCCGCACGTCTTCGTCGGCTGCGACCGCCTTGGTCGTCGCGCGGGGCGCACCCGGCGATCTGCGCGTCGTCACTCCGCCACCTTGAGCCCGAGGAAGCGGACGATCGCATCGTCACCCTGCTTCCGTTCGAACGCCTCGCCCCGGCGCGACGGGCACACGCGGTCGTAGTCGCAGTTCCGGCAGTTGCCCCAGCTGTCGAGCACCGGCTCGCCGGGATGGCCGGGAAAGATGCCGTCGTCGATCGCGTCGGCGATCTGGGTGAGCACGTCGAGGAAACGCCGGCGGGTGGCGTCGTCGAGAGCCACCTCCACCCGCGGGTACCCCTTCGCCGCGTCGGTGACGAACCAGTACTCGGCCGAGATCGACGCGTCGGGGAACGATGGTGCAAGCGCCAGCGCGTAGACCGGAAGTTGCAGGCGGCGTCCGGCCGCGGTCGGGTCGGTCGGCGGCTCGCCCTTCTTCCCGACGAGATCGCGGCGGTAGTACTCCGACCGGCCGGTCTTGTAGTCGGTCACCCGAACCCGGTGACCATCGGACGACGCGTCGACCCGGTCGATCTTCCCCCGGAACCGCATCGTCCGGCCGTCGGGCAGAGCGACTGCCACGACGCCGAGGTCGTCGCCGCCGTCGGACATGCCGAACGCCGCCTCGGCCTGCACCGGGCGCAATCCGCGCTCCCGGACATCCGCCGCGTCGAGCGCGACGATCGCGGCCAGATCGGCGCGCAGCGACCGACGTTCGAGCGTCCACGGGACCGCACGTCCGACGCGTCCGGCGGACTCGAACGCTTCGCACACCTCGTCGATCAACCGGTCGAGCACCTCGAGCTCTTCGTCGAGCGGGGCCGGTCGGCCGCGCGCGATACGCCACTCGACGAGCCGTTCGAGCACCTCGTGGACGAGCGTGCCGCGCTCGAGGGGGTCGGTGCCGACGCGGTCTTCGGGAGTGTGGGTGGCATCGACCCTCAGCACGGAGTGCAGGAAGTGCTGGAACGGACACGAGGCCCACGTCTCGACCGCCGTCGGGGACAACACCCGGGAGTCGACGGACAGCGCCGGATGGCGCCCGACCAAACCGTCCCATTCCGAGAGCGAGCTCGAGTGGCGAGCGCGCACCGCTTCCGCGCTGCGCCCGATGCCGGCGTGGGCGAACGAGGCGCCTGCAGCCAGCGCGTGAACGACCGCTTCCTGAGCCGACGCCGGGACGTCGCCGAGCACGACGGCGGAGAAGCTGGCCACGGGCGCGATGTCGGTCGATCGCCGTGCGGGCCGGCCATCGGGTGTGGGCGCCCACTCGAGCAGCCAGCGCGAGGGGTTCCGCTGCTGCTGCGCCCGCTGGTCGGCACGCGCCGCCAGGAGGATCCGGTGCTCGGCGCTGCGGAGCAGCTGCTCGAGCTGGCGCCGGTCGGCCGCCCGCCGCTCGCGCCTCGTCGGCAGGTCTCCGCTCGTCTTCGACCGGACGACGTCGGGGAGCAGCGGATCGTCGCGGCGCCGCGGTGGGAAGGTGCCCTCGTTCATGCCGACGACGATCACGGCATCGGTGGCTGCGCCCGCGAGCTCGCGCACGGTGCCGAGAAGGACGCCCGTGCCCATCGGGCGGCGGCCGAAGCCGATGGAGAGCTGCGCCTCGACGGCCTCGACGAACACCGCGACGTCGGATGGTCCGGCACTGCCGAGCGCATCGAGCCCAGCGAGCGAACGCAGCCCGTCGACGACGGCCTCGCGTTCGATGTCGTCGACCGTCGCCACGTACGTGTCGAGCAGGCCGATCACCCACTCGACGTGCGTCGACCACGAGCCGACCGCGGGCGGATCGAGGGCCCGCACCAGACCCTCGACGAATCGAGCGAGGCGTTCCGCGGACGGGGCCGCCGCCGGGACCGACGACGACAGGCGCTCGAGTCGGACCCGCCACTGCGCGGGCCGGGCGACCACGTTCGCCTCACGGGCCAGCCGGTCCCATCGGGCGGAAGGCACGCCGGAACCCGTCGACGGATCCACGATCGGCGCGGCCGCGAACAGCTCGGCCATCGCTGCCCGCGAGAACTCGAGCTCGGGCAGCGCGAGCAGGGCACGAAGAGCGCGGCCCGTCGCGGTCGTGGCGAGCGTGTCGACGCCGCGGCCGCTCCACGGCACCCCGGCCGCGTCGAGGAGCTCGCGGAGCAGCCGGACGTACGGCTCGCCCGGGTACGCGATCGCGATGCGATGGAAGGGCAGCCCGTCTCGCGCGAGACGCAGCACCTCTCGGATGGCGACGCGCACCTCGGCCTCAGGGTCGGGCGCGATCGCCACGCGGCTCGCTCGAAGCGGTTCGGCTGGCGTCGACGCGGACGCGGCGGATGTCACCGCGCCCTTCGTGACGAGCGCGTCGATCAGCCGTTGTTCCGGATGCGAGAGCTCGAGCGACGGTGACACGACGACGTGCGGGACCGTGACCGGTCCGGAACCCGAGGCGACCGCGCGAGCGGCCTCCTCGACGACGTCGACGTCGTCGAACCACGACGCGGCGACGCGTTCGCGGTAGCGATCGAAGACGGCGAGCAGGGTGGCGCTGTCGTCGCTCGACCGCAGCGACGCGAGCGACGCAGGAGCGCAGCGTCGGAGCTCGCGGAACCGTGCGTCGAGCGCTGCGATCGTCGCGGGGTGGGTCGAGGCCTCACCGAGGTGCGCCCCTTCCGCAGCCGCGTCGGAGACGGCCAGTGCGATCGCCCGCCGCCGCACGGCACTCGACAACGAGCCGCGGCCCGGGGACGCGAGCGAAGGGCCGGCGAGGAACTCGGCGAGGCCGCTGACCGTCAGCGCTCGGACATCGAAGAGCGCGCCACCGGAGGCGAGGCGTCGCCTGAGGGACACGCCCGCCGCCGCGGTCGGCACGAGCACGACGACGGGAGCGAACGGGTCAACGGCGCGTGCGGACGCGATGGCCGCCCGCACCTCGTCGATCGCCGCCGCTTCCACACCTCCGAGGGTAGGAGGTGGGTGGGACAGCTACGCGACGGCGAACTGCTGCTCGAGCAGCGTGCACACCTCGTCGCGGATCGCGTCGACGACGGATTCCGGCAGCAGGGCGCGCGACCGCAGCTGCTCCGTCCACTCGTCGGAGAGATCGTCGAACAGGAAGGCGACCCCGTCGACGACACGGACACCGCCGGCTACTTCGGGCTGACCAGGACCACAGGCGAGAACCGCAGGCACCACCTCGACCGAGAGCTCCCGGACCGCGAGGTGGTGTTGGAGCTGGCGGGCGCCGATGCGGGCGCGGATGTCGGCGCGGCCGCGCTCGTCGCGCTGGTTCGACCACATCACCTGCACCGCGAGCACACCTGCCGGCCCAACCAGCACGTGGTCGATCGCAGCGTTGGGAAGCGAGACGTCGTCCCCGACGAACCACCCCGCACCCCGAAGATCGTGCACGCTCCGCATGGTGTTGTGTCGACGTGAACAGCGGACACCTGTAGGACAATCGAGAGAGGCGTCGTCGAACCGACGGCCTCATCACGTCGAAGGAACTGGATGGACGACGTCGAGCTGGTGAAGCGCGCGAACGGTGGCGACGAAGCAGCGTTCGAGCTGCTCGTCCGCCGTCACGCGCCCGCCGCCTGGCGGCTGGCCAACACCCTCCTCCGCGATGCCTTCGCGGCCGACGAGGCGGTCCAGGACGCGTTCGTGAAGGCCCATCGCTCGCTCCACACCTTCCGGGGCGACGCGGCCTTCTCCACCTGGCTCCTCTCCATCACCAGGCGCGTCTGCATCGACCGCCTCCGGCTGAAGCGGGCGGAGGTCGTGTCGCTCGACGAGGCGAGGCGGGAACGTGCTGCGGTCACGGATGCCGCGCTCCGGGTGGCGATCGAGCAAGCCGTGGCCGAGCTCCCGGACGTCGAGCGGGAGGCGTTCGTTCTCGTCGACGTCCTCGGGCACTCGCGTGAGGACGCTGCCGTGATCGTCGGGGTGCCGGCGTCGACGATGCGCTCCCGGGTCACCCGCGCCCGCGAGCGGCTCGCCGACGCGCTGACCGACGCCGATGAGCGACGTGAGGGGCGGGCGTGACCGACTTCCACGCGGCATGGCGCGACGCGGTGCTCGCCGGCGACCCGGGTCCCGACGCGAACGCCGATCTCGCCCAGCACCTCGCCGACTGCACCGAGTGCGCGGAGTTGGCGGTGCGGGTCGCCACCGTGCGGCGTCTCGCGCCGACGCTCGGCACCGCGCCGGTGCCGGCCGACCTCGGCGACCGGCTCGTCGCGTCGCTCCGGCGAACCGACGCCTACCGCACCACCAGGCGCCGGCGCGTCGCCCACGTGCTCCTTCCCCGCCTCGCGATCGCGGCGGCGGTGATCGTGCTGTTCGGGGTGCTCGTCGCGTCCGACGACGGCTCGGCGCCGGGCGGCGAGGACGTCGATCTCTCCGACGCTCTTCTGGTGTCGGCCGAGCAGACCGAGGCGGCCGGCAGCGCGCGGCTCCGGCTAGAAGGCGTGGCGACGGTCGCCACCGCCGACGGCACCCGCGTCCGCATCGGCTTCGGCGGCGTCGGCGAGCTCTCGGCCGACCGGACCCACTACCGCGGCGTCGCCCGCTTCGCCGACGTCATCGTCCCGTACGAGCTCACGACGATCGGCCCGGACACCTGGACCCGGCGCGCCGACGGCACCTGGTTCCACGTGCGCGAGCGCGTCGGCGCGCTGGCCCCGGTCGTGCTCGACGCGGGTTCCGTCCTCCAGCTGCTCCGCTTGCCCAAGGCCGACCTGGAACTCGTCGCATCGACCGACGAGCTCCGCCTCTTCCGCTTCGAGGTCACCCCCCGGAGCGGGCCCACCTATCGGGTGCACGCCGCGGTCGGCACCGACGACGTCCTCCGCCGGGTCGACCTCGAATCCGACGCGGGCGGTTGTCAGACGAAGGTGTCGATGGTCCTCTACGGCCTCGGCGAGCCCGTCGCGATCCACCGTCCTGCGGCGGCTGACATCGGCGGCACCTGGGCACCACCCGCGGCCATGCCGGTCGTCGCCCTCTTCCCCTCGGGCTGACTCAGCCCGCGGTCCAGCTGAGCGGGTACGACGGGTCGTCGAAGGCGTCCGCCGCCGCGGTCATCGTCAGGGGCCGGAACGTGTCGATCATCACCGCGACCTCCTCGGTGTGCGTCTTGCCGATCGACGCCTCCGCGACACCCGGCGCCGGCCCGTGCGGGATGCCCTTGGGGTGCCACGTGATCGCCGCAGGTTCGATGCCCTTCCGGCTGAAGAAGTCGCCGTCGACGTAGAAGAGGAGCTCGTCGGAGTCGAGGTTCGCGTGGTTGTACGGCGCCGTGACCACGTCCGGCCCGTCGTCGAGGCGACGGGGGACGAAGGAGCACACCACCGCCCCGTCGATCTCGAACGTCTGGTGGACGGGCGGCGGCATGTGCTGGCGGCCGCTGATCGGTTCGAAGTCGTGGATCGAGAACGCGTACGGGTAGAGGTGGCCGTCCCATCCCACGACGTCGAACGGGTGATGGTCGAGCGTCAGCACCGATGCCCGACCGTCGGCCCGCACGATCACGTCGAACTCGCCCCGCTCGTCGCAGTCGAGCAGTTCGGTCGGCCTGCGGAAGTCGCGCTCCCAGTACGGGGCGTGCTCGAGCAGCTGTCCCTCGGCGTTCTGGTACCGCTTCGGCAGGCGGATCGAACCTGTGACATCGACCGTGAGGTGGAGGTTCCGATCGGCGCTGACCCAGCGGTGCGTCGTGCCCTTGGGCACCACCACGTAATCGCCCGGCCGGTAGTCGACGACGCCGAACACCGACTCCAGCCGTCCCGAACCCTCCTGGACGAAGTGGAGCTCGTCGGTGCCGCCGTTGCGGACGAACGGGCCATCGCCCGCTTCGAACGCGCTCAGCCCGACGACGATGTCACCGTTGAAGAACAGGGGAGTGCGCCCATCGAGCTCGTTCGCGGCGACCGGTGCCTTCCCGGCCGTGCGCAGCAGGTGGTGGCGGAGCAGGCCCGTCTCGGCGGACGGAGCGGGCGCGGCGACGCCCGTCCCCTCGTACGCCCGAACCCGCAGCACCCGCGTCGGCGCGTACCGGTGGTAGAGGATCGAGTAGCGGCCGCTGAAGCCCTCGAGACCGACGACCTCCTCCGCCCGCAAGCCTCCCGATTCGTCGCGAACGGCGACGTGTCGCTTGCGCGGCACGTCCCCCAGCCGGTGGTAGCTCGGCGCCACGGCGCCAAGCGTACGACCCGAGGTCCTACGGGCGCAGTGCCGTCGACGTGGTGTCGCCGACGTTGGTGACCCCGGTCGTCGTCCCGGTGGACGACGACGTGGGAGCGGTGACGGCGTCGACGACCGGCGTGACGACCGGCGCGACCGCCGACTCGACCGGAGCGACCACCTGGGTGACCACCTCTGCCGCCGTCGGTCCGATCACCGGCACCTCGGCGACCACCGAGGTCACCGGCTCGAGCAGGCTCGTCACGGGAGTCGGAGGCGCCGGCGCGATCGCGCCGTCGTTGGAGCTCGGGATCCCGCTCCGCGCCGGCAGCGTCGATGCCGGTGACGAACCGACCCGCGGCGCGGTCGGGGCCGGAACGGCGACCGCGGGCAGCGCGCCCATCGCGGGCGACTCGGTGGACGCCGGCGACGGCGCAGCGTTCGCGGGCGTTCCCGCGCCGAACGAAGCCAGCGCGTGGTCAGCGAGGTCGGCCGGGATGTCGAACGACGCGAAGCCTTCGCCGCCGAAGTCGACCGCTGCGGACGATGACGTCGATCCCGCCGCCGACGCCGCAGAGACGGTGCCTCGGTCGGCGTCACCCGCCGTCTCGCCCCCCAGCATCGACGCCAAGGTGAGGCCGTTCGCGGCCAGGAGCCCCGCGATCGACACGCCGATGCCGTACTGGAGCCACTTCGGCGGCTGGGTCGAGGCGCGGCTGACGACCCTGACCTTCGCCTTCGATCGTTCCGGGACGTCGAAGCTGCCTCCGGCTACGGTCACGCTCGTCAAAGGTCCTCCCCAGGACTAGTCACACCAGGTGAACGATGACTAGTTCTCGGTCGGACGACCCGCCGGCTTGAGCCCGGCTCCTGCGCCGTTCCTACTTTGGCGACTTGTGAGGGCGATCACTAGGCTCGCCCGCCGATGTCGGACTTCCTCCGGAGCTACCTCACGGTGGCGATCTTCGGAGGCGTCGCTGTGCTGCTCGCGGCCCTGCTCCTGGGCATCGGCAGCCTGCTGCGCCCCCGTCGGCCGACCCCCCAGAAGGTCATCGCGTACGAGTCGGGTGTCGATCCGGTCGGCACCGGCTGGTCGCAGAGCCAGATCCGTTACTACGTGTTCGCGCTCCTCTTCGTCATGTTCGACATCGAGGCGGTCTTCATCTTCCCGTGGGCGACGGAGCTCGAGACGCTCCAGGTGTTCGGCCTGATCGAGATGTTCATCTTCATCGGCATCCTCGCCCTCGGCCTCGTCTACGCCTGGCGAAAGGGAGTCCTGCGGTGGGTCTAGTCGAGAAGGGGTGGGTGCCGAAGCCCCTCACCAAGGTGCTGAACACCGCCCGGAAGTACTCCCTGTGGGTGTACCAGTGGGGGCTCGCCTGCTGCGCGATCGAGATGGGCGCGGCGTTCGGCTCGCCTCGCTACGACGTCATGCGCCTCGGGGTGATCCCGTTCCCGGCCTCGGCCCGTCAGGCCGACCTCGTCGTCATCTCCGGCACCGTCACCGACAAGATGGCCGTGCCGATCCGGCGGCTCTACGAGCAGATGCCCGAGCCGAAGTACGTCATCTCGATGGGCTCGTGCGCGAACTGCGGAGGCCCTTACTGGGACAGCTACTCCGTCACCAAGGGCGTCGACCAGCTGATCCCCGTCGACGTCTACGTGCCGGGCTGTCCGCCCCGCCCGGAGGCGCTGCTGGAGGGCATCGTCCTCCTCCAGAAGATGATCCAGGGCGAAGACATGGTCGACCGCTGGACGAAGGGCGACGAGCAGGGTGTGGCCCAGCTGACCGCTCGCGAGCCGAACCCCGGCCGCGCGACCGGCGGCTCCGCGAAGTCGAACGAACCCGTGGTCGTCGGAGCCGCCTCCCGTGGCGAACGGAATCAGAGTCCGGTTCGATGAGCGACACGCCGTCTGACGCACCCGCGGAGACGGAAGAGGCAGCGCAGCCGGCAGGGCCGCCGCCCGATCCCGAGCGGGAGGCGCTCCTCGAGGCGCTGCGGGCCGATCTCGGCGACGCGCTCCTCGACGCCCAGATCATCCCGGAAGACCTGGTGATCCGGGTCGACCGGACCGCGTGGCGCCGCGTCGCCGAGACCCTCAAGATCCGCCACGGCTTCGAGTACTTCTGCTTCCTGTCCGGCATCGACTGGCTGAAGAGCCCCGAGCTCGAGACCCGCTACGAGCAGGTCTACGGCGCGATCGAGGGCGAAGAGGCCGCGAGCGACGGCGACCCGAGCCCCTTCCTCGGCGACCGAGTCGGAGGAGGGGACGGCCGTTTCACCGTCTTCCTCCGCCTGCAGAACCTCCGGACGAAGCTCGGCATCACCGTGAAGGCCGACCTCGACGACGCCAACCCCGCGGTCGAGACGCTGATCGCGGTCTTCCGCGGTGCCGACTGGCACGAGCGCGAGACCTGGGAGATGTTCGGTTTCGACTTCACCGGACATCCGGCGTTGCGCCACATCTACCTGCCCACGGAGTTCGAGGGTTTCCCGCTGCGCAAGGACTTCCCGCTCCTCGCCCGTGCGGTGAAGCCGTGGCCCGGCCTCGTCGACAAGGAGCCGATCCCGGGCGAAGACGAAGAAGAGGAGGCCAACGCGTGACGCTCACGGAGCAGCAGCAGGTCTCGTACATCGCGAGCCAGGCCGCGGAAGCTCGCGTCCGCTTCGAGCTCGAGACCGAGGGGATGACCCTCAACATCGGCCCGCAGCACCCCGCCACCCACGGCACGCTGCGCATCGTCTGCCGCCTCGACGGCGAGCAGGTGGTGTGGGCCGATCCCGTCTGCGGCTACATGCACCGCGGCTACGAGAAGCTCGTCGAGGCCCGCAAGTACCAGCAGGTCACGACCCTCATCAACCGCATCGACTGGCTCGGCCACTTCGCCAACGAGGTGCCGTTCATCCTCGCCGTCGAGCGGCTCTACGAGGTCGAGGCGCCCGAGCGGGCACAGTGGTTGCGCACGATCTTCTTCGAGATGGCGCGCATTGCGAACATCACCCTGTTCCTGGGCGACATGGGCGTGCAGCTGGGTGCCATCACCCCGGTCTTCTACGCCTTCCGCGACCGCGAGCACGTGCTCAACCTCATGGAGGCGGTCACCGGCGGACGCTTCCACCCGAACTTCGACCGCGTCGGCGGCCTCAAGGACGACCTGCCGAAGGGGTGGGGCGACGAGACCAAGGCCGTGATGCGCAAGGTCGAGGAGTTCTGCGACCAGATGGAGAACCTCTTGGTCGGCAACGAGATCTTCGAGAAGCGCACCCGCGGCATCGGCGTCGTCCCGCAGAAGGTCGCCCTCGAGTACGGCCTGTCCGGAGCGAACCTGCGCTCCACCGGGGTCGACTGGGACATCCGCCGCGACGAGCCCTCGCCGCTCGCGTGGAAGCATGCCGACTGGAAGGTCATCACCCACACTGCGGGCGATTCGTTCGCGCGCTACTGGGTCCGCCTGCAGGAGACGCGCGAGGCGGCGAAGATCGTCACCCAGCTGATCGACGGCCTGCCGTCGGGCCCGATCATGGCGAAGATGCCCGCGCGCCTCCGGGTGCCGAAGGGCGAGGCGTGGGTCCACACCGAGAACCCGCTCGGGGAGATGGGTTACTACGTCGTCTCCGACGGCGGCCCGAGCGGCCCGTTCCGCTGCAAGATCCGGACGCCCTCGTTCAACAACATCTCGATCCTGCCGTGGCTGTTGCGCGGCACCTACGTGCCCGACGTCGTCGCGATCCTCGCGAGCCTCTACTTCATCCTGGGGGACATCGACCGGTGAGCCTCGGCGGTTCGCTCCTCGCTCTCGCCTACTGGCAGGAGACGCTGCTGCGCGTCCTCGGCGTGCTGCTCGCGGTCATCCTGCCGGCCGGCGGGTTCGTCTACCTGTTCCTCTTCAAGATGATGAGCCGCATGCAGAGCCGGCTCGGGCCCATGGAGGCCGGACCGTACGGCTCGTTGCAGCTGCTCGCCGAGGTCGGCAAGTTCCTCCAGAAGGAAGACCTCGCGCCCGAGGGCGCCGACCGCCGTCTCTTCAAGATGGCGCCCTACATCGTCCTCATCTCGGTGCTCCTGGTCTACGTCGCGGTGCCCTTCGGCCCCGACGCGTGGTTCACCGACCTCGACTCCGGGATCTTCTACATCCTCGCGGTGTCGTCGCTCTCGGTGCTCGGGATCCTCGTCGCGGGGTGGGCGTCGGCCAACAAGTACTCGCTCACCGGCGGCATCCGAGCCGCAGGCCAGCTGATCGCCTACGAGATCCCGATGGTGCTCGCGGTCGTCGGCGTCGTGATCCAGGCCGGAACGCTCAACCTGCAGCAGATCGTGCGAGCGCAGGCCGAGGGCGAGATCTTCGGCTTCGGTGCCTTCGGCAACCCGTTCATCCTCACCCAGTTCGTGGGCTTCGTCCTCTTCATGATCGCCATGCAGGCCGAGCTGACCCAGGCGCCGTTCGACATGCCGATCGCCGAGTCGGAGATCGTCACCGGCTACATGACCGAGTACACCGGCATGCGGTTCCTGCTCTTCTTCATCGGCGAGTTCGCCACCGCAGGCGCCTTCTCCGCCGTCGTCGCCACGCTGTTCCTCGGTGGCTGGTACCTGCCCGGCCTCTCCCTCGACGCCAACTACATGAACATCGTCGGTCCGCTGATCCTCTTCGGGAAGATGCTGCTGGTCGCGTTCTTCATCTTCTGGATCCGCTTCACCTACCCGCGGTTCCGTGAGGATCAGCTGCAGTCGTTCGCCTGGAAGGCGCTGATCCCGATCTCGCTCGTCAACATCCTCGTGACCGGCATCCTCAAGGTGGTCTTCTAGATGCCTCCCAAGAAGCCGGAGCTCCCCGGCGTCATCAAGGGCCTGGGCGTCACGTTCAAGACGATGCTCACGAAGCCCGTCACGGTGCAGTACCCGCACGAGCGGGAGGCACCGCCGACCCGGGCCCGTGGCGTCATCGCCCTGCTCGAAGAGAACTGCACCGTGTGCATGCTGTGCGCCCGCGAGTGCCCCGACTGGTGCATCTACATCGAGGGTCACAACGACAAGGCGCCGCCCCGGCGTGAGGGTGGCAAGCCGCGCACGATCAACGTGCTCGACCGGTTCGACATCGACTTCTCGCTGTGCATGTACTGCGGGATCTGCGTCGAGGTCTGCCCCTTCGACGCGCTGTTCTGGACCCCCGAGTACGAGTACAGCGAGCTGAGCATCGCCGACCTCCTGCACGACAAGCAGCGCCTCGGCGAGTGGTTCGAGACCGTCCCCGAGCCCCCGGCCTACGAGTCCGGCGCACAGGTGAAGGCGAAGAAGTACGCCTCGCCCGCGGCGGCCCGAGCGAAGAACGCGTAGCGAGTCGATGGTCGCTCAGAACGTCTTCTTCGGGATCCTCGCCCTGGTCATGGGCGTCTCGGCCATCCGGGTCGTCACGGTGAAGAACGTGGTGCACGCCGCGCTCTACCTCGTCCTCGTGTTCGCCGGTGTCGCCGGGATCTTCATCCTCCTGGCGGCCGAGTTCCTGGCCGTCGTGCAGGTGCTCGTCTACATCGGCGCCATCCTCGTCCTGTTCCTCTTCGGAACGATGCTCACGCGCGCGCCGATCGGCCGCACGCCCGACCTCGACAACCCGGCCGGCCAGCGCGGCCTCAGCGCGCTCGTCGCCCTCGCCCTGTTCGGCTTCCTCGGTGCGATCCTGGTCGACGCCTTCAGCGACTCGAAGGTCGAGCCGACCGGCGTGGTCACGTCGAGCGACGTCGCCCTGTCGATCTTCCAGGACTACGTGATCCCCTTCGAGGTCATCTCGATCCTGCTCACCGCCGCCCTCATCGGCGCCGTCGTCATCGCACGGAGGGATTGATGTATCTCACACAGTTCCTTCTGCTCGCCGCGTTCCTGTTCTGCGTCGGCATCTACGGCGTGATCGCACGGAAGAACGCGGTGCTGGTGCTGATGTCGATCGAGTTGATCCTCAACTCGGTGAACATCAACCTCGTCGCGCTGGGGGCATGGCGCGGCTTCGAGGAGCAGATCATCGCCTCGGTGTTCTCGCTCTTCATCATCGCGGTCGCCGCGGCCGAGGTCGGCGTCGGGCTCGCGATCGTCCTGCTCATCTACCGGAACCGGCAGTCCGTCGACCTCTCGCAGGTCGCGGAGATGAAGGGCTGACGCGGATGCTCGAGTACGCCTGGGTCGTCCCCGCCATCACCTTCACGTCGTTCTGGATCATCCTCCTCTTCGGCAAGAAGCTCCCGATGAAGGGCGCCGAGGTCGGCATCGGCGCGTTGGTCATGTGCTTCGTGCTGTCGGTCGCCCTCTCGGGCGCGTGGATCTCGCGCACTGCCGACCTGGAGGTCGAAGCGCACAAGACGGTCGAGACCGGCGAGCACGGGTCGAAGACCGACGATCACGGCGGCGAGAGCGACTCCTCCGGCGACCATGGCGGCGGCGGCGACCATCGCCTCGTGCTGCCGTCACCGGCACCGCTCGTGATGGGCGCGGCCGAGGGTGGCGAGGGCGGCCACCACAGCTACATCATCCGGGAGCCGGTCCAGAAGGAGTGGACCTGGTTCTCGAACGGCCAGATCGACATCAAGGCCGGCATCCACATCGACGGCCTCGCCGTCGCGCTGCTGTTCGTCGTCTCGACGATCTCGCTGCTCGTCCACATCTTCTCGACGAGCTACGTCCACGGCGACGAGCGCTTCACGCACTACTTCGCGTTCCTGAGCCTCTTCACGACGGGCATGTTCGTGCTCGTCACCGCGAGCAACACCCTGCAGGCGTTGTTCGGCTGGGAGCTCATGGGTCTCTGCTCCTTCGGCCTCATCGGCCACTGGTGGGAGCAGTACCCGAACGCCCGCGCTGCGTTGAAGGCGTTCTTCACCACCCGTACGGGTGACGTCGGCCTCCTCGTCGGTATCTCGATCCTGTTCTTCGCCGCAGGCGAGACGTTCGACATCGCGTCGACGAACGCGGCCGCCATCGCCGGTGAGATCCCCGACGGCGTGCTCATCGCAGCTGCCGCGGCGTTGCTCGTCGCCGTCATCGGGAAGAGCGCGCAGTTCCCCCTCCACACCTGGCTGCCGGACGCCATGGCCGGCCCGACGCCGGTCTCCGCGCTCATCCACGCGGCCACGATGGTCGTCGCGGGCGTCTACCTCATCGCGCGTCTGTACGGCGTCTTCTGGGAGGCCTTCGACATCGCCGACGGCGGGTTCAACGCCATCGCGATCGTCGGCGGCATCACGATCCTCATCGCCGCCGCGCTCGCCTTCGTCCAGCGCGACATCAAGAAGGTCCTCGCCTACTCGACCGTCAGCCAGCTCGGCTTCATGGTGATGGCCTTGGGCGTCGGCGCGTGGACCGCGGCGATCTTCCACCTCTTCACCCACGCCTTCTTCAAGGCGTGCCTCTTCCTCGGCGCCGGCTCGGTCAGCCACTCGGGCTCGCACCACAGCTTCGACATGGTCGCCGACATGGGCGGCCTGAAGAAGTACATGCCGAAGACGTTCTGGACCTTCGCCACCGCCACGCTCGCGCTCGCCGGCGTGCCCCCGCTCGCGGGCTTCTGGTCGAAGGACGAGATCCTCCTCGGAGCGGGCGAGAACGGCTACACGTTCTTCCTCGTCGTCGGCCTCGTCGGCGCCTTCATGACCGCGGCGTACATGACCCGCTGCGTCTACCTCACCTTCTTCGGCGAGCCTCGAGGTGCCGCGGCCCACCACCACCCGCACGAGTCGCCGTCGACGATCACGATCCCGCTGATCATCCTCGCCGTGCTCTCGGTGTTCGCCGGCCTGCTCAACGCTCCCGGGATCCTCAAGTTCACCGAGTGGACCGACAACATCACCGTCATCACCGCGGGGATGGAGCACCACGACTTCTCGATCATCACCGCGCTCTTCTCGGTGGTCGTCGGCCTCGGCGGCATCCTGACCGCCTACGCCTACTACTGGAAGGGCTTCCGGGTCGGCGTGCTCAAGTACGACCAGGGCATCAGCGGGTCGATCTACCGCTTCCTCGGCAACAAGTACTACCTCGACGACCTCTACGAGAAGGGCGTCGTCGCGGGCGTCAGCGGGCCCGTCGCCCGCGCCGCCTACTGGATCAACCAGAAGGTGCTCGACGGAGTGGTCAACGGCGCAGGCGTCACCGCCCGCGGCCTCGCCCGCTTCGTCTACGAGATCCTCGACCAGAAGGTGGTCGACGGCATCGTCAACGGAACCGGATACGCGTCCGAGGGCGCCGGCGCCGGTCTCCGAGTTGTCCAGACCGGCAAGGTCCAGCAGTACGCGGTCGCCATGTTCATCGGCGTGATCGCGTTCGCCGGACTCCTCGTGGTGTTCGTCTAAGGGCTCAAGGGAGAGACTGTGGACTGGTTCGACGACTGGGCGTTGACGCTGGCGGTGTTCCTGCCGCTTGTCGGTGTCGCCGTCCTGGCGTTCATCCCGCGTGAGAGCGAGGGGCTGCACAAGCTCACCGCGCTCGTCACGACGGTGGCGACGTTCGCCATCACCATCGGGATCGCCGCCCGCTTCGACTACGGCAACGCCGGGTCACCGCAGTTCGAGGTCGACAAGACCTGGATCGAGGTGATCAACAGCCGGTACCACATCTTCATCGACGGGATGTCGTTGCCGCTGCTCGTGCTCTCGGCCTTCGTGACGGTGCTCTGCGTCATCTACAGCTGGGACCACTTCCCCGAGCCGCACAACCCGAAGGCGTTCCTCATGCTGATGCTGGTCCTGGAGACCGGCATGAACGGCACCTTCGCCGCCGAAGACCTGATCCTCTTCTTCGTCTTCTTCGAGCTCGTCCTGCTGCCGATGTACTTCATGATCGGCGTCTGGGGCGGCGAGAACCGG
Source organism: Acidimicrobiales bacterium (assembly GCA_035540495.1). GTDB lineage: Bacteria > Actinomycetota > Acidimicrobiia > Acidimicrobiales > CADCTF01 > DASVEG01. The sequence goes on from DATLGL010000024.1 coordinate 50,737, forward strand.
CAGTACGCCTCGATCAAGTTCTTCCTCTACACGCTCTTCGGCTCCGCGCTGATGATCCTCAGCTTCCTGGCTCTCTACTTCAAGGCCGGGAACACCTTCGACATCCCGCAGTTGATGGAGACCGCACCCGCGCTCACCCGGGGCACCCAGACGCTGATCTTCGCCGGTCTCTTCATGGGCTTCGCGATCAAGGTCCCGATGTTCCCGTTCCACACGTGGCTGCCCGACGCGCACACCGAGGCGCCGACGGTCGGCTCCGTGATCCTGGCCGCGGTCCTCCTGAAGCTCGGCACCTACGGCTTCATCCGCATCGCCCTGCCGATCCTCCCCGAGGGCGCGCAGGCGTGGGCGCCGTGGATCGGCCTGCTCGCCGTCATCGGCATCATCTACGGCGCGCTCGGCTGTCTGGCCCAGCGCGACATGAAACGGCTCATCGCGTTCTCGTCGGTCGCGCACATGGGCTTCGTGATGCTCGGCATCTCGACGCTCACCGACTACGGCATCAACGCCGCCATCTTCGGCATGGTGGCCCACGGCCTCATCACCGGCATGCTCTTCTTCCTCGCCGGGTCGATCCACGAGCGCTACCACACCCGCGACATGGATCGTCTCGGTGGCGTGCTCAAGCAGGCGCCCCACCTCGGCTGGATCCTCGGCTTCACCGCCTTCGCCTCGCTCGGGCTGCCGGGCCTCGCCGGCTTCTGGGGTGAGTTCCCGGCGATCCTCTCGGCCTACAACCCGGCCGAGGTCCTGCACGACGACTACCTCGGCCTCTTCCGGGGCTACATGGTCGTCGCCGCCATCGGCACCGTGCTCGCCGCGGCGTACCTGCTGTGGATGTACCAGCGGGTCGCGTTCGGCACGCCGACCGCCGAGTTCGAAGACGCCCACATCCACGACGTCCACACGCCGGAGTGGCTGGCGTGGGCGCCGATGCTCGTGCTCATCGTCGTGCTGGGCATCTTCCCGTTCCTGCTCTTCAACGTGACCGACGACGCGGTCCAGGGCGTGGCAGACGTGTTCCGCTCCGCCGGCGACGTCGCGTCGATCGACCAGTAGGTCGAGACCGGAGCCCTCATGCTCGCAACGCTTCTCGCCGCTGCCCAGAAGGGGTCGGAGTTCATCTCACCGACGCTCGACTTCCACGCTCTCGCGCCCGAGATCATCCTCGTCGGCGTGCTCGTGGTGGTCGTGCTCTTCGACCTCTTCGCCGACGAGACCCGGAAGTTCCTCATCCCGTCGATCGCCGCCTTCGGTGTCCTCGGCGCGATGCTCCCGCTCATCTCGCTCGCGCTCGAGGGCGACGACGTGCGGACGATGTTCGGCGGCGCGTACGTCTCCGACGACTTCGCCCTCGTCCTCAAGGGGCTCTTCCTCGCGTCGGGCTACCTCGTCCTCTTGATGTCGAACCGCTACATCGAGGAGGGCGACTACCACCGCGGCGAGTACTACACGCTGCTCCTTTCGTCGCTCCTCGGCATGGTCGTCATGTGCTCGGCGCGCGACCTGATCGGGATCTTCGTCGCCCTCGAGCTGCTGTCGATCCCGGCGTACCTGCTCGCGGGCTGGCGGAAGCGTGATCTGAAGAGCAACGAGGCGTCGCTCAAGTACTACCTGCTCGGCGTCCTCGCGTCGGCGGTCATGCTCTACGGGATGTCGCTCGTGTTCGGAGCGACGGGCACCACGATCCTCGAGCGCATCGGTCGCGACCTCGCGAGCAACTCGCAGTTCGAGTCGATCACCATCGTCGGCGTCTTCTTCGTGATCGCGGGCTTCGCGTTCAAGGTCTCCGCGGTTCCGTTCCACTTCTGGGCTCCCGACACCTACGAAGGTGCGCCGACCCCGATCACCGCGTTCCTGTCGGTGGCGTCGAAGGCCGCGGGCTTCGTCGCGTTGATGACGCTCGTCTACATCGGCTTCCTCAGCCAGTACGACGTCTGGGGACCTGCGTTCTGGGTCCTCGCCGCCTTGACGATGACGGTCGGCAACCTGATCGCCCTCCGCCAGACGAACATCGTGCGGCTGCTCGCGTACTCGTCGGTCGCCCAGGCCGGCTACATCCTCGTACCGTTCGCGGTCGCCGGCGCCAACATCAACGCGCTGCAGACGGCCCAGACCGCGACCGTCGTGTACCTCCTCATCTACGGCCTCACGAACCTCGGAGCGTTCGCCGTCGTGATGGCGGTGTCGCGGAAGACGAAGAGCGGTGAGATCTCGTCGTTCGGCGGTCTGTTCGAGTACGCGCCGGGCCTGACGGTGGCGATGACGGTGTTCCTCGCCTCCCTCGCGGGGGTCCTGCCTGCCGCCGGCTGGTTCGCGAAGTTCATCGTCTTCCGCGCGGTGCTCGACGCGGGCACCGAGTGGGCGGTCGTGCTGGGCGTGATCGCCGCGCTCAACGCGGTGATCGCGGCGTTCTACTACCTGAGCATCGCGCGCGAGATGTGGATGCGTCCGGTTCCCGACGACGATCGCACGCCGATCCGGATCCCCGCCGCGCTCACCACCGCGCTCGCGATCACCGCGGTGCTCACCCTGGTGCTCGGCGCGGTGCCCGGCGTCGTCGCCGACCTCGGCGACGCTGCCACCCTCGTCTCCGGTCGCTGACCGAGCCGTCATGCCGACCGTCGCCGAGCTCGTCCGCGAGCGGGCGAACCGGTTCGGCCCCATCCCGTTCGACGAGTTCGTCGAGCTCGCGCTCTACGCGCCCGAGGTCGGGTTCTACGAGTCGGGTGGCGCCGCGGGTGGCGACGCGCGAGGCGGCGATTTCCTCACCTCGCCATCGATCGGCCCTCTCTTCGGTGCCGTGCTCGCCCGCGCCCTCGACTCGTGGTGGGAGACGCTCGGCCGACCGGACTCGTTCGTCGTGATCGAAGCCGCGGCGTCGTCGGGCGATCTGTGCCGGGCGGTGCTGGCCGCGTCGCCTGCGTGCCTCCCGGCGCTGCGCTACTTGCTCGTCGAGAGGTCGGAGCGGTTGCGTGCGCTCCAGCCGGCGCATCTTCCGGTGGAGCCGGCGGCCCACGTGCTCGGCCCGGTCGCGCCGTCGGACGAGGAGGACGACGAGGGGGCCCGCGTGCTTCCCGGAGGTGGGCCACGGGTGGCGTCGCTGCCCGATCTACCGGCAGGCCCCCTCGTCGGTGTCGTGATCGCGAACGAGCTCCTCGACAACATCCCCTTCGCGTTGCTCGAACGCGGCGGGCCGGACGCCGGCTGGCTCGAGGTGCGAGTGACCGCGGACCTCGCGGAGACCACCGTCCCCGCCTCGCCCGCGCTCGCGGCGCGAGCCGAGCTGCTCGCGCCGACCGCGTCGCCGGGGGCGCGCATACCGATCCAGGCCAGAGCGGCCGACTGGCTGCGGATCGCGCTGCGCACGCTCAGCCGTGGCCGGGTCGTCGTCGTCGACTACGCGGTGGACGCGACGGCGGACCTCGCGTCGCGCCCGGTCGGCGAGTGGGTGCGGACCTATCGCTCAGGCGCGCGGGGCGGCTCGCCGCTCGACCGCCCCGGGGAGCAGGACATCACCTGTGAGGTCTGCATCGACCAGCTCAGCGCGGTCGCGGCGCCTGCCGAGAACCGGTCGCAGGCGCAGTTCCTGGCCGCACACGGCCTCGACGATCTCGTTGCCGCCGCACGCGCGCAGTGGGAGCACGGTGCGGCCACAGGGTCGCTGGAATCGTTGAAGGCGAAGAGCCGCGTGTCGGAGGCCGGTGCGCTGACGGATCCGACCGGGCTCGGCGCGTTCCGCGTGCTCGAGTGGACCGTGCCTCAGAGCGAGTAGGTCGCCGCCACCGCTTCGTCGGAGAAGACGTCGGCCGGCACGTGCTCCGGACCCATCAGGAAGCCCGCGACCTGCATCAGCAACGTCGGGTTCGTGAGGAGCGCAGAGCGCCACCGCCGCCGGCGCTCTGCGCCTTCGGGTGTGAACGTGCAACGCATCTCGGTGTTGATCGCGGCACAGGTCGCCAGGCGCCACATCCGGTCGGCCCGCTCCTCGACGAACCCCTTGAACGCGTCCGGCGACCAGTCGGAGGACGACAGCAGGATCTCCGACACCATGCGCGCGTCTCGCAGTGCGATCGACAGGCCCTGACCGATGATCGGGTCGTTCCAACCCGCGGCATCGCCGATGAGCACCACGCCGGGCGCAACGGGCGGACCGACCGTCCACGAGTCCGTCATCGGCGACCCGCCGCACGGACCGGCCGCCTCGCCGTCGGCGTAGGCCTCGGACGCGGGGAAGCACGACGTCCGGAACTGCGACAGGAAGGTCTCGGTGCGTCCGGCTCCGGTGAACTCGGGCTGCCGGGCGATGTCGACGAGGAGGTACAGCCGAGCCAGGTCGTGCTGCCGGGGGAAGGCGAGGAACAGGTTCTGCCCTGCGGTGCCGAGCGTTCCCTTCCCGTCGAAACCGGCGGCGGCCCGGACGAGCAGGCCGGCGCCGTACGTCCGAGCCGGTCGCTCCTCGAGAGCGATGCCGACCTGCTTGCGGACCGTCGACTGCCGGCCGTCGGCACCGACGACGAGTCGCGGCCGCGCCTCCTGACGAACGCCCCCGTGCGACCAGCTCACGGCGGGCCGATCGCCCGGCTCGATGTGGACATCGGCGATGCCGCGCATCACGACGGCACCCGACCGCTCGGCGTGCTGCGACAGCGCCTCGCACGCTTCGGGATGTCCGACGTCGAGCTGGCCGGGCACGTCCGGAGCGACCATCGACGCCTGGAACGCGGTGGCCTCCGCCTCCTCCGGCGGCGTGAGCTCGTCGTACTGCGGGTACTCGGTGATGTAGGCGCCGCCCGTGGCGAGAAGGACCTCTTCGATGCGCAGCTGCTGCACCTCGCGGACGCCCCACGGGACGATCGTCTCGCCTCGCACGCGGTCCTTGTAGGTGACCTGCTGCTCGAGCACCAGCACCGACAGCCCTGCGCTCGCGAGCTGCGCGGCAAGAGCCGACCCGCCTATCCCTGCACCGACGATGACGACGTCGTGCTGCTGTTCCATGGCTTGACCTCCCGCCGGGTTCGCGACCACGGTGGCACATGGACGGTGCTGCTGTCCGCGATGTGGCGCGGCGGCTCCGTGCGGCCGGGTGCGTGGCGGCCGACGAGGAGGCAGCCGAGCTCGTCGCGATGGCGCGCAACGGCGAGCACCTCGACGCAATGATCGCTCGGCGTGTCGGGGGTGAGCCGCTCGCGTGGATCACCGGCGCCGTCACCTTCTGCGGCATGAACGTGACGGTGGCGCCCGGCGTGTACGTGCCTCGGTGGCAGTCGGAGGTCGTGGCGCTCGAGGCCGCGTCACGCCTCCGCGACGGCGGTCGCGCGGTCGACCTGTGCTGCGGTTCGGGGGCGGTGGCGAAGGTGCTCACACGGCGTGTTCCCGCCTCGGAGGTCGTCGCGACGGACCTCGACGATCGTGCCGTCGCGTGCGCCCGATCGAACGGCGTGGATGCACGTCCGGGAGACCTGTTCGGCCCCGTCGGCGCTGCGTGGCGGGGAACGGTCGACGTCGTCGTGGCGGTTCCGCCGTACGTGCCTACCGACCACCTCGCCAAGCTGGCGCCGACGCCGGAGCCACGCGTGGCGCTCGACGGTGGCGGCGACGGCCTCGCGGTCATCCGCCGTGTCGTCGAGACGTCACCGGCGTGGCTGCGCGAGGGTGGATCGCTCGTCGTCGAGCTCGGCGCGCCGCAGGTGGACGTCGTCACTCGCGTCGTGGCGTCACGCGGGTTCACCGACGTCGAGGTCCTCCGTGATGGCGACGACGACGTGTGCGGCGTCGCGTGCCGGTTCCGGCAACCTCGGTGACCGCCTCTACAGTTCCCGTCGTTATGCGGCGGTTGCTCCTGGTCCTGGTCGTCTCCCTCCTCGGCGTCGTGCCGATCGCGCTCGGCGCGTCTCCGGCCGCGGCCGCTGGCGACGACACCGTGCTCGCGTTCGGCGACGCGCCGTTCGCCGGCTCGACGTCGTCGATGTCGCTCAACCAGCCGCTCGTGGGCTTCGCTGCCGCGAGCGACGGGCAGGGCTACTGGCTGCTCGGCCGCGACGGCGGCATCTTCTCGTTCGGCTCGGCCCGGTTCTTCGGGTCGACCGGAAACATCCGACTCAACCAGCCGATCGTGTCGATGGCGCCGACCCGCAGCGGCAACGGCTACTGGTTGGTGGCCTCCGACGGCGGCGTGTTCACGTTCGGCGACGCCGCGTTCCACGGGTCGACCGGCAGCATCCGTCTCGCTCGACCGATCATCGGGATCCAGCCGACGCCGACCGGCAACGGCTACTGGCTCGTGGCATCCGACGGCGGGGTGTTCACCTTCGGCGATGCGGCCTTCCACGGGTCGGCCGCGAATCTGCGCCTCGGGCGGCCGATGGTCGGGTTCGCCGCCACCCCCACCGGGGGCGGCTACTGGATGGTCGCCGGCGACGGCGCCGTCTACGCCTTCGGCGATGCGCCCTACCTCGGCAACGCGCCCGGCCACGCGTTCGTGACCGGCATCGCCGGCGCTCGCGACGGCCAGGGCTACTGGCTCGTCGACCAGAACGGCGGCGTGTTCACGTTCGGCAGCGCGCCCTTCGCCGGCTCCGGCTCCGGATCGGTTCCTGCTGGCCGCTCCGTGTTCGGGATCCAGCGCACGCCGTCGGGCAACGGCTACTGGCTCGCAGCCGGTGTGCCGCCTCTGGCAGCGGGCTCGTCTGGCTCAGCGGTCGCGAACCTGCAGGCCCGCCTCGACGCGCTCGGCTACTGGGTGCCGGTCGACGGTCGGTTCGGGACGCTGACCACCCAGGCGCTCTACGCGATCCAGAAGTCGGCGGGCATCGCCCGCACCGGTCAGTTCGACGCTGCGACGCAGCGCGTCCTCGACAGCAACTTCGTACCGACGCCGCGGTCGACGTCCGGCTACGTGGCGGAGGTCGACAAGACCCGCCAGATCGTCATGCTCGTCAGCAACGGGCGCGTGCTCAAGGTCTTCAACACCTCGACCGGCAACGGTGAGCGCTACCGGTCGGGCAGCGGTTACGAGATCGCCCGCACCCCCGAGGGCACGTTCCGCATCTACAACCAGATCAACGGACTCCGGATCTCCGAGCTCGGCGAGCTCTGGCGGCCCAAGTACTTCACCGGCGGGTACGCCTTCCACGGCTCGCCGAGCATCCCGCCGTATCCGGCGTCGCACGGCTGCGTCCGCCTCTCGAACGCCGCGATGAACTGGATCTGGGACACCAACGCCCTCCCCATGGGCACCCCCGTCATCGTCTACTCGTAGCCCCACGGGCGCGCGTTTGCGTGACCTGCGCGACATCCGCTGCCCTCAGGCGTTCGTTCGTCGCGCAGGTCGCGATCAGGCGGCGCGACGGCCCTCGAGGAGCCGTTCCACCGTGCGGACGATGTAGTCGCGGTCTTCTGTGAGGTGGGTCCACGTGAACTCGAGCAGGGTCTTGCCCGAGAGGTTGAGGTCGTTGTTCCGCTCGGCATCGCGGTCGAGCGAGTTGCGGCTCGAGTGCCATCGGTACCCGAGCACCTCGAGCACCGCGTCGACATCGTCGTACGCGTAGTCGCTGTAGGCGAACGAGACGTCTTCCCGCAGCACCTGTCGCTGTCGAGTCGGGAGCGGCAACCCCGCGTCTCGCAGGATCTGGAAGAACAACGTCTCGGCGTCGCTCCCGTTGCGCCTCCCGTCCCGCACGACGCGCTCGACGAGTTGGGCGAGTCGAGACGTACGCTTGCCCCGCCGTGCGACGCGCTCGCACAGAGCCGCGAGCGACGGAAGATCGGTCTCTCCCCGTCGGACGCCGCACTCGTACACCCGCTCCAACACCTTCAGGCTCGTACCGGTCGCGGCGAGGTCGAGCAGGATCCGCGTGACCGTGGCGATCCGCAGCCCGGCGTCGTCCACCCATTCGTCGCCGGTGGCATCCGTCGAGTAGTGGATCGTGACGCCCTTCAGCGGGCGGACCCGGCGGGACGTGGTCACGTCGATCCCTGCCCTCTTGACGCCGTCGAGTTCTCGCAGCATGGCGGCGCATCTGTGGCTGACGAAGGAGCCGTCGCCGGCGTACAACTGAGCGGTGAACGCTCGCTGTTCGAACGTCCGCTCCCACTGGGGCAGCGCGTAGACGTTCGGCGCCACGAGGATCCAGCGTCGTCTCGCGAGCTTCCGCTCGATCTGGCGCGGCGTGAACCCGCGCTCCTTCGCCTGCGCACGGGAGAACACCCCATGCTGAGCCATCGCGATGGTCACGATCGCCGCGTCCTGTTCCTCCGTCACCAGAACCTCCGGACTCGAGATGCATCCGGCGGCGACGGCCGCGAGGCGACCGACGTTCGCACACGGCCTGCGCGGGTTCAAGAGGTGACCTGCGCGACAGATCCCCCTCTCCGGGTGGGGTTCGTCGCGCAGGTGGACGACGTGCGGGCTGAGGAGGACCGAGGCGGTTAGCGGATGGTCCAGTCGTCGCGGTCGAGGCCGCAGTGGAGGACGCCTCGCTCGCGCCCGAGGCCGAGGGCCGCGAAGACGGGGGACAGCGAGCGCAACACCGCAAGAACGCCCTTGGGGTCTTCGCTGTTGCGGCCGGCGGACGAGCGCAGAGCGCCCACCTTCGACGTCTTCGGGTAGTCGACCAACCGCACGGCGGCCTCGGCGTCGAGACCGGCGACCTCGCGCACGTGCCGGAGGGCGGTGTGGAACCCGCCGAGTTCGTCGACGAGGCCTCGCTCGACGGCATCGGCACCGGTCCAGACCCGCCCGCGCGCGACCTCGCGCACCTCGTCGCGCGTCATCGACCGCCCGGCCGCGACCTTGCCCGTGAAGTCGGCGTAGATGTGGTCGAGCCACCCGGAGAACGTCGCCCGCTCCGACTCGTCGAACTCCTTGTTCAGCGAGAGCATCCCCGCGTGCGCTGCGGTCGACAGCGACTCGACGTCGAAGCCGATCTTGTCCTTCGCCCGAGCGATCACCGGCTTCTGCGCCACGACGCCGATCGAGCCGGTGACGGTGCCCGGTTGGGCGACGATGCGGGACGCGGCCATCGACATGTAGTAGCCACCGGAAGCAGCCACGTCGCCCATCGAGGCGACGACCGGCTTGCCGGCCTCACCGGCGCGTACGACCTCGCGCCACATCGTCTCGCTGCCGACGGCCGACCCGCCCGGGCTGCTCACCCGGAGGAGGATCGCCTTCACCTTCTTGTCGGCGACGGCTTTGCGGATCGTCGACGCGACGCGGTCGGCGGCGATCGACGCCGACGGCGACAGCGGGTTGATCGGCACCTTCGTCCGCTCGATCGCGCCGACGGCCGTGATCACGGCGACCACAGGCTGGCCCAGCGAGGTCAGCCCGCCGCTGCGTACGGCGAACCGCCGGTACCGCGGGAGCCAGCGCAGCTCGGCACCGTCGCCGGCCAACGCCTTCGCTCGTTCGACGGCCTCGTCCCGGAACCCGACGACATCGATCAACCCGGCATCGAGCGCCTCGTGCGCGAACAACGGGGCTCGATCGGCCGCGGCCTGCACGTCGGCAGCAGGCAGGGAACGGGCCGACGCCACTCCCGCCACGATCTGCTCCCACTGCGATTCGAGCAACCGCTCGAGCGCCTCGCGATGCGCCGGCGTGAACCCCGTCTCGACCAGTTGGTTCGCCGCGTTCTTGTATTCGTAGCGCCCCTCGACGGTGACGTCGATCCCGAGGCGATCGAGCGCACGCTTCACGAAGTTGACGTCGCGATGCAGCCCCACGAGTCCGACCTCGCCGCTCGGCTGGACGACGATCTCGTCGAACGCCGACGCCAGGTAGTACGACCCGTTCCCGCCACCCAGCTGACCGAACGAGTCGGCGAACGCGATCGCCTTCTTGCCCGCCGCGCGGAACCGCAGCACCGCGTCACGGATCTCCTGGATCGACGCGAGCGCACCTGCGTCGAAGGTGATGTAGCCGATGAGCGTCCGCACCCGTTCGTCGCCGGCGGCGCGGTCGATCGTCTCCACGACCTCCCGCAGCGTCAGCGTGCGCGACGCGGTCAGGGCGGCGAGGGGGTTGTCGCCGTGCGACTCCGGCGGGATCGACGACAGGTCGACCTCGAGCACGATCCGCTTCGGCAGCGGCCGGCCGAGCAACCGGAGCACGACGGTGACCAAGAACAGCGCAGCGAACAGCGCGAGCGAACGCATCGCGTAGTCGCCGGCGTCGCGCGACGACCGGACGACGTAGACGAAGAACGCGCCGATCACCGTCAGCACCAGCACGGCGAGCGCGGCCAAGGCCACCGTTCTCCGAAGGTTGAAGAGCGTTCTCCGCCAGCTGCCCATCCGCGGAGCCTATGAGAACGGTCCCTCGCTAAGGTCCCGAAACATGGCTCCGAGCGATCGCACGCCCGAACCCACGATCGAGGCGTACTACCTGGAAGACCGCACCTTCCCGCCGCCGCCCGAGTTCGCCAGCGCAGCCAACCTCAACGACTGGTCCCTTCACGAGCGCGCCGACGCCGGCTGGGAGACGTTCTGGGCCGAGCAGGCCGAGGAGCTCCTCGATTGGAACGAGCGGTGGGAGAAGGTGCTCGAGTGGGACCTTCCGTTCGCTCGCTGGTTCCTCAACGGCAAGCTCAACGTGTCGTACAACTGCCTCGACCGCCACGTCGAGGCCGGCAGGGGCGACAAGGTCGCGTTCCACTGGGAAGGCGAGCCCGGCGACACCCGCACGATCACCTACGACGAGCTCCTCGGCGACGTCCAGCGGTTCGCCAACGTCCTCAAGAACCTCGGCGTCGCCAAGGGCGACCGGGTCAACATCTACATGCCGATGATCCCGGAAGCGATCGTCGCCATGCTCGCCTGCGCGCGCATCGGCGCCCCCCACAGCGTCGTGTTCGGGGGCTTCTCCGCGGAGGCGCTCCGCGACCGGATCCTCGACGCCGAAGCGAAGGTCCTCGTCACCGCCGACGGCGGCTACCGCCGCGGCGCGCCGAGCCTGTTGAAGCCGAACGCCGATCTCGCATGCGCGGAGACGCCGAGCATCCAGCACGTCGTCGTCGTGCGCCGCACGAACAGCGACGTCGACATGCAGGACGGACGGGACCACTGGTGGCACGACCTCATGGAGACCGCCGACCCCGAGTGCCCAGCGGAGCCGATGGACTCCGAAGACCTGCTCTACCTGCTCTACACGTCGGGCACGACCGGGAAGCCGAAGGGGATCATGCACTCGAGCGGCGGCTACCTGCTCCAGTGCGCGTTCACCCACCGCTACGTGTTCGACCTCAAGCCGGACACCGACATCTACTGGTGCACGGCCGACATCGGCTGGGTCACGGGCCACAGCTACATCGTCTACGGGCCGCTCGCGAACGGGGCGACGAGCGTGATCTACGAGGGCACCCCCGACACGCCCGACAAGGACCGCTTCTGGGACATCGTCGAGCGCTACAAGGTCACGATCTTCTACACCGCTCCGACGGCGATCCGGACGTTCATGAAGTGGGGCACCGACTACCCCGCGAAGCACGACATGTCGTCGCTGCGGCTGCTCGGCAGCGTCGGCGAGCCGATCAACCCCGAGGCGTGGGTCTGGTACCACCAGAACATCGGCGGCGAGCGCTGCCCGATCGTCGACACGTGGTGGCAGACCGAGACCGGAGCGATCATGATCAGCCCGCTCCCGGGCCTCACGACGACGAAGCCGGGGAGCGCGACGTTCCCCCTCCCGGGCATCGGCGCCGAGGTCGTCGACGACCAGGGGCAGAAGGTCGAGGTCGGCGGCGGCTACCTCACCCTCACCCGGCCGTGGCCGTCGATGCTGCGTGGCATCTACGGCGATCCGCAGCGATATCGCGAGACGTACTGGTCGCGCTTCGAGGGTCGCTACTTCGCCGGTGACGGCGCCAAGCTCGACGACGACGGTTACCTGTGGCTGCTCGGCCGCGTCGACGACGTCATGAACGTATCGGGCCACCGGGTGTCGACCACCGAGGTCGAGTCGGCCCTGGTCGACCACCACAAGGTCGCCGAAGCAGCGGTCGTCGGAGCGAACGACGCCACGACGGGCCAGGCCATCATCGCCTACGTCACCGTGAAGGGCGGGAACGAGACGACGGAAGAGCTCGGTCAGGAGCTGCGCCAGCACGTCGCCAAGAAGATCGGTGCGATCGCGAGGCCGAAGACGGTGATCTTCACCGACGATCTCCCGAAGACCCGCTCCGGGAAGATCATGCGCCGGCTGCTTCGCGACGTCGCCGAGGGACGCGCGCTCGGCGACACCACCACCCTCGCCGACGCGAACGTCGTCGAGGAGATCAAGCGTCGGGCCAGCCAGAGCCCCACCGAGGAGTGACGTCGCCGGGCACGGGGCGCATCGATCCCGACAACTGGGTCTGGCGGCAGGGACCCGTCGACGGAGGCCCGACCGTCGTCTTCGACATCGACGGCGTGCTCTCCGACGCGGCCGGGCGCCAGCACTTCATCGAGGGCGGAACGGGCCGGCGGCGCGACTGGGACGCCTTCTTCGAAGCCTGCGGTGAAGACCCGCTCATCGACGAGGTCGGGCGCCTCCTCGAGCTTCTCGACGACGACCTGCGCATCATCTTGCTGACCGGCCGCCCGGTTCGGGTGCAACCGCAGACACTGGCTTGGCTGCGCCACTGGGACCTGCGGTGGGACCTGCTCGTGATGCGCGACTGGGGCGACTACTCGGCCGCACGCGAGTTCAAGCGGTGGTGCATCTCCGACTTCCGCCGGTACGGCTTCGACCTGCGGCTCTCGTTCGAGGACGACCCGCGCAACGTCGAGATGTTCCGAGCCGAAGGCGTGCCGTGCGTGTACATCCACTCGGGGTACTTCGACCGCTGAGGCGCGTTCCGCCGGTACGCTCGGGCGCGCAGCCCGAGGGGGCTTCGGACGGGGAGAGGGAATGCGGCGGGTAGTTCTGGTGATGGTCTTGGCCGTGTCGCTGTTGGCCGGGTGCGGCAGCGGTGACACGTCGACGGCCGGGGGCGGCGAGGTTCGCACCGTGCTCGTCGACTACCAGCACGATGAGTTCGCGTCGGCCTTCCTCCGCTACTACCCGGAGAAGGTGACGGTCCGACCCGGCGACACCGTTCGCTTCAAGCAGCAGTGGACCGGCGAGCCCCACAGCGTGACCATGGGCCAGGTCGTCGACAAGGTCTTCGGGTACGCAGAGCTGCTCCAGAAGTACGACTCGGAGGAGGAGGCCCTCGCCGACGGTGTCTCCCAGGAGACGGTCGACGACGTCCTACGGACGATGGCCCGGATTCCGGGGATGCTCGAGTGGGAAGCGGGCGAGGTCTACCAGCAGGGAGCCCAGACCTGCGCGATCGACGACCTCGACGACGTGCCGGCGTTCACCACACCCGACGACGAGATCGATCCCGACGCCACGTGCCCGAACCTCGGCGAGCCCCTCCCCGCCTTCAACGGGCAGGGCCTCTACAACAGCGGCTTCATTCCGTACACCGGCGAGAAGGGCAACGTCTTCGACGTCCCGCTGGCGGACGATCTCGAGCCGGGTACCTACATGTACTTCTGCAACTACCACTGGCTGCAGATGTCCGGACAGATCGAGGTCGTCGACAAGGGTTCAGCCATCCCCTCGCAGTCGGAGGTGAGCAGCCAGGCCCGCCGCGAGGTGCTCGAGGACGCGAAGCTCCCGCTCCAGCAGGTGCGCGAGGCCCGCAAGACCAAGGGCGGATCGAAGATCGGCGACCTGGAGGTTCCGCTCGCCGGCCGGCAGGCCGACGAGGACTTCGCCGTGATCATCAACGAGTTCCTGCCGAAGAACGCCGGCGCCAAGGTGGGCGAGCCGGTGACGTGGACCTTCGACGGCGCCGCGCACACGGTCAGCTTCAACGTGCCGAAGTACTTCCCGATCTTCGACGTCCGCAAGGACGGAACCGTGTTCCGCAACCCCAACGCGTACGAACCGGTAGGGGTCGAGGTGCCGGAACGAGAGGAGGGGCCGCCCGATGAAGATCCACCCTCGCTCGAGGTCGACGCGGGCGAGTGGAACGGCAAGGGCGGGTTCTTGTCGTCGGGTGAGCTCTATCCGGGCGACAAGTTCACGATCACCTTCACGAAGCAGGGCACGTACCCGTACGCGTGCGTCCTCCATCCGCAGATGGTCGGAACGGTCGAAGTTCGCAACTAGGTCGCGAACGGCGAGAACACCGGTTACGCCTCACTTCGTCACGAGAGCTGCCGAACGGCAGTCCGTGCGCCGTCCTCGCGCGCTCGTTCTCCTGAGCGCGCTTGCCCTCATCAGCGTGTCGTGCGGATCGGTCCCGTTCCTGAGTGGCGGCGGCACGACCCGTCGAGTCCTCGTCGACTACAAGCACGACGAGTTCTCGGCCTCGTTCCTCAACTACTTCCCCCGGACGGTGCGGGCCCGTCCGGGCGACACCATCGAGTTCCGCCAGCAGTGGACGGGCGAGCCGCACACGGTCACGATGGGGACTCTCGTCGACACCCTCGGCAAGCCGTACTGGGAGTTCCTCCGAGACCACCGTGCGGGCGAGAACGTCGACGTTCGCAACCCACCGGAAGCGCCGGGGTTCAAGCAGCTGCCGACGATGCTCGAGGTCGACGACTTCGAGCGGATCGTGCAGGCCGCGGCCCAGCCCTGTTACCGCGACACCTGGGTCCCCGACGTCCGTGACATCGACGAGCCGTGCCCGAAGCGGGAGCAGCCGAAGTTCACCGGGCGTCAGGCGTACTACAGCAGCGGCTTCATCCCGAACGAGGGTGAGGAGCCCGGCGTCTTCACGGTCCCGCTCAGCGACGACATCCTCCCGGGGACGTACAACTACTACTGCAACTACCACGGCCCGACGATGAGCGGCGCGATCGAGGTCGTCGACGACGGCGAACCGGTCGACGACCAGATCGCCATCAACCGGAAGGCCCGTACCGAGGCAGGCGTGCTCGTCCGCGACCTGGCTGGCGTGCTCGAGCGCCAGCGCAGCGGTCAGGACATCGCGCCGCTCCCCGTCGTCGGCGGCTATCCCGAAGACCGGCCGCTGTTCACCGCGTTCCTCAACGAGTACGTCCCGAGCACCGTCGACGCCAAGGTGGGTGAACCCGTCACGTGGAGCTTCTACGGCGGTCACACGCTGAGCTTCAACGTGCCGAAGTTCTTCCCGGTGTTCGAGGTTCGTGACGACGGATTCGTCTCCTTCAACGCGCAGGCGTGGAAGGCGATCGGGTGGCCCGAGCGGCCGGAGCAGACGAACCCACCAACGGCGGTGCACATCGACGCCGGAGAGTGGGACGGATCCGGCGGCCTGCGCTCGACGAGTTGGGACTTCGGCGGCCCGTACGGCAAGACGTTCGATACCTTCAGTCTCACGTTCACCAAGCCGGGCGATTACCCCTTCGCATGTCTGCTCCACCCGGCCATGGTCGGGAAGGTCGTGGTGTCGGAATGACGGCTGTCGCGCCTTCGCCTTCGACCACCGGCGTCGCGGTGCCGCGTGCCGCCGAGGGCGGCAAGACCGAGGTCGCGCCGCCGACCATGGTCGAGAGGGTCGGCAACGCCGCCTTCCTCGCGTTCTTCGCCCTCTACGCAGGGTTCGCCATCGGCGTGCTGGCTATGGGTGTCGGTGCGGTGGCCGCGAAGCACAACCTCGGTCTCCACGACAGCCTCCACGAGTGGGGGCTCACCGATTCGACGTGGGGGCGCATCTCGCTGCGGATGGCCGACTCGTCCCACCGGGCCGAGTCACTGCCGGCGCTGGCGCTCGACTACGGGTTCAGCCTGTTCAACCTCGCCCTGGCGACCGTGCTCGTGTGGCTCCGCCGCCACGAGCGGACCGCCCGTCTCCTCGCCATCGGCATGGTCGGCACCGCGGCGATCTTCAACCTCCAGGCGCAGGCTGTCTATGAGATCCTCTCGCCGTCCGCGCTCGAGGAGCTGACCCATGACGCGTTCCACCTGATCGCGTCGTTGTCGTACCTCGCGGCGATGGTGCTCTTCCCCGACGGTCGCCTCGTGCCGCGCTGGAGCCGAGCCAAGGCCCTCGCGTTCCACGCTGCGGTGTCGGTGGCGATCGGTCCGCTCGCTCTGCTGGTCCGCGGTAGCGGTCTCACCGTCGGCCTCGTCATGGCCTTCGGTGTCATGACCCCTGCCGTCGGCGTGGCGGCGCAGCTCTACCGGTACCGCCGGGCCGACAACGCGCTCGAACGCCAGCAGGCCCGCCTGGTGTTCTGGGCGCTCGCGCCCGCGCTCATCGTCGGCCTGTTCGCGCTCGTGTACGCCTCGCAGAACTCGACCGGGCCGGAGTTCGAGGGCCGCGATCTCTTCGAGTTGCCCGTTGCCATCTTCCGGGTCTTCCAGCCGGTCTTCGCGGTGATCCCGGTCGCCCTGTTCGTGGGCATCCTCCGGTACCGGCTGTGGGACATCGACCGCCTCATCAGCCGGACCCTCGTGTACTCCGTGCTCGCCGGCTTCGTGTCGGCGGTGTACATCGGCGTCGTCGTCGGTCTCGGTGCGCTCGTCGGCGG
>DATLGL010000025.1:0-58645 GCA_035540495.1 Acidimicrobiales bacterium
CGAAGATCACCCTCATCGACTGGCTCGACCGCGTCTGCGACCACTGCCACGACCTCAAGACCCTCCACGGCTGGGCCCTCGTCGAAGGAACCGGCAAACGACCACTCGTCCCACCAGACGACCCAAGACACCCACGACACCACCAACGCGACCGCGCCGGACCGCCGGAGGAAGCAGCATGAGGCGATGGCGGTGAACAAGACCGATGCGTTGGACCGGGTTCGGGCGATCTGCCTCGGGCTGCCTGACGTCACCGAACGGCCCAGCCATGGCGCACCGACGTGGTTCGTGCGGGGCAAGAAGACCTTCCTGACGTTCTGGATCGACGGCCACCACGACCTCGAGTTCCCCCACCTGTGGGCCGCGGCGCCGCCCGGCGCGCAGGAACAGCTCGTGGAAGCCGAGCCCGACCGCTTCTTCCGGCCGCCGTACGTCGGCCACCGCGGGTGGATCGGCGTCCGGATGGATCGCGCGGTCGACTGGGACGAGATCGCTGCGATCTGCGAGGACGCCTTCCGGTGCGTCGCGCCGAAGACCCTCGTCGTCCGGCTCGACGCGACGGGCGAGTAACCCCAAGCGACGTGACGATGGATCCGCACGACCAGTTCCCGCGCGGCTTCTTCGACCGGGCCGACGCGGCCGACGACACGATCTTCTACGCGCCGCCCCGCCTCGTGACGCACATCGACGACGCAGCCATCGCCGAGGTGGGGGCGCTGTACGACGAACTCGGAATCCACGGCGACGTCCTCGATCTCATGAGCTCGTGGATCTCCCACTTCTCACGACCGCCGAGGCACCTGACCGTCCTCGGGATGAACCAGGCCGAGCTCGAGGCGAACGACGCCGCCGACCACCGCGTCGTCCACGACCTGAACTCGAACCCGTCGCTGCCATTCGACGACGACGCGTTCGACGACGTCGTGTGCTGCGTGTCGGTCGACTACCTCGTACGCCCGATCGACGTCTTCCGGGACGTCGCCCGGGTGCTACGCCCGTCCGGGAGGTTCGTCTGCACGTTCAGCAACCGGGTCTTCCCGACGAAGGCCATCCGAGGATGGCTCTACGCCGACGATGCCACCCGATGCGACATCGTCGCGAGCTACTTCCGCCTGTCGAGGGTGTTCGAGGCGCCCGTGGTGGCGCTACGCACCGCGCCTGACCACCGCGGTGACCCGCTCTTCGCCGTGTGGGCCGCCCGCCTCCCGTAGCTCAGAAGACCGAGCCGGGCCACGCCGCCGCGACCGCGACGAGAACGCCGACGTCGAGAGCGACTCCCACGGTCAGCCACGGGTGGAACCATCCGAGCTTCAGCACGAGACCGACGACCGCACCTGCGGTGGCGGCTGCTGTCCACGCAGCACCTCCGCCGAGCAGGGCAGCCCCAGCGAAGACGAACAGCAGGCCGGTGATCCACGCCAGCCACACACTCGCAGAGAACGCGACCGGTGCCGACACGTGCGCCGCGCGGAGCATCCACGAGCGGTGGACGTCGAAGGGCGGAGCGGACGCATCCGCCTTCACCGGCATGGCGTACATCAACGGGTGGAGCAGGCCATGAGCCAGCAGGAAGAGGACCACAACGGTTCGCACCATCACCTCCACCTTCCGCGGTCGGAGACTCGCGGACTAGAGGCGAACGTCCCTTCACGTCGGTCGACACCGTGGGCAGGATGCGGACATGACCCGCTTCGCAGACCAGATCGCCATCGTCACCGGCGCGGGCTCGGGCATCGGCCGAGCCGTCGCGATCCGGTTCGCAGCCGAAGGCGCGCGGGTCGTCGCCGTCGACCTGTCGGAGGAGCGGATCGACGACGTCGTCGCCGAACTGGGCGACGCGGCCACCGGTGTGGTCGGTGACGTCTCGACGCAGCAGGTGATCGACGAGATCGTCGCGGCGGCCGGCGAGCGGATCGACGTGCTGGTCAACAACGCCGGGATCATGGACGGCTTCCTCCCGGCTCACGAGCTCGATGACGACACGTGGGAACGCGTGATGCGTGTGAACGTCACCGCGCCGATGCGCCTCACCCGCGCCGCGCTCCCCGCGATGTTGGACGCGGGCCGAGGCGCGATCGTGAACGTGGCCTCCGAGGCCGCGCTCCGCGGGTCGGCTGCCGGCACGGCCTACACGACGTCGAAGCACGCGGTGATCGGCCTCACCCGCTCGACCGCCGTTCTCTATGCCGCGGCCGGCATCCGGTGCAACGCCGTGTGTCCCGGCGCGGTGATGACGAACATCGAAGCGTCCAGCAGGTCGGAGTTCGGCATGGGCGTCATCGGGAAGTACTTCTCGAACATCCCGGCCGTGGCGACCGCCGAGCAACTGGCGGCCTCGATCTGCTGGCTCGCCAGCGACGACGCTTCCAACGTGAACGGCGCCATCGTTCCGTCCGACGGCGGCTGGTCCGCGATCTGACCCGGCTACGGCGCCAACGACACGACCGCGTCCACCAGTGGGAGCTCGTCGCGCTCCCCCGTCGCGCGGTCCTTGCGCTCGACCACGCCGCGAGCGAGACCCTTCGCACCGACGACCAGCTGCATCGGCATCCCGAGAAGATCCGCGTCGGCGAACTTGACGCCAGGCGACGCGTCCGGACGATCGTCGTACAACACCGAGACGCCGGCCGCGACGAGCGAGGCGTAGAGATCGTCGGCGGCAGCCGTCACCTCCGGCGAACGTCCGGCCGCGAGCGAGAGCAGGTGCACCTCGAACGGGGCGACCGCCTTCGGCCACACCAGCCCGGCGCCGTCGTGGTGGGTCTCGGCGATGATCGCCGGAAGACGTGACACACCGATCCCGTAGCAGCCCATCCAGAACGGCTGCTCGTTGCCGTCCTCGTCGAGGAAGGTGGCGCCAGGGATCTTGAGCGAGTACGTCAGCCCGAGCTGGAACGTGTGGCCGGCTTCGACCGCGCGGCCGATCTCCAACGCGGTGCCGCATCGAGGACAGGGATCACCCGCCACCACCGTCGCCACGGGCTGCCACGCATCGACGGTGAAGTCGCGTCCCAGCATCGCGCCGGTCACGTGGTGGTCCGGCTCGTTGGCGCCCGTGACCCACGCGACGGGCGCCTTCACCAACGGGTCGGCGATCACGCGGACGCCGTGGGCCTGCAGTCCCATCGGGCCGATGTAGCCCTTGTGCAAGAACGGGAACCGAGCGAAGTCGGCATCGTCGAACGGCCTGTGCCCCTTCGGAACACGGACCTCGCGATCCCCCGGGACGAGGGCGACGACGGGCTCGGCCGATGTCGACGACTCGTCGAGCAGCGCGATGCACTTCAGCATCCCGGCCGCCGCCAGGTCTCGACCGGCCGCCCGGAAGTGCTCCACGACGAGGTCGATGCCCGGCCGGTCGGGCGTGTGGTGCGACACCAGCGGCTCGGGCACCGGCGCGCGGTCGAACCAGCGGGCGCCGGCGATCGCCGCCTCCGCGTTCGCCGAGTAGTCGCCCTTCGGACAGCGGACGATCAGGTCTTCGCCGATCGGCGAGTCGACCATCCACTCGTGGTTGATCTCACCGCCGATCGCACCCGCGTCGGCCTCGACCGGAAGTACCGCGAGCTCGCACCGCTCGAAGATGCGCTCGTACGCGTCGTACATCAGGCGGTACGACTCCTGCATGCCCGCGGGCGACGCGTCGAAGGAGTAGGCGTCCTTCATGACGAACTCCCGTCCGCGCAGGAGACCGAAACGAGGACGGGCCTCGTCGCGGTACTTCAGCTGGATCTGGTACAGGTTCACCGGCAGGTCTCGGTAGCTTTCGACCTCGCCGGCGACGAGGGTCGTGACGATCTCCTCGTGCGTCGGCCCCAGCACGAAGTCTCCACCGCGACCCTCGAGGCGGAAGAGGATGTCCTCCATCGTCGAGAGCCGGCCCGTCGCCTCCCACGGTTCGACCGACTGGAGGACCGGCAGCAGCAGCTCCTGCGCGCCGGCCCGATCCATCTCCTCCCGGATCAGCGTCTCGACCTGCCGGAGGAGCCGGCGCCCGAGCGGCAGCCACGTGTAGATGCCCGACGCGTGCCGGCGGATGTACCCGCCCCGCACCAGCAGCTGGTGGCTGACGGCCTCGGCATCAGCCGGTGCGTCGCGCAAGGTGCGCAAGAGCAGGCGCGAGAACCTCATGCCGGATCAGTACGCGCGGGCGATGTAGGCGACGAGACCGTCTTCCTCGTCGGGCGTCGGGAGCGAACCGTCCTCGCGCTGGAGGCAGCGGACGGTGACGCCCCTGCCGGCGAGCTCGCGCTCCCCGTCGACGCCGACAGCCGACCACGGGATCCTCGCGAAGCCGGTGCGCGCGACGTCCTCGACCTCGCCGAGCGTCGACACCTCGGTCGTCAGCGCATCCCGACGTGCCGCGGCCTCGGCGCGCAACGCATCCTGGATCTCGTCGAGCAGCTCGACCGCACGCGCCACCGCGCCGTCGACCGGCACCGCGCTCTTCTCCTTCGAGTCCCGTCGCACCAACGTGACGTTGCCCTCCGCCAGGTCGCGCGGCCCGACCTCCACTCGGACGGGAACGCCCTTGAGCTCCCAGTCGGTCGCACGACGCCCGAACGAGGTGTCGATGCGATCGTCGAGTCGAGCCCGCGCCCCTCGGGCGAGCAGGTCGTCGACCAGCGCAGCCGCCCGAGCCGCCACGTCGCCCTCGTCGCGCACGACCATCACCACCACCTGCACGGGCGCGATCACCGGAGGAAGGCGCAGGCCGTCGTCGTCGCCGTGGCTCATGATCAGCGCGCCCATCAGCCTGGTCGACGCGCCCCAGGAGGTCTGCCACGCGAAGTCGCGCCCGCCGGTCTCGGTCGAGAACTCGGTCCCGAAGGCGCGCGAGAAGTTCTGGCCGAGCTCGTGCGACGTCGACATCTGCAAGGCCTTGCCGTCGCCCATCACACCTTCGGTGGTCCACGACGTGGTGGCGCCGGCGAAGCGCTCCTTCGCGGTCTTGCGCCCCACGTAGGTCGGGATCGCCATCGCCTCGAGCATCGTCGCCTCGTAGACGTCGCGCAGGATGCGCAGCGCGTACTCGTGCGCGTCCTGCGCCGACACGTGACACGTGTGTCCCTCCTGCCAGAGGAACTCGGTGGTGCGGAGGAACAGTCGGGGGCGCAACTCCCACCGCACGACGTTGGCCCACTGGTTCACCAGGAGCGGCAGGTCGCGGTACGACTGCACCCACTTGGCGAAGAACGAGTTGATGATCGTCTCGCTGGTCGGGCGGACGACGACGGGCTCCTCGAGCTCCTTGCCGCCGCCGTGGGTGACGACCGCCAGCTCGGGGCTGAACCCCTCGACGTGCTCCGCTTCCTTGCGGAGGTAGCTCTCCGGGATGAAGACGGGGAAGTAGGCGTTCTCGGCGCCTGCGTCCTTGATCCGGCGGTCGAGCTCGGCCTGCACCCGCTCCCAGATCGCGTACCCATACGGCCGGATGACCATCGTTCCCCGCACCGGCCCGTTGTCGGCCAGCTCCGCCTTCGCCACGACGTCCTGGTACCAGCGGGGGAAGTCATCCCCGCGTGAGGTGAGCACCGACTGCTTGGGACGGGCCCCGGGGGAAGGGCGGGAGGACGCGGCCATCAGTGGATCGTAGGTGGCGGCTGTCAGCCGTCCGGGACGAGATTCTCGAGGACCTCCGGTCCGTGGGACCGCAGGTACTCGCTCGCCGAGCGGACGCCGGCGCCGAGGACCGCGAAGCCGGCCACCAGCGCGCCGATGCTGACGAAGGCTCGACCGGTCGAGGAGTCGACGTACGCGAGCGCAGCGCCCACGGGAGCGATCACGAGCGTCGACCCGAACAGCAGGCCCAGCGCGATGCCCGCCTGGCCGAAGCCCTGTCCCGTCGTTCCCGACGAGAAGACGTTCGTGCGCGAGTCGGGCATTGGATAGGGCGAGCGCACCGCGAGGACAACCGCGACACCGGTGACAAGCCCGAAGGCGGAGGCGGCCAGGGCCACCGCCTCTCCGACCCGTGCGGCTGATCCCACGCGCACCGCGAGTCCGGCGATCCCGGCTGCGCTCATGACCGCGGCGAGGATCGCCCGAGCCACGACCTTCCCGATGACGTCGTCGCCCCGGTCACCACTGGCCACCGCGTCGGTCCACGCGGCACGTCCGTCGTAGCCCCAGAGGTTCGCGGAGCCGATGGCGATGAACATCCCCGGCGCGATGCCCAGGAGCACGATCCCGGGGTCGACGCTGCTGAGGGTCCGGATGCTGAAGATCAGCAGGACCGGGGCGAAGATGCTGCCGAAGAAGGCGGCGCGCTGGCGCGGGTCGCGCCACGTCAGCCGCAGCTCACGCGCGGCGACCGCACCGACCCGGCTTCGCGGCAGGAACCGCACGAACCACGGGAACAGCGCCCGTGGCTTGCGCCGGCGTTCGGCGCTACCTCCACCTGCGGTGGTGAGCGAGCGCTCGAGCGCGATGTGCCACAGCTTCAGGCCAAGGGCGACGACCGCCCATGCGACAACGAGCGCCGACACGGCGCCTGCTGCGTTGCCTTCCCGAGCGAGACCCGCGGCGATCGCCGGTGTACCCGACGGCAACGTGACGAGGAACGGGCGGACGGCGCGCCACGTCTCGAAGTCGGCGTTCTGCGGGTCGTTCGGATCGAACGTCTCGCGCAGCAGCACCTGGAGCGCGATGTTCACGACGAGCCCCAGCAGCGGTCCGATGACGAGTGCGAGGTCACGTCCGCGTCGCCGCCGCACGGCGCCGGACACCAGCGTCGCGAGCAGCCGGCTGAACACGGCGCAGGTCAGGAGCTGCGCGACCAGCGCGAGCACGGTCACGACCGCGAGCGCCCCGAACGGCGCGAGGCCGGCGAACGCGCCGAGCAGCACGAGCGCGGTGCACAGGCCACCGAAGCCCACGACGGTCGCGAGCGTCAGCCCTGGCATCAGCTGACGCCCCGTGAGCGGGAACGGAGCCAGTTGCTCCGGTGGCAGCGTGCCGTCGCTGGCGGCGGTGATGATCGGCCCGAGCAGCCACACGAAGAAGACGACGGTGAACGCCGCGATCGTCACGTCGGTGGCAACGGGGTCGTCGACGAACCGCACCGTCGCGAAGAACGCCGCGCCGGTCCCACCGACCGCGAGCGCTACGAGCAACGCGAAGACCGTGCCGACGATCCCCTCGATCTTCGCCTGGCGCAGCGCGGCTCGGAGGAGCGCGAGCTTCAGCCGGACGAGGACGAGAGCCACGCCAGCCTTCCCGACGCGTCCGGCCGCACGCCGACGAGGGAGAAGAACGCGTCTTCCAACGACCCTTGTCCCCGCACTTCGTCGACGGCGCCGCTGGCGACGATCCGACCCTGGTGGACGATCGCCACCCGATCGCACAGGTTCTGCACGGTCTCCATCACGTGGCTCGAGAAGACGATGGTGCCTCCGCTCGCGGTGAAGCTCCGCAGCACCTCGCGGATCGTCCGGCTCGACACCGGGTCAACCGACTCGAACGGCTCGTCGAGGAACAGCACCCTGGGCGCGTGGAGGAGCGCGCACGCGAGCCCCATCTTCTTGCGCATCCCCTGGCTGAAGTCGACGACCATCGATCCCGCGTCCGCGGTGAGGCCGAACACGTCGAGCAACTCGTGCGAGCGCTCGGTGATCGTCGACTCGGGCATCGATCGCAGCAGGCCGGTGTACGACAACAGCTCCCACGCGGTCAGTCGGTCGAACAGCGGGACGTCTTCCGGCAACACGCCGATCTTCGCCTTCGCCTCGCTCGGCGCCGACCACACGTCGGTGTCGAGGATGGTGACCGACCCGCCGTCCGGGCGCAGCAGGCCAGTCGCCATCCGGAGCGTCGTCGTCTTCCCGGCCCCGTTCGGACCGACGAGCCCGAAGAACGATCCGACGGGGACGTCGAGGTCGATGCCCGCCACGGCGACCTTGGCGCCGAAGCGCTTCGTGAGTCCGCGCAGCGAGATGGCGATCACGCGTTGAGATTACGGTCAGCCCCATGAAGGCAGCCGTCCTCAACACCTGTCCTGGAGAGCTCGAGATCGAGGAGGTGTCGATCGACAAGCCCGGTCCGCGCGAGGTGCTCATCCGCACCGCAGCCGCAGGTCTGTGTCACAGCGACCTCCACTTCCTCGAGGCGAAGTACCCGGCCCAGGTGCCGGTCGTCGTCGGCCACGAGTCGGCCGGGGTGGTCGAGGCCGTCGGCGACCAGGTGTCGTACGTGCAGCCGGGCGACCACGTCATCACCTGCCTGTCGGTGTTCTGCGGTCACTGCGAGGAGTGCCTCACCGGCCGGATGTCGCTGTGCTCGAACCCGGAGACGCGGCGCGGTGCGGGCGAGGCGCCGCGGCTGTCGCGTCCCGACGGGTCGACGATGAACCAGTTCCTCAACCTGTCGTCGTTCGCCGAGCAGATGCTCGTGCACGAGCACGCCATCGTGAAGATCGACCCCGAGATGCCGCTCGACTCGGCGTGCCTGCTCGGCTGCGGCGCGACGACCGGGCTGGGCGCCGTGATGAACACCGCCCGCGTCGAGCCCGGGTCGACGGTCGCGGTGATCGGCTGCGGCGGCATCGGCCTCAACGCGGTCCAAGGCGCCTACCTGGCCGGAGCCTCGCGGATCATCGCGATCGACATGCTCGATTCGAAGCTCGAGCTCGCGAAGCAGTTCGGCGCCACCGACACCGTCAACGCGGGCGATGGTGACCCCGTGCAGCAGGTGATGCAGCTCACCGGTGGCGGCGTCCACTACAGCTTCGAGTGCATCGGCCTGAAGGTCGCGGCCGAGCAGGCGTTCGGCATGATCCGGCGGGGCGGCACCGCGACGATCGTCGGGATGATCCCCTTCGGGCAGAACGTCGAACTGCCGGGATTCGCCTTTCTGGGCGAGAAGAAGATCCAGGGGTCGAGCATGGGCTCGAACCGGTTCCGGGTCGACATGCCCCGCTACATCCAGCTCTACATGCAGGGCCGCTTGAAGCTCGACGAGCTGGTCTCGGCCCGCATCGCGTTGGAGCAGATCAACGACGGGTTCGCGACGATGAAGACGGGTGAGGTCGCCCGATCGGTCGTGATCTTCGACTGATTCGCGGGGGTTCGCACCCCTTGTGATTTCGATTCGATGACAGTTCGGGGGTAAAGCGGGTGCATGCATCGCACCCGCTCCACCCGAGCCCGCCTTCTCGTGCTTCCTCTCGCCGCCGCCCTCGCCCTCGGCGCTTGCGGAGGGGGCGACAGCAACGACGAAGCGACGACGACCGACGACACGATGTCGGAGCAGGACACGCAGCGCTCCGGTCAGGCGGCCGAGGACTCAGCGCGCGAGAACGGCGAGCCCACGGCGACGAAGGGCGCAGGCGAGCTCGTGATCGGCGGCACGACCTTCACGTTCACCAGCGCGAGCTGCGCCATCGGCACCGAAGACGTCCCCCTCGTCGAGGTGAGCGGCCAGGGCAGTGACGGCGGGCGTGAATACGAGGTCGAGATCGTCCGCTCGAAGCCGGCGAGCAACTACGTGGAGCGGACGAAGCTCGCGTGGAGCGGCACCGAGGCCGCCGTCGCCACGGCCATCGGCGCAGGCGACTCGACGACGTTCAAGGTCGAGGACCGCACCGTGACGGCGTCGGGGCTGCAGTTCACGGGCGCGGGCGGCGCACCCTCGGGCGAGGGGACGCTCACGGTCACCTGCGAGAAGGGCTGATCGGAAGGACTGATCAGAAGAAGGTCTGGCAGTACGGGGTGACGTCGCTCGCGAAGAAGGCGTCACCCCGGCGGATCACGTCGGCGTCGCGGCCGGCCACGCGTCCGGCCTGCGCCAGCACGGCGAGGCGGGTGCCGCCGAGGTACACGGCGCCGAGGTCTCGTGCCGACAGCTGCAGGTCGGCCGCCGCGCCGCCGCCGGCATCGCGCTCGCAGGTCGCCCCGTCCGGACCTCCGTCGACGATCCACCGCCCGCTGTTCCACGGACAGAAGTCGTCGACCACCTCGATCGTGAACCGCGCCTCGATCGGGTAGCGACGGGCGGCGAGCGCCGCCGGGAGATCGACGATGCGGCACCAGAGGAAGTCGCTGACCGACGTCGCCTTCAGCCGCCGGGGATCGGCGAGCAGGTGGCGCAGCGGCTCCTCGACGGGTCGGGACGTCGTGGTCGTGCGATCGGTGAGGTCGATGTCGGTCACGTACGTCCACAGCGACAAGTAGGCGTCGAGGGTCGTCGCCCCGAGCCCCTGGACCATCGACGCCGATGTCCCGAAGCCCTGCGACGCGTTGCCGACTCGGTAGTAGGCGTAGCCCTCGACCTCGCCCGTCGCCCCCTCGTAGACGACGTAGAAGCGGGCGCCCGCGTTGCCGGACGGCTTGCTGCCGCGGAAGAACATCGCCCACCAGCCCTCGGGGCGGCTGACGTCGGCCGGTTGCAGGCGCCGGACCTTCTCGAAGATCTGCGGGATCTGCTTCTTCGCCTCGTTCTCGTCGATGAGCAACACACGACCCGCCGGCTCGTGCGGGCGGGCGAGATGGCGGTGCGCACGCGGCAGCTCGTACTCCGCCTGCACGGTGGCGAGGCCGTAGCCGAACCGGCCGTAGATGATGCTCTCGCTGGCCAGCAGGATCGCCAGCGGCTCGCCACGATCACGGATGTCGTCGAGTTGGTGGCGCATCATCGAGGTGAGCACCCCGCGACGGCGATGCGTCGGGAGGACGCTCACCCACGTCACGCCCGCCGTCGGCGCCGTCGTGAGCCCGGGCAGGGTCATGTCGAACGTGAACGCGCCCGCCGTGCCGACGATCTGACCGTCGGCGATGGCTGCGACCGATCGCTCGATCTCGTAGGAGCGCCGCTCCGGCGTGACGTCGTCGTCACCAGGAAGGGATCCGAACCCGGTGTTCGTCGTCCGGACGAACGCCGGCCACTCCTCCTCCGTCGCTGCCCGCACCTCGAGATCTGCCCGAACCATGGGCGGAACGTTACGGGCCTAGAGCGTCGCCCGTCCCGGCTTTCTCGACAGGAACCACTGGATGATCACGATCAGCAGCGCCGTGACGAACCCGGCGATCGAGAGGGCGGGGAACAGGGGGTTCACCCGCGAGTCGAGCTCGATGCCCTCGAGGTCGGTGGTGTCGACCGGCGCCGCACCCGGTGCGGGAGCATCGGTGGGAGGGACCGGCAGCGTCGGCAGTTCCTCGGGCGACGTCGTCGTCGGCGGGATCGTCGTCGTCGTCGGACGCGTCGTCGCCGGGCGGGTGGTCTGTGGCGCGGCCGTCGTCTCCGACGGCGCCGCGGTGGTAGGGGGTGGGGCGGCCGTCGTCTGGGGCGGCGACGTCGTCGGAGGCGGCGCTTCGGTCGTCGGGACCGTGACCTCCTGCGCGCCCGCCGGAACGAGCGACAGCGCGGCAGCCAGCCCGAGGGTCGCCACGGCCGCCGATGCGGCCGCTCTTGCCCGAAGACGCACGTGGAAAGTGAATCAGGCGGAGCCGGTGCGCTTGCGGATGAGCTCGATGCGCTCGCCCGACTGGTTCGCGTCGGCGCCCTTCTCGCCGAGCAGCGCCGAACGGTCGGCGTCGGCCTCCCGCTTGGCCCTCTCGGTGTCCGCGGTGGCGAGAACCGCCTCGACCCCCTCGTCCATGATCCGCTCCGCGTAGCGAACCAGGGTCTCGACCATCTCGTCTTCCGGCACCACGGCGACGTTGCGGCCCTTGATGAAGAGGTGCCCCTTCTTGCGGCCGGCGGCGATGCCGAGATCGGCGTCGCGAGCCTCGCCCGGGCCGTTCACCACGCAGCCCATGACCGCGACCTGGAGCGGGATCTCCCGATCGCCGAAGGCGTCCATCGCCCGCTTCGCGACGTCGATCACGTCGACCTCGGCCCGGCCGCACGAAGGGCAGGCGATCAGGTCGACGTTCTTCCGCTCGCGAAGGCCCATCGCCTCGAGGAGCTGCCGCCCCGCCCTCGCCTCCTCGACGGGATCTGCCGTCAACGAGTAGCGGATCGTGTCACCGATGCCCTCGGCCAGCAGGGTGGCGATGCCTGCGGTCGCCTTGACGATGCCGGCGGGCGGCGGACCGGCCTCGGTCACGCCGAGGTGGAGGGGGTGATCGGTGGCCTCCGACAGCTGGCGGTACGCCTCGATCATCAGCGGCACGTTCGACGCCTTCACCGAGATCTTCACGTCGTCGAAGCCGACCTCGTCGAAGTAGGCAAGCTCCATCTCGGCCGACTCGACCATCGCCTCGGGCGTCACCTTGCCGCCGTACTTCTTGTAGAGCTTCTCGTCGAGGCTGCCGCCGTTGACGCCGATGCGGATCGGCACGCCGCGGGCCTTGCACTCCTCGGCCACGGCCTTGATGTGCTCGGGGCGGCGGATGTTCCCGGGGTTCAGGCGGATGCAGTGGACGCCGGCCTCGAGCGCAGCGAGCGCCATCTTGTACTGGTTGTGGATGTCGGCGACGATCGGCACCGGCGAGCGGGGCACGATCTGGGCAAGACCCTCGGCGGCTTCGATCTCGTTGCAGGTGCAACGCACGATGTCGGCCCCCGCCGCGGCCAGCGCGTAGATCTGCTGCAGGGTGCCCTCGACGTCGGCGGTCTTGGTCGTCGTCATCGACTGGACGGTGATCGGCGCGTCACCGCCGACCGGCACCGTCCCCACCAGGATCTGGCGCGTCTTCCGCCGCGGGTAGCGGTTGTCGGAGAACTGCATCAGTTCAACTGGAGCGGGCGCGCGATGTCGAGGTACAGCGCGGAGGCGCCCAAGAAGACGATCAACAAGAACGCGGCGTAGGTGAGCGGCATCAGCTTTGCCACGTCGGTGTAGTAGCGAGCGCCCTGGATCTTCGACCGGATCGCTTCGTACACCGCGATGATCACGTGGCCGCCGTCAAGCGGGAGCAGCGGCACCAGGTTGAACAGCCCCACGAAGATGTTGATCATGATCAGCAGGATGAGCACCTCGAGCCAGCCGGTGTCGGCCGCGGTGCCGGCGATGCGCACCAGGCCGACCGGCGAGAGGAAGCGCGTGCCCTCGTCGGCGGTGCCGGGCCTGGCGTCGCCGGTGATGTTCCGCCAGTAGCTCGCCATCCCGCTCGGGCTGAACACCTGGGCGAGGGCCTTGGCGTTCTCGACGAGGCCGGGTGCGACCTGGTTCGGGTCGGAGTCGAAGTCGCCGCCGATGAGCTGCTCGAACGCCAGCGGCACCCCCATCAGCCCCTTCGTCGCCAGCTCGACCGACGGGCCGATGCCGATGAAGCCCCGAGGTTCCTTCGACGCCGGCTGTCCGTGAGCGGTGACCTTGCTCATGTCGAGCGGCGTCGCGGTGAGCGTGAGCGTCCGGTCGCCGCGCTCGACGACGAACTCGATCGGCTGCTCGGGACGGGCCCGGATGTAGGGCGGGATCTGGTCCCACGAGTCGTAGCGCTGGCCGTCGACGCTGACGATGCGGTCACCGACCTGGAACCCCGCCTGCTCGGCCGGGCTGCGCTCCCCGGTGACCCGGGAGATCTCGCCGACGCGCAGCGACGGTTGTGGGATGCCGACCATCGTGTTGATCACCGCGAACAGCACGATCGCGATGAGGAAGTGCATCATCGAGCCGGCCACGGCAACGCCGAGGCGCTGGGGGAACGGCTGCTGGCGATAGGTGCGGGGCTCGTCGGCCGGATCCTCGATCCGGTCGAGGTTGTGCATCCCGATGATCTTCACGTAGCCACCGAGGGGCAGGGCCTTGACGCCGTACTCGGTCTCTCCCTTGCGGATCGACCAGAGCCGCGGACCGAAGCCGACGAAGAACTCCGTCACCTTCATCCCGCCCTTCTTGGCCGCGACGAAGTGACCGAACTCGTGGAGCATGATCATCACGAGCAGGGCGATCACGACGAGGACCGTCTTGATGACGCCGACCCGCGCCGCCAGCAGCAGGCCGCCGACCACGACGATGGCCAGCCGGATGAGCGCCTTGCGCGTCTCGTCCGGATCGGTCGGCGGCTTGGGCTGCGGGGTGTCGGTCCTGTCGAGGGTGTCGGTCATGCCGCTCGAGTTCTCCGTTCCACCGCCTGGCGGGCGGCTGCTCTGGCCTGGTGGTCGGCCGCGACCACCTCGTCCACCGAGGAGAGGTCCTCCCCATTGTGGACCTGCATCACGTCTTTTATGACCTCGGCGATCTGGAGCCATGACATGAGCCCGTCGAGAAAGGCGGCCACGGCGACCTCGTTCGCTGCGTTGAGCCACGCCGGGGCGCTGCCTCCGACCCGGCCCGCCTCGAACGCCAGCCCGAGGCACGGGAACGCATCGAGGTCCGGGGCCTCGAACTCGAGCCGCCCGACGGAGGTCCAGTCGAGGGTGCCGAACGGGGAGGCGATGCGGTCGGGATAGGCGAGGGCGTAGCCGATCGGCAGCCGCATGTCGGGGTTCGAGAGC
This sequence comes from Acidimicrobiales bacterium, assembly GCA_035540495.1. Lineage (GTDB taxonomy): Bacteria > Actinomycetota > Acidimicrobiia > Acidimicrobiales > CADCTF01 > DASVEG01. The sequence goes on from DATLGL010000025.1 coordinate 14,380, forward strand.
TGAGCGATCGTGGACGCGTCGGTGTACTCGACCATCGAGTGGACGATCGACTGCGGGTGGACGACGACCTCGATGCGGTCGTAGTCGACGCCGAAGAGCTCGTGGGCCTCGATCACCTCGAGCCCCTTGTTCATCAGCGTCGACGAGTCGACGGTGATCTTCGGCCCCATCCGCCAGGTGGGATGGGCCAGGGCGTCGTCGACGGTGACCTGGGCCAGCTCCTCTCGCGACCGTCCTCGGAAGGGTCCGCCGCTCGCGGTCAGCACGATCCTGGCGACTCGCTCGACCGGGTTCCCCCGGAGGCACTGGTGGACGGCGGCGTGCTCGGAGTCGACCGGGATGATCTCTCCCCCGCCGGTCGCCTTCACCTTCGCCACCACCGGACCGCCGGCGATCAGCGACTCCTTGTTGGCGAGCGCCAGGCGCCTCCCCAGACGCAGCGTCTCGACGGTGACCCCGAGGCCAGCGAAGCCGACGACGGCGTTGACGACGGTGTCGGCCTCCGCTGCGAGGCTCGCCAGCGCGCCGTCGCCTGCGCGCAGCTCGATCCCCTTCGGGAGACGATCCGCCAGGTCGCCCGCCTTGTTCTCGTCGGCGAGCGCGACGACCTGGGGGCGGACTGCCGCGGCCTGCTCCGCCAGGAGGTCGACCGACGAGTGGGCGCCGATGGCCGTGATCTCGAACCGGCCGGCCTCCGCCGCGACGACGTCGAGGGTCTGGGTGCCGATCGACCCGGTCGAGCCGACAACGGCGACGGTGGCCACTACGAACCGGGGAGGTTGAGCACCTCGACGAGGTAGTAGACCGCGGGCAGCGCGAACAGCAGCGCGTCGAACCGGTCGAGCACGCCGCCGTGACCAGGGAGGATCGTGCCCATGTCCTTCACGCCGAGGTCGCGCTTGATCATCGACTCGGCCAGGTCACCGGCGGGGCCGATGATGCTGACGACGACGGCGAGTGCCAGCGTGCTGCCGAGGGTCCACGGGTCGAGGCGGTCGACGACGACGAGGCTCACCAGGAGGGTGGCGAAGAACCCACCGAAGAACCCTTCGACGGTCTTGTTGGGGCTGACCGACGGCATCAGCGGCGTGTTGCCGAAGCTGCGTCCGGCGAACCTCGCGCCGACGTCGTTGGCCACCACGGCGAGCACGGTGCCGAGGAGGAAGTTCTTCCCGTCGTCGCCGGGGTAGCGGAGCATCAGGCTGGCGAACGACCCGAACAAGCCGACCCACAGCAGGCCGAGCAGCGTGACGCCGAGGTTCGCGGTCGGCCGCGCTCTCACCACGCCGACGAGGTACCAGAGCATCGAGAACACGACGGCCAGCGCGAGGACGAGCGGGATCGCCCGCTCCCCCTTCACGTAGCTGCCGATCATCAGCGCGCCGGTGCCGGCTATGCCGAGCAGGGTCGCGGGCTTCAGCCCGGCGCGGCGGAAGTTGTCGAAGACCTCCACCGCGGCCAGCACCACGATGACCGTCGCCAGCGCCGCGAACCAGCCCGGCCCTCGCCAGTAGCAGAACAGCGCGACGGCAAGGAGGCCCACACCGACGCCGACGGCGATCGGCATGTCGCGGTCGCCGCCGCGCTTCTCGCCGTAGTCGAAGGGCTCGGGTGTCGACGGTCGCGAGCTGACCTGGCGGGGAGGCGCCGGAGCGGTGCGGGTGCGCACGGCCCGGGGTTCGTCCTCGAAATCCTCGTCGTCATCGTCGTCGTCGAAGCTGAACTCCGGCGCGCGGCGGCTGTCGTCGAGCGCGCCGAGGCGCTCGCTCTCGTCGACGGCGAGCTCGTCGTCCTCGAAGTCGGCTTCCTCCCAGTCGTTGCCCTCGCGCCAGCGCGGCTGGCGGCGGAGCGCGGCCCAGGCTTCGAGGTCGTCCTCCTCCTCGTCGTCGTCGTTCAGGAGGATCCGCGGCACCTCACCGGTAGGCGGTTCGCTCCAGTGCGGGAGGTCCCCGCTCGGTGCCGGTGGCACCACGGGTGGCGTCGCCGGCGGCTCCGCGTCTTCCGGCAGGGGGAACCGCACCGACGGCCGCGGGCCGCTCGGCGTCGGCGGCACGTCGCCGTAGCGAAGGGCGTCGTCGGGAAGCCGGCCGCTCTGCAGCTCCGCCTCCCGCTGGGCGGCCTCCTGCGCGCCGATGATCCGCACGCCCTCCCCGGGGGGACGGGGCGGCGTCGGGCGCTCGTCCTCGTCGTCGTCGTAGGCCATCGTGGGGAGAGCTCCCTCCGTGAGGCTCAGACTTCGAGCAGTTCCTGCTCTTTGTGCTGGAGCATCTTGTCGATCTCGGCCACGTAGTCGTGCGTGACCTTCTCGAACTCCTTCTCCGCCCGTTCGAGCTCGTCGGACGTGATGTCGCCGTCCTTCTCGAGCGCCTCCATGTCGTGGCGAGCCGATCGGCGGACGTTGCGAACCGCGACGCGGGCTTCTTCCGCCTTGTGCTTCGCGATCTTCACGAAGTCCTTGCGCCGCTCCTCGGTGAGGGCCGGGAAGGCGAGGCGGATCACGTTGCCGTCGTTCGACGGGTTCACGCCGAGGTCGCTGTGCTGGATCGCCTTCTCGATGTTCTTGAGGGCGCTCTTGTCGTAGGGCGTGATCACGAGCAGCCGGGGCTCGGGCACGTTGAAGCCGGCGATCTGCTGGAGCGGGACCTCGCTGCCGTAGTACTCGACCTTGAGGTGCTCGACGAGGGCAGGCGTCGCCCGGCCGGTGCGGATCGCGGCGAACTCTCCCTGGAGGTGGCTGACGGCCTTGGCCATCTTCTCCCGGGCGTCGCTGAACACCGCGCCGATGAGCGATTCGTCGTCCATCATCTGATGAGCGTACCCATCGACTCTCCTGCAAGGGCGCGACGCAGGTTGCCCTCGCCGAGGTCGATCACCAGGATCGGCAGCTCGTTCTCCTTGCAGAGGGTGAACGCGGTGAGGTCCATCACCCGCAACTCCTTCTCGATCGCGTCGGAGAAGGAGACCTCGTCGAGCTTCGTCGCCGTCGGATCGAGGCGCGGGTCGGCCGTGTAGACGCCGTCGACGCCGCCGTGGGTCGCCTTGATCAGCACTCCTGCACCGATCTCGATCGCGCGCAGCGCTGCCGGCGTGTCAGTGGTGAAGAACGGGTTGCCCATGCCGGCCGCGAAGATCACCACCCGCCCCTTCTCGAGGTGACGGATCGCCCGGCGGCGGATGAACGGCTCGGCGATCTCCTGCATCGCGATCGCCGTCTGGACCCGGGTCGGCTGGCCTGCGGCCTCGAGAGCGTCCTGCAGGGCGAGCGCGTTGATGACGGTCGCCAGCATGCCCATGTGGTCGGCCGTCGCACGATCCATGCCGAGCTTCTCGGCCGTCGCACCGCGCCAGATGTTGCCGCCGCCGACAACCACCGCGATCTCGGTGCCGAGCTCGCTGTGACACTCCGCGACCTCACGGGCGATGCGCTGCACGGTGGCGGCGTCGATCGTCTCGACGCCACCATCGCTGCTCTTCCCGGCGAAGGCTTCGCCGGAGAGCTTCAGCACGACCCGCGACCAGCGGGAGCGATCAGCCAACGGGCGACGGATCAGCCGATGAGGACCTGCGCGAACTCGACGACGTCTGCATCGCCGAGCAGCTGCTTGATCGACTTCTTCTCGTCCTTCGCGTACGGCTGCTCGAGGAGCACGCCGCCGGGCATGCGCTTGAACCAGCCGTCGAGCTTCCCGGTGACGATCTTGTCGAGCGCCGCCTCGGGCTTGCCCTCGTTCCGGGTCTGGGCCTCGAGCGTCGCCCGCTCGGCCTCCACCTCTTCGGCCGGCACGTCTTCGCGTCGCAGGTACGCCGGCTTCGCGAACGCCACGTTGACCGCGACCTCGTGGGCGAGATCCTGGTCGCCGCCCTCGAGAAGGACGACGACGCCGTTCACGCCGCGACCCTCCTGCACGTGGAGGTACGTGTCGAGGATCTGACCTTCCTTGGCCTCGATGCGAGCGACCCGGCCGAGGCCGATGTTCTCCTTGAGGGTGATCTTGAGGTCGTCGATCGCCTCCGCCTTCTGCTCGACGGCACCCTCGCCCTGCTTCGCGACGAGTTCGGCGATGTCGTTGGCGGTGTTGACGAAGTCGGCGTTCTTGGCGACGAAGTCGGTCTCGCACTTGAGCTGGACCAGCGCGGCGACGTTGTCGACTCGAGCCAGGGCGACGGCGCCCTGCGTCGACTCACGGTCGCTGCGCTCGGCGCTCTTGGCGAGGCCCTTCTCACGGAGCCACTGCTTGGCCGCCTCGAAGTCGCCGTCGTTCTCCTGAAGGGCGCGCTTGGCGTCCATCATCCCGGCGCCGGTCATGTCACGAAGGCGCTTGACGTCTTGTGCGGTGAAATCGGCCATCAGCTGTCGTTCTCCTGCTGCGAATGGGGGGCGTCGGTCGCTTCCGCGACTTCCTGCGCGGCCGGCGAGGTGCTCGCCTGCGGCTCGCTCGGGCGGTCTTGGCTCGGGCTGTCGGCCGGAGCGGCATCCGTCGTGGTTTCAACGAGTTCCGCCGGCGCGTCGTCGGTCTCCGGCTGGCCGCCACGGTCCGCAGCTCCATCCTCGGGCTGCTCCACACGCTCCGCAGCCATGGCTGCGAGGCGGGCCTCGCGCTCACGCTGGGCGAGCGCAGCCTGGCGACGGGCCTCGGCCTGCTGCTCCATGCGGGCCGCTTCCTGCTCTGGGGTGAGCGCGGGCGGCTTGGCGGCAGCCGCGCCGTTGCCGCGGCGGGCGGCGATGTGGCGCCCCTCCTCGACAGCGTCGGCGATGACCCGGCACAGCAGGCTGCCGGCGCGGATGGCGTCGTCGTTGCCCGGGATCACGTACTGGATCAGGTCGGGATCGCAGTTGGTGTCGACGACGGCCACGATCGGGAGACCGAGCTTGTTCGCCTCGGTGACCGCGATGTGCTCCTTCTTCGTGTCGATCACGAAGACCGCGTCGGGGAGCTTGTTGACGCCGCGGATGCCGCCCAGGTTGCGCTGGAGCTTCTCGAGCTCACGGGTGTGCATGAGCGCTTCCTTCTTGGGCATGGCGTCGAAGTCGCCCATCACCCGCATGCGCTCGAGCTCCTGCATCTTCTTGACGCGGCCGCTCATGGTCTGGAAGTTGGTGAGCATGCCGCCCAGCCAGCGCTGGTTGATGTAGGGCATCCCGCACTCGGCGGCGTAGCGGGCGACCGGATCCTGCGTCTGCTTCTTGGTGCCGACGAAGAGGATCGTGCCACCGTCGGCGACGAGGTCGCGGACGTAGGTGTAGGCCTGCTCGATGCCGCTCAGGGTCTTGCGCAGGTCGATGATGTAGATGCCGTTGCGCTCACCGAAGATGTAGCGCTTCATCTTCGGGTTCCAGCGGCGGGTCTGGTGCCCGAAGTGGACGCCAGCTTCCAGGAGTTGCTTCATCGTGACGACAGCCACGGTGTCTCGCTTTCGTATCCCTGCGGTTGATCTGACTCCGGATGCGGCGCCGCTCGCTGCTGGGTAGGGGCGAACGACGACCGAGGGTGCACTCGGAGCGGAAGGTGTGTTGCCCGGTCGGTGCCGGGGCCCGATCAGTGTAGTGGCGCCGGGCGGAATCGGCCCAAGGCGACCTTTGCGACCCCGGCGGACGTCCCGGCGAGCGCCAGGAGTGCCAGCGCGCCAGCGATCTTCACCGGGGTCGCGGGTGCGGATCGGCTGGTGAGCGGCCACAGCGACGCCTCCGGACCGCCGGCGATCGCCTCGAGCCGCTCGTTCCCGTCGGTCTCACCGGCGTCGGGAGCGTCCGTGGCGCCACCGGTCGGACCGGCGGTGACATCGATCGTGATCGTCGAGGTGCCGGTGCGTCCGCCTCCCCGGTCGGTGTCGATGGTGATCGTGTAGGCGCCTGGCTGCGCGGCAGGCGGCAGCCGGAGGGTGAGGGTGCCGGCGTCGAACACCTTGGGTTCACCGAGAGCGATGGGTTCGGTCGCGCCGGGCGGCGTCGCCCGTGCCGCGACACGTGCCCCGTCGCTGAGTTGCGCCGGGACCTCGATCGGCGCTCCGATCGTCGCGGTCAGCGCCGCCTCGGGCGCAGGAGTGACGGCGGCGGACGACTCCCTGGCCGCGGCGTCCAACGCCTCGACGGCGACGCCCGCGCCCGTGGGACGGACGGTCCATCCGGCCCGGTCACCGTGTGCGATCGGCTCGTCTCCCGCTGCCGTCACCTTCAGGCGGCCCTCGTCCGTCGCAGGCGAGATCGTCGTCGAACCCGCATCGATCGCGATGGCGACCTTGATGGTCTGGGGCATGTGCGATGCCGGGAGCGTCACCGGCTTCAGGCCGGCGTAGTAGGAGGCGAGGATCTCGGGCGCCTTCATCCCTCGAGCGGCCTTCCCATACGCGCCCCACTGGCTCATCCCGATGCCGTGTCCCCAGCCGCGGCCGTCGAAGACGACGGCGGTGCCGTCGGCCGCGATCGACGGCGCGAACCTGACGGTGGGCAGCGTGCGCGGGACGTGCGAAGGAGTCGGGACCGCCTCGTTGACGCGGGCGCGGAAGTCGCCGGCGGCGACGGTGAGGTGGGCCGGGGGCTCCTCGGGGTTCGCCGGATCGTGCTTCGCGGTCATCAGGATCTCGTCGCCGGCGCGCTGGATCGCCACGATCGTGCGGGGAGCGAGGCCGAACGCGGCTGCGAGCTGCGCCGTACCGACCTGGACCTGCCACCGGTGGAGCGGGCTGTGCGCGTCGTCGGGATCGGCGAAGGCTCTGAGGTACGGCCGCCCGCCGTCGACGGCCTCGCCGCCGTTCGACGAGGAGTACTTGGCGACGATCGGTGCGTTCCGCCACCACAGCACCTGGCTGGTCGTGGCTTCGACGGCGGCGACCCAACGCTCGCTGTTCGGTGACTGCTCCTTCGCGAGTCCGGTGTAGACCTGGCACGCCTGTGTGGCGCAGATGTGTGCGCCGGCGGCTCGGTAGGCCCCGGCACCCTGGCGGTGGTACTCCCAGAGCGCGTACGTGCGGGCGGCGATCGCCTGCGCCTTGAGCGCCTCGATGGGCCAGCTGTTGGGGACCTCGCTGATGCCCTTGACGTAGTCGTCGAAGGACACCTCGTTGACGATCGCGAGGCCCGCGGCAGAGCGCACGACCTCGATCGATCCACGGAACGTCCCGACGCCGCCGACGGTGATGCCGGTGCTCCCGCCGGAGGGCTCGAACCGCATCCGCTCAGCTGTCCAGCCCGTCGAAGTGCGGGCCCACGACGTCTGCGCGGTCGCGGGCGCGACGAAGCCGCAGATCGACAACAGCACGCACCCCAGACCCAGGGCGACGGCCGCGAACATTCGCCTGCTCCGCCCCACGGGGCCGACAGCCTACCGGCGGGTCGCCTCGAACCGTCCAGGCGGGGGCCGCCGCTCGACCAGCCAGCCGTTGGCCGCGGTGGCCGCTGCTGCGGCCGCGTCCTGCGCTCTCGCGATGCCCTTCGCCGTGGCCTGGCGGCGCCGCCACTCGGGAAACGTCACGCAAGTCGGGTTGCGTAGGTCGATGGCGAGCGCGATCTCCCTCGTGGCTGCCGGATCGCCAGGGAGTCGGCCATGGTCGAGCGCGCTCCTCCCCCGCTCGAGGTCGATGACGACGTTCCTCACGCCGGCTGCGTCCCAGCGGGCGTCGACTGCGGGTACGACCGCGTCGGTCGCCGCCGCGACTGCCGTGATCGACATGTGCGCGGGTGGCGGGGCTGCGGTGGCGAGCTCGTCCGCCAGCGCGCTGTCGATGGCCATCTGGTGGATCGAGGTCTCGGGGAGGTCGCGGGCGAGGCCGGATCCTGCCGTGGCGAGGCGGTTGCCTCCGTGGGGCGTGCCGAGGGTGACGACCGTCGCCACCCCGGGAAGCTCGTGACGAGCGAGCGCGGTGCGAGTGACCAGCCCGCCTTGGGAGTGCGCGAGGACATCGATCAGCGCGTCCGGGTGGCGGTCGTGGAGCCGCCGGATCGTGCCCGCGAGTCGTTCGGCCGACATGCCGATGTCCTGCTTCGTGTCCTCGGCGCCGTAGGGCCGGGCGTCGCCGCGGTACGAGAACTGGACGACGTCGCGATCGTCGTAGCCGAGGGCCTTCGTGTCGACGTCGAGGATCGCCGCCTTGCCGGTTGCCGAGCCGAGCCCGCCGACGAGCAGCGCGATCCGCCGCCGCGACTCGCCGCCGGGTGCCTTTGCGCTTGGCGCCGCTGCTGCTTCGTGGATCGGTGTGCAGTCCTGCTGATCGTGTTCCCATTGCTCGACGTCGACGGCTGTCGTGGTGCGACTCAGCGCCGCAACAAGGGCCCGCAGCGCTCGTCGCTCTGCGGCCGGATCCGTCGCCCTCGCTCGGCGCGCGCCGTCGTCATCGACGAGGTGCGTTCTGACGCCGCGTGCGCCGAACAGCTCGCGCGGGTCGACGTAGACATCGCCGATGCGTGCGCTCAGGTGAAGTGACCCACCGGCCGTCGCGATCTGGTCGCCTCGTCGCACCCGCGCGCCGCGCTTGGTCGTGATGGTGTCGACGAAGGCGTAGGTCGTGCGGACGCCGTCGGCATGCGAGACGACGACGTGCTTCGAGTGGCCGACGGGGCCTGCGAAGGTGACGACGCCGTCTGCTGCGGCGTACACCGGCTGTCCCGGTGTTGTCGCGTAGTCGATGCCGCGATTGCCGGCCCCATACTTCGTCGCGGGTGCGCGAAAGGGGTTGGTGACCGGGGCATCGACGGGTGGGTCGTACCGCACCGCGGCACTCGTGGCGCGTGCGGGACGTGCCTCGGCGACCATGAACGCAAGCGCGCACGACACGACGATGAGAAGGCGGACGAGAAGAGGCACGGCATCCCCGCAGGCTGGTGGAGCACAGGCGGGGGAAGTGCCTGATCGCCGAACGTATCTGGCGGGTGCGACACGAACAAGAGCACCAGACGCGAAGAAGGGCGCCCGAAGGCGCCCTTCCTCCAGTGGGTTGTGTGTCCTAGGGGGTCGTGTCAGCGATGGTGAACACCCAGTTGCCTGCCACGTCATCCACGGCGGCGACCGTGTTCTTGTTGTACAGGAACAACGTGACGGTGTCCGGCGCTGTAACCGCGGCTCCGGCCGGGATGAGGTCGGTGTTCAGCAATGCCGGGGGCGTCGCGCTGACGAAGTCACCGACGCTGACACCTGTCATTGCAGGCAGCGTCACAACGACGGAGAACCGGGCAGTCGCAGGGATCGAGGGAGGATCGACGGACACAGAGAGCGTCCTGAACGTCGCCAGGCCCTGCGGCACGTCCTTCAACTTCGTGAAGCTGATCGGATTGGCGGCGTCATTCACCGTGCCTGCGGCGGCGAGGTTTGCCGTGAAGGTGGCGAAGTCAGAGGCCCTCACGGGCACCGCCTCGAGCTTCGCGAACGGGATGGTGCCATCAGCGATGTGTGCCGCGTTCACAGCAGCACCGTTCGCAGATCCTGCGGTCGACAGATCCGCCGCAGTGATCGAGCCATCGGTGATCTTGTCCCCGCCGATGCTGCCAGCGAGCTTGTCAGCAGTGATCGACCCCGCAAGAGCCACGTTGTCGACGCAGCCCGTGCACCCGAGCGAGCTATTGGTGGCGCCAGCGACACTGCTGGGCACGTGCTTCAGCTTGTACCAGCTGACCAAGTCAGTGTTCTGGTTGATGGTCGTGTCGGTCGGGGTGTTGCCGCCGTTGTCGAGCGCCGACTTGAAGTTGTTCAGCGCAGGCCCGCCGTTGTTCTTCACGTCGTCGAGTTCTGCCTGAGTCGCAACGTCGAAGCTGAGCTTCGACTCGTCGATGCTTCCGCCGGCAATGGTCCGGCCGATGACGGCCCCGTCACCGATCGTGGCCGCCGTCACGGCACGAGCAAGACCGCCCGTCGTGGCGTTCTGATCACTGCCGAGCAGCTTGTCCGTGGTGACTGCCCGAGCCGCGAGCTTCCCGGTCGTGACGGCCAAGTCATCGAGCTTGGCGGTGGTGACTGCCAGGTCATCGAGCTTGCCCGTCGTCACGTTGAGGTCCGCGATCTTCCCCGTCGTCACGTTCTGATCGGCGATCTTCCCCGTCGTCACGTTCAGGTCCGCGATCTTCGCCGTCGTCACGTTCTGATCGGCGATCTTGCCCGTCGTCACGTTCAGGTCGGCGATCTTCGAGGTAGTGACCGCGCCCTTGTTGATCTTCTCGGTCGACACGGCGCCGTTGAGCTCGCTGCCGTCGACCGAACGCAGCTTCGCGTTGGTGACGTTCTCGTTGATGAGCTCGGCGGTGCCGACGGCGTTGTCCGCGAGCTTCGACTGCGTCACCGCGTTGTCGACGATCTCGTTGTTGTTGATCTGGATGATCGGGGACCCGACTTGGTTCGGGTCGGCGAGCTCGCCCTTGAGGCCGTCGATGAGCGCCTGACGCGCAGCGACCTCGGTGTTGAGCTTCAGCTGGAGCGCGTCGTCGGCGTTGGCGCGATCGGCGAGCTCCTTGTTGAGCTTCGAGAGCAGGTCGGCATCCGCGGCGGTGAAGTCCTTGGTGACCTTGTCGAGAGCCGACGTGCGGGCGGCGGCTTCGGCGGCAAGGCCGTTCTGCGCCGCAGCGGTGATCGCGGCGTCGTTCTTCGCCGACTCTGCGGCGAGGGCTTCGCGGCTGGCGGCGTTGGCGGCCTCGGCGGCCTTGCGGGCATTGATCTCGTTCTCGAGCTCGTTCAGGTTCGGGACCTCGAACGCCAGCTTCGACAGCGTGACCGAGCCAGGAGCGATCTTCTGCGTCGTGATCGAACCCTCGGCGAGCTCGGGCTCCTCGACGCACGCCTTCTTGCACTGCAGGTCGGTGGCGGGCGCGGCCTTGCCGCCGGCGCCGCCCGCGCCTCCGCTCGCTGCCGCGGCCTGAGCGGCAGCGGTCTGGGCCTGGAGCGATGCGTTCTTGACCTCTGCCTGGCTGCCGTCGTCGGAGGAGACCGTGCGCGCAACGGCGACGGCTCCGACGACCAACAGCAGCAGACCGAGGACCCACTTCCCCGCTGAACCCATCCCGCACTCCCGCCTTCTTTGGCCGTCTTGGCCGTTGTAGATACCGTACGTCCCGAAACCGACCGACCGCAAGGAGTGGTCGCTCCCCCTCGGTCGGCACGTGCAGCCGCCCTCAGAGGTATCCGACCTACCTCAGCTACTCGTCCTTCTGACGGCGGATCTCCTCGAGCACCGGCGAATCGGACGCCAGGTTCTCGACGAGGACGACCTCGTCCTTCCGGATCAGCATCCGGTTCTCCGGAGCATGCAGCTCCCGGTTCACCGGCAAGAGCGCACGAACAGGCTCCGCGTCTTCGCTCTCGCGCGTCTCACGTAGGAAGAACGCGTCGTCGAGCTCGAAGAACGTGTCGCTCACGTCGGTGATGCGCCCGAAGTACACCTTGTCGTTCGAGAGGATCACGGCCTGGTAGCGGTTGGCGTCGATCCGACCGGCGAACGGGTCTTCGGACGAGATCGACATCGCGAGCCAGTAGCCGAGCGCCCCGAGGACGAGACCGATGAGAAGGGCCCCGACGACGGCGCCGCGACCAGCTCGCGTCGCGGCGTTCGCCGCACCGCGCTCACGTCCACCGCGGTCGCCGCGATCGTCACCCTTGTCGGAGCGGGAGCCCCGTTCGTTGCCTGGCAGGGGGACAGACGGCTGACGCTGATCGGTCGCCATCAACCCGTCGCCTCGCGTTCGGGCTCCGCCATCCGCGACCGAAGCTGCAGGACGGCCTTGGTGTGGATCTGACACACCCGGCTCTCCGTCACGCCGAGGACCTCCCCGATCTCTGCAAGGGTCAGCCCCTCGTAGTAGTAGAGCATCAACACGAGCTTCTCCCGATCGCCGAGGCGGCTGATCGCCTGGGCGAGGATCTGCTTCATCTCTTCGACTTCGTACGCCGCGACCGGACCGTCGCCCTTGTCGGGGATCGTGTCGCCGAGCGTCGTCGACTCGCCTCGCTCGCCACCGCTCAGCATCTCGTCGAGCGCGACGAGGCCGACGAACGAGATCTGGTTGAAGATCGTCTGCAGGTCGCCCTCGGAGATGCCCATCTCCGCCGCGACCTCTGCGTCGGTCGGCGTGCGCAGCAGCTGACCTTCGAGCGTGGCATAGGCCTTCTCGACGCTTCGCGCCTTCGCACGAACCGACCGCGGCACCCAGTCGATCGAGCGGAGCTCGTCGATGATGGCGCCCTTGATGCGAGCGATCGCATACGTCTCGAACTTGATGTTGCGAGCGGGGTCGAACTTCTCGATCGCGTCGATGAGGCCGAACACCCCGTACGACACGAGGTCGGCCTGCTCGATGTTCTGCGGGAGGCCGACGGATACCCGACCGGCGACGTACTTGACGAGCGGCGAGTAGTGGACGATCAGGCGATCGCGCGCCTCGCGCTCACCCGAAGCCTTGTAGTCGGCCCACAGCTGCTCGATCGCACCGGCGTCGTCGTCCACAACGAAGGAGGAGTGTAGACCCCACCCCTCCGATCATCGGACCTCCTCTTTCCGCTCCCACCACCCGTTCTGGCTGCGGACGGCTCCCGCCATCTCGAGGCGAGTCAGTGCGGCCGCGGCGGCACCGAGCGACAGGCCCGTCCGCTCGAGCACCGTCTCGGTGCTCGTCGGCGTCCACTCGACGGCAGCCAGAACACCAGCGTCGGCAGGGTCGATCTGTGGTTCAGGGTGAGGGTGGTCGTGACCCGGAGACGCCGACGGACGACGTTCGAGCGCGAGGGCGACGAGCACGTCGTCGACGTCGAGCACCGGAGCGACACCCTCGGCGAGTAGCCGGTTCGTTCCGGCGGACGACTTCGACCGCACCGACCCCGGCACCGCCATCACCGGGACGCCGCGATCGATCGCCGCCTGCACCGTGTGCATCGAGCCACCGGCGGCGTGGGACTCGACGACGATGACGAGGTCGGACAGCCCGGCGATGATCCGGTTGCGCTGCGGGAACCGGTGAGCTTCCGCGATCGCTCCGAGGGGCGCCTCCGAGATCAGCGCCCCGGCGTCGGCGACGGATGCCCACAGACGCCGGTGACGGTGCGGGTACACGACGTCGAGGCCGCTGCCGACGACGCCGACGGGAGGCGCGGCGCCGGCGACGAGGGCACCCTCGTGCGCCGCGCCGTCGATGCCGAGGGCGAGCCCGGACACCACGACCACGCCGGCCGCAGAGAGATCGCGCCCGAGCTCGCGGCTGACCTCGACGCCGTAGTTCGTGCAGCGGCGGGTGCCGATGATCGCCACCCTCGGTCGAGCGAGCGCGTCGTGGAGCACGTCGAGCGACTGCGTGCGGATGAAGAGCACGCCCGGTGGATCGGGATCGTCGCGGAGCACCTGCGGATAGGCGTCGTCGTCGATGAACAGCACGCGCACTCCCGACTCAGCGATGCGCCGCTCGACTGCGTCGAGGTCGAACGTCGCGGCCTTCGCACGCCACGCCGCCGCTACGTCGGCTGGCTTCGATACCCGGCCCAGCCCCTCGACCCGCGCGACGCGCCCAGCAACGATGTCGGACCACACCGCCTCGAGGCCGTCAGGGTCCTGCACGAAGGCGCGAAGGCGAGCGATGCCGCACTGAGGCAAGACGGTGAGAGCCGACGCGATGGCCTCCTCACGTGGCGTTCTCATGCCGCGCTCTGCATCAGCCCGACGTCGGCGCGCAACTCGAGCGCGGTGCAGACGTGTTCGTCCGACACGACGTCTTCGTCCGCCAGATCCGCGATCGTGCGCGCCACCCGCTCGACACGGTGCAGCCCGCGCGCGGTGAGCGAACCGATCCGCAGCTTGTGCTCGAGGATGCGGACAGCCGACGGAGCGAGGTTCGCCGCGGACTCGAGGTCACGCCCCGTCAACTCCGCGTTGCAGCGGACTCCTCGAGCACGCGCGCGTTCTCGAGCGAGAACGACTCGCGCCGCGACGGCGACCGACGACTCGCCGGGCGTACCGCCGACGAGCTGCGAGGCGTCGGGTCGCGCCACCGGGATGCGAAGGTCGAAGCGATCGACGAGCGGTCCGGACAGCCGGCGGAGGTAGCGCGCTCGATCGCGATCGGAGCACCGGCACGAGCCGGCGAAGCCACCTTCGCCGCACGGACACGGGTTCATCGCGGCGACGAGCAGCACGTGCGCCGGGAAGGTCACCGACGCCCGGGCTCTCGCGACTCGAACGACACCCTCCTCCAGCGGCTGGCGCATCGCGTCGAGGATGTGCACCGGCACCTCGCCGAGCTCGTCGATGAAGAGGACACCGTTCGTGGCGAGGCTGATCTCGCCCGGGCGCATCGTTCCGCTGCCGCCGCCGATGAGCGACACCACCGAGGCGGTGTGATGAGGTGCCCGAAGCGGCGGGGTCCGGATCAGACCGCCGCCGGGGAGCGGCAGCCCGGCCGCCGAGTGCACCTTCGTCGTCTCCAGCGCCTGGGCGTCGTCGAGCTCCGGGAGGATGCCCGGTAGGCGGGACGCCAGCATCGTCTTCCCGGAACCCGGTGGCCCGATCATCAACAGGTGGTGACCACCGGCGGCGGCCACTTCCACCGCCCACCTGCCGACCTGCTGGCCACGCACATCGGCGAGATCCGGGCACCATCGGGCGCCTTCGAGCTCCGGCGGCAGCGGCGGGGTCGGCCACGGCTCGTCGCCTCGGAGGCACGCGAGCAGGTCGACGAGCGTCGAAGCACCGCGCACGGCGTGGCGGCCGACGACGCTCGCCTCGCGAACGGAAGCCAGCGGCACGATGACGGTCTCCGACCGCAGCGCGTCGACCATCGGCACCATGCCGGGCACCGGTCGCAGCGACCCGTCGAGGCCGAGCTCGCCGATGAAGGCGCAACCGTCGATCGGCTCCTGCTTCAACACGCCAGTGGCGACCAGGAGGCCGATCGCGATCGCGAGGTCGAGGCCGCCTCCGGCCTTCTTGAGCGACGAGGGCGCGAGGTTCACGGTGATGCGCTTGAGCGGCCAGTCGAGCCCGCTCGTGAGCAGCGCGGCGCGCACTCGGTCGCGAGCTTCACGGCACGAGGCGTCGGGGAGGCCGACGACGGTGAAGCCAGGGATGCCGGACGACACGTGGACCTCGACCGACACCTGACGGCCTTCGACGCCCAACAACGTGGCGGACGGAATGGATGCGAGCACGAGCACGCTCCTCGGGAACGAAATGCGAGACGTTCCGAGGCCGTGACGCCGGCAACTCGAGGCGGTGCACCGACCCTACGACGCCGGTGCGACAGAAAGGAAGGCCCTAGTGACCCTCGAACCGGGGCTCGCGCTTCTGGAGGAACGCGGCGATCGCCTCCTGGAAGTCCTTCGTCCCGAAGTTCACGTTCTGCGATCGAGCCTCGTCTTCGAGCGCCTGGTCCATCGACACCATGAAGGAGTTGTTCAGCATCGTCTTCGTCATCGACAGCGCCATCGGCGGCCCGGCCGCCAGTCGCCGCGCCCAGTCGTCGACGAACCCGTCGAGCTCCGCGGCCGGGACGACGCGGTTGACGATGCCGAGTCGCTCCGCCTCCTGGGCCGAGATGACGTCGGCGAAAAACGCCAGCTCCTTCGCCTTGTGCAGGCCGACGAGTCGCGGGAGCAACCACGACCCGCCGAAGTCGAGCGACAGCCCTCGCTTGGCGAAGATCTCCGAGAACCGCGCGTCGTCGGACGCGACGACGAGGTCGCAGCCGAGCGCGAGGTTGCAGCCGGCGCCCGCGGCCACGCCGCCCACCTTGGCGATCGTCGGCTTCGACAAGCGGTGCAACGCGAGCGCGGTCGACCCGATGCGTCGCATGCGCGCGAGCCCGTTCTCGGCCAGCGCGTTGGGCGACGACAGATCGGCGCCTGAACAGAACGCGCCACCGGCTCCGGTGATGACGAGGACGCGATCGTCGTCTCGTCGCGCGACGTCCTCGAACACCGTCTTGAGGTCCGACCACATCTGGTCGTTCGCCGCGTTCTTCTTCTCGGGGCGGTTCAGGGTGAGGGTGACGACCCCATCGGTGCGATCCACGATCACCGTCTCGAACGACGAGGACTGCGCCATGTCGCGGACACTAAGCGACAATGTCGAGCGTGGGTCTGAACCCGTTCCGCCAGCAGAAGCGTCGCACGGCCGACTACGTGTACGTCGCGGCAGCGATCGTGGTCGGCGTGCTCCTCGTCGCCTGGGCCGCGTTCCCGCGCTGACGCTCCCCGTAGGCTCGGCGGCCATGGGCAGCGTCATCGACGGCATCGAGCAGGTCGACCCCGAGGAGGCGGCGACGCTCATCGGTCAAGGAGCGTTCCTCCTCGACGTCCGTGAAGACGACGAGTGGGCGGCCGGTCACGCGCCCGGGGCGACGCACGTCCCGATGAACACGGTTCCGGACGCCCACGCAGGTGTGCTGCCGCGCGACAACCGCATCGTCGTCGTGTGCCGCAGCGGCGGACGCTCGCAGCGCGTCGCCCAGTTCCTCCAGCAGTCGGGCTACGACGCTGCGAACCTCGCCGGCGGGATGAAGAGCTGGCACGCGACGGGACGCGCCGTGGTTACCGACGCCGGCGACGACGGTCAGGTGATCTGAGCGAGCGCCTGCTCGAAGTCGCGCCACACGTCGTCGACGTGCTCGAGGCCGACCGAGATGCGCACGAGGTTGTCGGGCACGCCGGCCACCGCGTCCCAGTGGTACTGCGCGCGGCGCTCGACGAGCGTCTCGACCCCACCCAGCGACGTCGCCGGCACCGCCAGGCGGACGCCGCTGCAGAACCGCTCGGCCGCCGCAGCGCCACCGTGCACGAGGACCGACAGCATCGTGCCGAAGCCCGGATAGAGCACCTCATCTACGCCCGCATGCGAGCCGAACCGTCCGGCCAGCGCGGCCGCGGTCGCTGAGGCCCGCTCGACCCGCACGGGCAGAGTCCGCACGCCGCGGAGCGCGAGGAAGACCTCGAGCGGACCGGCGACGGCGCCGTGCTCGGTGCGCACCTGACGGATCTCCGACGCCAACGACTCGTCACGGGCGACGACGACCCCGAGCACGACGTCGGAGTGGCCGCCGATGAGCTTCGTCGCGGAGTGGACGACGAGGTCGGCGCCGGCGTCGACCAGCGGCCGCTGCAACAAGGGCGTGGCGAACGTGTTGTCGACGACGTACAGCTCCGGCTTGGCCGCGCGGAGCCCAGCGAGATCGGCAACGCCCATCATCGGGTTCGTCGGCGATTCCGCCCAGAGGAGCGCGGCTCCGTCGGCTGCGCCGACCGCGGTCGAGGTGTCGGTGATGTCGACGAGTCGCGTCGTGAGCCGGCCGCGTGCCTCGAGGTCCTGGAGCAGCCTGCGGGTTCCGGAGTAGGAACCATGGGCTGCGACGACGTGCCCGCCGACGGGGACGAGCTCGAGGATCGCCCGCACCGCCGCGAGGCCCGACGGGAACACGACCGCCACGCCACCTTCGAGCGCGCCGATGACCTCCTCGAAGGCCTCCCACACCGGGTTGCCTTCGCGTGCGTAACCGATCGCGCCGCCTGCTCGGAAGGTCGACGACAGCACGACCGGAACGTTCAACGGGTCGCCCGCGCGGTGCGCGCCGCGGCCGAGCGACACCGCGATCGTCGACGGGTCGAGCGGCTCCACCTAGAAGCAGCCCTCGACCACCTCGATGCGGCCGGCGAGCACCGAGGCGACGTCGAAGCGGATCTCCGCAGCTGGACGCGACAACGACTCCGACAGCCACCGAGCGGCCAGCCGGCGGATGCGGGCCTGCTTCTGCCAGCCGACGGCCTCGATGGGAGCACCGAACGCGCTCGACGTCCGCGTCTTGACCTCGCAGAACACGTACGTGCGGCCCTTGCGGACGATGAGGTCGAGCTCGCCTTCGCGGCCGGCCCGCCAGTTGCGAGCGACGATCTCGTAGCCCTTCGCCACGTACCACGACGCGACCGCCTCTTCCCCGGCGATCCCCAGCGCCCGTCGTGACATGACGAGCCCTACAGCTCCTTCTCGGGCAGTTCCTCGATGTTCACGTCCTTGAACGTGACGACGGTGACGTTGGCCACGAAGCGAGCGGGGCGGTACATGTCCCACACCCACGAGTCGCGCAGCTCGATCTTGAAGTACTGCTTTCCGGCCTCGAGCGCCGGCTCCATGTTCACCTCGTTGGCGAGGTAGAAGCGCCGCTCGGTCTCGACGACATAGCGGAACATCGGGAGCACGGCCTTGTACTCCTGATAGAGCTGCAGCTCGATCTCGGTCTCGTACCGCTCGAGGTCTTCGGCGCTCATCGCAGCATCACCCCCGCGACTGTACGGCTTCGGTGCGACAGCATCGACGGGTCAGAGGAATCCGACCCGGTTCAACGGCCAGAACGTGAAGATCGCTCTGCCGACCACGCTGTCCTTCGGGATGGCAAGGAAGCGCCTCCCGTCCGACGAGTTCGGGCGGTTGTCGCCGAACACGAGGAGGCTGTCGGGCGGCACCACGTACGGCTGCGGCAGCGACAGCGCCTCGGTCCGCATCCCCTGCGGCAGGTAGGGCTCGTCGAGCGGCCGGCCGTTGACGTACACGATCCCGCCGTCGACCTCGACGACCTCACCCGGCAGCGCCACGACCCGTTTGATGTAGTCCTCGGTCGAGGGCGGGACGAGCCCGATCCGCTCGCCGAACCATCGGATGCCGCCGCTCACCGGGTTCGACGACGGCTCTCGGTTGTTGCACGTCACGACCGGCGACTCGGGGCACTCGAACACGACGATGTCGCCCCGGCGCGGATCGTGCAGCCGGTACGACAGCTTCGACACGAGGATCTTGTCGTTGATCTCGAGGGTGTTCACCGGGCAGCCGTCGCATCCCATCGACGGCGACGGGATGTAGAAGGCCTGGAACAGGAACGTCCGGAGCAGGAAGGCGACCACCACCGCAGCGGCGACGAGCACCGGCGCCTCGCGCAGGAACCCGCCGTTGCGGCGGGTTCCGGTGGCGAACGGCGGCAGCCCGGCTGGGCGCGGTTCGTCGTCTTCGATCGCGGGCTCCCACGACAGGGGCCCGGCGCTCACTCCTCGGTGGCGGTGTCGGCGGGCTCGGGCGAGCCCTGCTCCGACGAGGCGGCGACCGACGTCGGCTCGACGGCCGCATCGGCCTTGCCCTTGCCGGCCGTGGCACCCGGCACGCCCCGCGCGCCGCGCTTCTCCTTGATCTTCGCGGCCTTCCCGCTCAGACCCCGGAGGTAGTACAGCTTCGCCCGGCGGACATCGCCGAGGGTGACGAGCTCGATCTTCGACAGGATCGGCGAGTGCACCGGGAACGTGCGCTCGACACCGACGCCGAAGCTGACCTTGCGGACGCTGAACGTCTCACGCACGCCAGAGCCCTGGCGGCGGATCACGACGCCCTGGAAGACCTGGACGCGCTCACGGTTGCCCTCGACGACGCGCACGTGGACCTTCACGGTGTCTCCCGGGCTGAAGGCGGGGACGTCGTCGCGGAGGCTGCCGCGATCGACGAGATCGGTGGGGTTCATGGCGCGTCAAACTCCTGAGCGGTACTTCCGGGGGACGGAACAGCGTAGCCAAATTCCCGGAGGACGGACACATCGTCGCCGGTCAGGCCACCCCTCGCCTCCACCAGATCGGGCCGATGACGGAGGGTGCGATCGAGCGCGGCAGCGCGCCGCCAGCGGGCGACGCGGGCGTGGTTGCCGCTGAGCAGGACCTCGGGCACCGCATGCCCACGGAAGTCGGCGGGTCGGGTGTACTGCGGGTACTCGAGCAGACCAGCAGCCCCGAACGACTCGTCGTCGCCGCTCTCGGCGTTGCCCATGACGCCGGGTACGAGCCGCCCGACAGCCTCGATCACCACGAGGCTCGCGACCTCGCCGCCGGCGAGGACGTAATCGCCGACGCTCAGCTCGCCGTCGCAGAGGTGATCGACGACCCGCTGGTCGACCCCCTCGTACCGACCGCACAGCAGCGAGAACCCGCCGCCGCTCGCGAGCTCCTGGGCGAGCGGCTGCGTGAGCGTGGTGCCGCCCGGACCGAGGAAGAACAGGGGGCGCGGCGGGTCGACCTTCTCGACCGCACCGAACAGCGGCTCGGGTGCGAGGACCATCCCCGCTCCCCCTCCGAAGGGCGCATCGTCGACGCTGCGGTGCGGGTCGATCGCCTCGCTGCGCAGGTCGTGGATCCGGATCTCGAGGATCCCGTTCCGTCTCGCCTTGCCAATGAGCGACTGCGACAGGAACCCGTCGACCATCTCCGGGAAGATCGTGAAGACATCGATCCTCACAGTTCCAGTAAGCCCGCCGGGAGGTCGACGGTCACCCGCCCCTGGTCGTGGGACACCACGAAGCGGAGCGGGATCAGGTGCCCCGTGTCGAGGACCAGGAGGTCGGACGCCGGGTTCTCCTCGACGGACGTGACCCGGCCGATCTCATCACCCGTCGCGACGTCGACGACGACGGACGCGATGAGCTCGTGGACCCAGAGGGCCTCCGGGTCGTCGAGGGGCTCAGCGAAGAGCGGCGCGCCGTGCAGCATGTCGGCGCCTTCACGCGTCGTGATCTCGTCGAAGCGCACGATCCAGCGGTGCTGGAACGGCTTCGACGACGCGACCGTGAGGGTCGACCCGTCCTTCAGCGAGAGGACGGTGCCGGGCGCGACCCGCTCGTCGCGGTTGGTCGACAACGAGACGACGACCTCGCCACGCACGCCGTGGGGCTTGTCGATCTTGCCGACCTCGAGGAGCACGTCCGGGTGCTAGTCGACGATGTCGACGGAGACCTCGGCGCCGTCCTTGGCGCCGGCGGCCCGCACGACGGTGCGGATCGCCTGGGCGACGCGGCCACGGCGGCCGATCACCTTGCCCATGTCGTCGGGCGCGACGTGGAGGCGGAGGGTCTTGCCGTCGACCTCGACCTCGACCTCGTCGGGCGAGTCGACGATCGAGGTCGCGAGGTACTCGAGGACCTTGGCTGCGGTCTCAGACACCGAGCGCCGCCGCTACTTCTTCGACGACTTGGTCGCCTCGAACTGCTCCCAGGCGCCAGTGATCTTGAGCAGCGACTGCACGCGCTCGGTCGGCTGGGCGCCGTTCTTCAACCACTTCAAGGCCTTGTCGGTGTCGATGTCGATGCCCGACGGCTCCTCGCGAGGGCGATAGGTGCCCACGATCTCGATGAAGCGGCCGTCGCGGGGCGAGCGCGAGTCGGTCGCCACCACCCGGTACGTCGGCTGCTTGGTCTTGCCCATCCGCATCAGGCGGAGCTTCACTGCCACTGGTCTGTCTCGTTCCTCGTGAATTCGGGCCTACGGCCGCTTTCCCTTGGGGGTGGTACGGCCACCCTTCTTGCCCTTCTTTGCCTTCTTGCGCTGCATCGCCTTGCCGAAGCCCATCTGGTTCATCATCTTCTGGGCTTCCTTGAACTGCTTGAGCAGCAGGTTGACCTCCGAGGTCGTGGTGCCGCTGCCCATGGCGATGCGCTGACGCCGTGACCCATTGATCAGATCGGGGTCTTGACGCTCCTTCGGCGTCATCGAGCGGATGATCGCCTCGACCCGTCCGAGCTCCCGATCGTCGATCTGGGCGTTCCGGAGCTCCTTCGGGACCCCTGGCAGCATACCGATCAGCCCCGACAGAGGCCCCATCTTCTTGAGCTGCTGCATCTGCTCGAGGAAGTCCTCGAGGGTGAACTTGCCCTCCTGGAGCGCCTGCGCAGCACGCTCCGCGGCGTCCTGGTCGTACTCCCGCTCGGCCTTCTCGATGAGGGTGAGCACGTCGCCCATGCCCAGGATGCGGCTCGCCATCCGGTCGGGGTGGAAGGGCTCGAAGTCGGTGAGCTTCTCGCCGACGGAGGCGAAGGCGATCGGCTTGCCGACGACCTCCTTGACGCTGAGGGCGGCACCGCCGCGGGCGTCGCCGTCGAGCTTCGACAGGATCACACCGTCGAGCTCGAGGGTCTGGTGGAAGGCCTCGGCGGTCTCGACCGCGGCCTGGCCGATCATGGCGTCGATGACCAGGAACGTGTAGTGGGGCGAGGTCGCCTCGCTGATGCGGCGGACCTCCTCCATCAGCTCCTGGTCGATGGTCAGACGGCCGGCGGTGTCGACGATGACGACGTCGCGCCCCACCCGCACCGCTTCCTCGACGCCCTTCTTGGCGACGGTGACGGGATCGGACGGCTCGCTGAAGACGGGAACGCTCGCCTGGCTGCCGAGGACGCGGAGCTGCTCGACGGCGGCGGGTCGCTGGAGGTCGGCACCGACGAGGATCGGGTTGCGTCCCTGCTGCTTGAACCAGCGGGCGAGCTTCGCCGACGCGGTCGTCTTACCGGAGCCCTGGAGACCGGCGAGGAGGACGACGGTCGGCGGCTTCGGCGCGTAGGTGATGCGGAGGTTCTCGCCGCCGAGGGTGGTGACGAGCTCCTCGTTGACGATCTTGATGACCTGCTGGGCGGGGCTGAGCGACTTGCTCAGCTCGGCGCCGGTCGCCCGCTCGCGGATGCGGTCGAGCAGGTTTCGGACGGCGCGGAAGTTGACGTCGGCCTCGAGGAGGGCGAGTCGGATCTCGCGCAGGACCTCTTCGACGTCTTCTTCGCTGAGGCGGCCCTTCCCCCGAAGACGGGTGAAGATCCCCTCGAAACGGTCGGTCAGGGACTCGAACATGGACCCGGCAAGGGTACCGGTCACCGGTCCCCTGCTCGGAATTGGAGTGCGCAGAACGCAACCGATCGCGTTCTGCGCACCCCGGAACGCGAGCGGGCGCTAGATGGTGACGGGCGGGTAGCCGTCGGTGCCGCCGCCCTCGGGTTCGCGGCCGGGCTCGGTCTGTCCGCCGCCCTCGTTCGGACAGGGCTCGTACGAGTCGCCGCGATCGCCGCCGGCGTCGCCGCCCGCGGGGGCCTGCGCCGACGCCAGGTACTCGTCGGTGACGGCAGGCACCACGCCCCACAGCTCGCCGTCGGCGGACAGCCGGTAGGCCGGCACCAGGTAGAGCGGGTCGCCGGGGCAGCGTCCGTACTCGACCATCAGCACGAGCTCGACCGCGTCGATGTCGACCGTCTTGGGGGGAAGCGTCGACGGCGGCTGCGACTGCGGGCGAGTATCGCCTCGCGCCGGCATGTCGACCGCGGGCTCGGGGGCGCCGGTGGCGGGCTCCGGTCGAGCGACACCGTCGACCGCGATGCCGACGCCGTCGCCCATGCCCTTCGTCCACCGCTCGTACGCCGGCGCGGTTTCGAGCAGCGGGTAGTCGCCGATCTTCGACGTGTCGGCCAGGAACCCGGACGCGTACTGCACGATGCCCTTGTCGCCGAACGACATCGAGGCACCGAGCCCTTCGACAGCGATGTCGTCGACCTCGAGGGTGAACACGACCGACACCGCGTAGTCGGAGCGGTCGACCCGGACCTCGGTGTTGCGCAGGCTCATCCCGGCCGCCTCGAAGAGCTCGCGCGCCTTTCGCTCGGCGTCGCCGTCGTCGGGAAGGTCGTTCGGAGGAGGCGGCGGTGCGACGGTGTCGCTCCGCTCGCAGGTCCCGTCCGGAGCGCAGGCCACTGATTCGGACGCAACGGCGCTCTGGGCCGCGTCGTTCGAGTACGAGAACATGCCGTTGCGATCGACGTTGATCCACGAGCCGCCGCCCTTGACGTCGCCGACGGCCCAGTAGCCGTTCTCGTCCTTGGGCTTGCCGCTGACGCCGAAGGCCTTGGCGACCTTGGCGACCGCATCGCCGTCGACACCGCCGTCGACCCGGTAGGCCGCGGCCTTGCCTCCCATCGCGTCGATGTCGTCGGCGAGGCGGTACTCGATCGGCTGGTACGGCTCGGGTGCGATCGGCATGTCGCTCGCGACGGCCGCGGAGTCGCCCGACGCGGCAGCGCCCGACTCAGCGGACAACGCCGACCGCGACGCCCCGCCACCGGCCCCAGGAAGCAACGGCAGGTCACCGGACGCCGAACCGCCGTTGTCGTCGTTGCCGCACGCGCCGCCGATGAGGGCAACCGCCAACGCCACTGCCGCCAGAGCTCGTCTCATGCCCGTTCGACGTGCGTCGCCAGCCATCCGGTTCCCGCCGTTCATCGGATCTCCTCAGTCGTCGGAGAAGAGCGCTTCGACGAACTCGTCAGGGTCGAAGTCGACGAGGTCGTCGGCGGTCTCGCCGAGGCCCACGAGCTTGATCGGGAGGCCCATCTCACGGACGATCGCCACGGCGATCCCGCCCTTGGCGGTGCCGTCGAGCTTGGTGAGGACGACGCCGGTGCAGCCGACGGCCTCGGTGAACTGCTTGGCTTGGACGAGGCCGTTCTGGCCCGTCGTGGCATCGAGCACGAGGAGGCACTCGCTCACGTTGCCGGCCTTCTCCGCGACCCGGCGGACCTTCTTCAGCTCCTCCATCAGGTTGACCTTGGTGTGGAGCCGTCCGGCGGTGTCCGCGAGCACGAGCTCGGCGTTGCGAGCTGCGGCGCGTTCGACAGCGTCGAACACGACCGATCCAGGATCGGCGCCCTCAGCGCCCCTGACGAGGTCGGCGCCGGCTCGCTCGGCCCACATGCCGAGCTGCTCGGCCGCCGCGGCGCGGAAGGTGTCCCCCGCCGCCATCACCACCGTCCGGCCGTTCGCGATCTCTCGCCGGCCGACCTTGCCGATGGTCGTGGTCTTGCCGACGCCGTTGACGCCGACGAACAGCCACACGTCGGGGCGGCCGTCCTTGGCCAGCCGGAGCTCGCGGTCTCCAGCGCCGACGACCTCCTTGAGGTCGGCCTTGAGCGCCTCGACGAGCTCCACCGGCGTCTTGATCGCCTCGGCCTTCACCTTCGCCCGGAGGTCGTCGAGGATCTCGGCGGTCAGCGCGGCGCCGACGTCGGCCCGCACGAGCGCCTCCTCGAGGTCGTCCCACGTGGCGTTGTCGATCTGGGTCCTGGAGAGGACCGAGCCGAAGTAGCCCGAGAGGAGCTGGCGGGCCTTCGTGAGCCGGTCGCGGAAGCGTGGCCTCTCGATGACGGCGGGCTCGGGCTCGACCTCGGGCTCGACGACGATGACGTCGGGTTCCTGGAGGGGCGCGGGCTCGGCATCGACCTCGACCTCGGCGACGGGCGCGAGCGCTTCCTCCACCTGCTGGCGAAGCGCCTCGCGATCGTCGTCGACGACCGTCTCGTCTGGCGCGGCCGGCGGGGGCTCGAGCACCGTCGTGCCGCCGGCCCGGAGGTTGCCGCGTGGCGACGGCGGCGGCTCGAGCTCGTTGCCGCGGGCCTTGCGGGCGTTGACCGCCACGAACGCGGTGCCCGCCAGCACCACGACGACCAACAGGATGATCACGATCTCCATAAGGAGATCGAGCCTACGGCTTGGCGGCCATCCCGACGACGGGGCTGTTGAGCTTCCCGAGCGACGACGCCGCCCCGAGGAACGGCACGTCGCCGAACGCGAAGACGCCACCATCGGCCGCGGTGAAGAGGTAGCCGCGTGAGGTCGCGCTCGGTGCGATCGTCGCGATCGGCGAGTTCAGCTTGATGTCGCCGGTCGACCCGAAGAACCCGGCCCGGCCGAAGGCGAACACGCCGCCGTCGCTCGCCACCAGCCAGTACCCGCGCCCGTTCGGCTCGGCCGCCATCCCGACGATCGGCTTGTTCAGCGTCATGCCCCCGGTGGATCCCAGGAACTGCGCGTCACCGAAGGCGAAGATGCCGCCGTCGCTCGCCACCAGCCAGTAGCCGCGGCCGCTCAGTGTCGGGACCATGCCGACGATCGGGCGGTTGAGCACGATCGCGCCGGTGGAGCCGTGGAACTGGGCGTCGTCGCCGAAGGTGAACACGCCGCCGTCACTCGCGACCAGCCAGTAGCCGTGGCCGCTGGGGTGCGGCGCCATCCCGACGATCGGCTTGTTCAGCGTCATCGCTCCGGTGGAGCCGTGGAACTCCGCGTCGCCGAAGGCGAAGATCCCGCCGTCGCTCGCGACGAGCCAGTAGCCCTCCTTGGTCGGCGTGACCGCCATCCCCACGATCGGCTTGTTGAGGGTCATCGCACCCGTCGACCCGTAGAAGCCGGCGTCGCCGTAGGAGAAGATGCCGCCGTCGGCCGCGACCAGCCAGTACCCCGTCGGCGGAGTCGCACGACGGAGGCTGTAGACGAAGATGCCCTTGTCGCTCGTGAACTGCAGGAAGCGGCGGGAGATCGACGGCTGGCCGAACGCCTTCTGCGAACCGGCGTTGTCCGGGTCCTCACTGAACAGCTCGCTCTCCACCTGCGTGAGCGCAGGGGCGTCGAGCAAGAACTGGCGCCCGTCGTCACGCACCGCGGCGACGATCGACCCGGTCGCGGCAGGCACCGTGTTGCGGAACGAACCCTGGAACGTCGCAGTGACTGCGAGGTCGGTGGTCGACAGCGCGTGGAGCGCGGTGCTCGTGCCGATGTAGACGTGCCCGGCGGCCGCGGCGCCCGAAGACGCGACCTGGTCGGTGATCAACGCCGACGCACCGACGCCCGCGAGCTCACCGCTCGTGGTGACCGTGAGAATCTGCGAGTTGCCGTCCTGGGTGAGCTTGTGGACCCGGGTGTTGCCGCTCCCGGACACGGCGCTCGCCGTGTAGATCGCGGGCGTGACCGAGAGCCCGGATCCGGGGGCGCCCGGCGCGTTGCCGCTCGCGGTCACCGGCGTCGACGGCGTGCGGACGTTCTGCCCCAGAGCCGGGGCAGCAGGCCCGGCGGCGAGGTCGCTCGCTCGAAGCGTCACGAGGCCGCTCGTGGTCGCGACCGCGACGTACATCGTCGGAGTGCCCGCCGCGTCGTTGAGCCAGACGAGCGTCGGGCTTGCGAGGGTGTAGGCGTTCAGGTCGCTCGACGTGGCGGTAGCGACTACCGAGCCCGAGCGCGACGAGGCGTTGGCGATCGTCAGCTTCCAGAGGCGCTCGTTCGAGCCTCCGGACACCTGACGGGCGACGAAGAAGAGATGCCGCGTATCGGAGCCGTCGGCGGGTGTGAGGATCGGCGAGCTCTCGATGACGTAGCCGAGCGCGTCGGGGATGTTGATGTCGTCCCGAGCGCGCTCACCGGAGGCCTCGTCGATCTGGGCGAGCTGCAGGCCGACCACGCCGCCTTCGTAGAGCTCGTTGTGGACGGCGAAGACCTGTCCGAGGCCGCTGGGCGTCGATGTCTCGACGGGCGACACCGACGCCGCGCCGCTGCCGAACGGCTCGGCGGATGCGCTGACGTCGATCGCGCCGAGCCTCGTGTTGACGAGCCCGCCGCCGAGGAGCTTGCGCAGGTGGACGCGGCCGTCGTCGGTGCCGTAGATCACCCGCTGGTCCGCAAGCGCCCCGGCCGACGTGAGCACCGACGTCCGCACGTCCTGATCGGCGACGCCGATTCGCTTCCACTCCAGCCGCGCGGGCACCCCGCCCTGGTCGACCGGCTGGAACCCCGAACGGCCAGGATCACCGCCGAACGCGGGCCAGTGCGCACCCGTCGCCGGCTGCGCTGTCGACACCGCCGCCGCGACGACCAGCGCCGCAGCCGTCATCACTCCCGCCATCCGCCTCATCGGGCGGAGTGTACGGCGTCGCTAGGCGCCTGCAGCGACCTTCTGGCTGACCACCTTCGACGAACCGCCCGGCTGCATCGTCACGCCGTACAGGCAGTCGGCCGCTTCCATGGTGCGCTTCTGGTGGCTGACGATCACCAACTGCGCCTCCCGACGGAACTCGTCGATGAGGTCGAGGAACCGATGGAGGTTCACGTCGTCGAGCGCGGCCTCGACCTCGTCCATCAGGTAGAAGGGCGAAGGCCGGCTCCGGAACACCGCGAACAGGAACGCCAGCGCGGTGAGCGAGCGCTCGCCGCCGGACAGCAGCGACAGCTGGCGGACGTTCTTCCCGGAGGGCCGCGCCTCGACCTCGATGCCCGTCTCGAGCAGGTTGTCGGGATCGGTGAGCTTCAGGCGGCCGCTGCCACCAGGGAACAGGGCGCCGAACAGCTGGGTGAAGTTCTCGCTCACGTCGGCGTAGGCCGCGGCGAAGACCTCGACGATCTCGGCGTCGATCGCCTTGATCACCTTGAAGAGGTCGCGCCGGGTCGTCTTGACGTCTTCGAGCTGGCCTTCGAGGAACGTGTGGCGTTCCTGGAGCTGGGTGAACTCCTCCAGCGCGAGCGGGTTGATCGGCCCCATGAGGCGCAACTCGCGCTCGAGCTCGCGCACCCTCGCCTGGGGACTCGTGCCGGCGGGGAGCTCCGGGCACGGCGCGGCCTCGGCCCGCGCCGGCTCGCAGTCGAAGTCGCGGCGGACGGCTTCGACCGCCTGCTCCATCCGCACCCGCAGCTCGGCCTCTTCGAGCTCCGTGCGCTGCAGCCGCTCCCTCGCCTCCATCAGCTGACGCTCGGCCTGCTGTCTGCTGCGACGAAGCCCGTCGAGGTGCTCGGTCAGGTGGCGAACGTGCTCCGACTGGCGCCGGCGCTCTTCACGCAAGCCGCCGAGGTGTTCCTCGACGACGACGAGACGGTCGTCGACGACGGCCGCGAGTCGCGCCGTGGCCTTGGCGCGAGCTTCGAGCAGCGTGCGGCCCCGTTCGGCTTCCTCGCGCTTCTCGACGTTGCGACGGAGGCGCTCCTCGACCTCGTCGAGCCTGCGGGTGAGGAAGGTGCGGCGCTCCTCGAGACCGGCGGCCCGGACCTCGAGGTCGGTGCGCAGAGCAGCGATGGCCGACGCCCGCTCGTCGATGCGCGCCCTCGCCTGCTGCATCGTGGCGACCCGCTCGGCGCCTGCGGACTCCTCGGCCTCGAGGGCCGGAAGCACCTGCTCGAGCTCGTCGATGCGCGCCCGCTCACGCGCGATGCGCTCCTCGAGCTCGGCCAGGTGCGCACGCACGGCGTCGGCCTCGTTGCCGGTGTCGCCGAGGTCGCTCTCGACCCGACGCAACGCCTCACCCGACGCGGCCTGCCGGCGGCCGTTGTCGTCGCGCGCCTGGAGCGCCTGCTGCTCGGCCGTACGGGCCGCCGTGGCTTCGGTGCGCGCCTGCTCGAAGGCCTCCGTGACGCGGGCCATCACCGCTGCTGCCTCGTCGACCCGCTCGCGTGCCTCGTCGAGCGCGGCGCCGGTCGCCCCGCTGCCGGCCGCTCCGGTGCGCCATCCGCCGCTCGCGAAACGATCACCGTCTCGAGTGACCACGACGAGCGCAGGCTGCGCGAGCGCGAGATCGAGGGCCTGCTCCCAGGTGCCATCGACGACCACTGCGGCCGACAGGAGCACGTCGAGCAGCGCCTCGACGTCCCGGTTCGACGAACGAACGTGATCGCGGACGCGCTCCCCCGCCGCCATGGCCTCGAACGGCAGCGACGCCGGTGACTGCGGAGCGCCCAGCGCGAGCACCGCGGCGGCGGCGTCGCCGTCGTGCAGGTGCGCGAGGGCACGCCGGCCGGCGTCGACGCCGTCGACGACGACGGCAGCGATGGCCTCACCGGCTGCGGCCTCGAACGCGGCTTCCCAGCCCTCGTCGACGTCGACGAGATCGAGGAGCGTCCCGACGACGCCGTCGACGCCCGCGAGGCGTTCGGCGCCTGCGCGGGCGCGCGCCTCGTCGAGGGCGAGCGCGAGCGTCTCGGACCTGGCGGTCCAGCTGTGGAACTCGGCCTCCGCGACTCGCCGCGCCTCTTCCGCCTCGGCCACCCGCACGTCGGCGACGCGACGGCGGTCTTCCGCGGTGGTGACCGCCCCGGCGAGACCGTCGACCGCCTGCTCGGCAGCACCGAGCTCGTCGCGCAGGCGATCGGCCTCGGCGACCAGACGGGCCTTCTTGTCCTCCAGCCCGGCCAGGCGAGTCTCGAGGCGCTCGAGCTCGCCCCCCGCGCGCTCGGCCGAACGCTTCAGCGCCGCGAGCTCTCCGCGCACCTCGGCCGCGTCGCTCGCAGGCACCGCGGGCACGCCGTCGCCCCACTGCTCCTTGAACGCGGCGCGCTCCTCGGCGAGCGCGGCCTCGCCACGCGAGACCTCCTCCGCCTCCGGCATGAGCCGCTCCGCCGCGGTCTCGACCTCGTCGAGCTCGGCCCGCAGACGCGCCGCATCGGCCTCGAGCGACGCGATGACCGCCTGGTCGACGAACGACGCCCGATCGCGCTCGATGCCTCGACGACGCTCGGCGAGGACGGCGCCCAGGCCGCGGGCGCGCTCGCGCAGGCTCTCGTAGCGCATGAGGACGTCGGAGAGGTCGGAGCCGCCGGCGGCCGACAGCGACGCCTCGGCCGCCATCACCTCGGTGTCGAGGCGCGCGAGCTGCTGGCGCACCTCGTGCTCGACCCGCTGCAGGTCGGCCTTCGCTCGTGCGTTGGCCTCCGTCCGCCCCCGCAGCGCGGTGAGCTCGCGGCCGATCACGTGCAGCCGGAGCGCGCCGAGCTCGGCGACCAGGTCGCCGTGGCGACGCGCGGCGTCGGCCTGGCGCTCGAGCGGGCGCAGCTGACGGCGGACCTCTCGGAGCAGGTCTTGCAGCCGGAGGAAGTTCGCCTCCGTGGCCTCGAGACGGCGCTGCGCCTTCTCCCGCCGCTTGCGGTACTTGAGGACGCCGGCGGCCTCTTCGATGATCGATCGACGATCTTCGGGGCGCGCGTTGAGGACGGCGTCGATCTGACCCTGGCTCACGATGACGTGCTGCTGGCGGCCGACACCGGAGTCGCTCAGCAGCTCCTGGATGTCGAGCAGACGGCACGGCACCCCGTTGATCGAATACTCGCTGTCGCCGCTGCGGAACAGCGTGCGGGTGATCGTGACCTCGGTGAAGCCGATGTCGAGGACGCCGTCGTTGTTGTCGATCGTGAGGCTCACCTCGGCCCGGCCGAGGGCGGAACGGTTCGACGACCCCGCGAAGATGACGTCTTCCATCTTCGAGCCGCGCATCGTCCGCGGACCCTGCGCGCCGAGCACCCAGGCGACGGCGTCGACCACGTTCGACTTGCCGCTCCCGTTGGGGCCGACGACGACGGTGATCCCGGGCTCGAACTCGAGCGTCGTCGCATCGGCGAAGCTCTTGAAGCCCTTCAAGGTCAGGGTCTTGAGGAACACTGCGGTCGAGATTACAGCGATGGGATTTGCATCGCGCCGACGTGTTGCTGGTGTGGCTGATGTCCGAAATGAGGACTTCTCGACCCACCGTGCATGAGGGGCGTGCACCGGGGGCACACCGTCGCCGTGGGTTCCGTCTTCCGGCATGCCGCCGCGTCGTTCGAGCCGACGAGCACGTCGGTGATCCTGTGGACGCGCCTCACCGGCGCCTCGTCGACGAGGTGGACGGCGGCCCGCGACGCCGCACTCACCGACGTCGTGGCGAGCGGCGAGGCGGCGACCGACGACAACTGCGACGGCACGGTCCGGGTCGATGTCGACGGACTCGATCCGGCGACCACGTACTGGTACCGGTTCACGAGTGGCGACGAGTCGTCCCCGCTCGGCCGAACCCGCACGATGCCGGCGGACGACTCGCCCGTCCGGCTGGGTCTCGTGTGCTGCGGCCGCTACTCGTACGCGCCGCTGACGGTCTACCGAGCGCTGGCGGAGATCGACGTCGACCTCGTCGTCCATCTCGGTGACTACATCTACGAAGACGACGGCGCCCAGGGACCGCGCGACCACCGCCCGCCCCACACCGCCGTCACCCTCGACGACTACCGCCATCGGATCGCGCAGGTCCGCGAGGATGCGGACGCGCAATCGCTCCACCTCCGCCACCCGATGGTCACCGTGTGGGACGACCACGACCTGGCCGACAACGCGTGGCGCGATGGAGCCAAGGCGCACGATCCGGAAGAGCACGGGTCCTGGCGCGAGCGCGTCGCGGCGGCGGCACAGGCTCGGTCCGAATGGCTCCCAGGCCGGTTCGACGACCCGCTCGTGACGTGGCGGACCGTTCCCATCGGTCGAGCCGGCGAGCTCGTGCTCCTCGACACGCGCGTCGCAGGGCGTGACCAGCACGCCGGCGACGACGGGACCACCGACCTGCACGACCCCGCTCGGTCGATGCTCGGCGCCGCGCAGCGGTCGTGGCTCGACGAACGGCTGGGCGACGTCGAAAGGCCGTGGTCGGTCGTCGTGTCGTCGGTCGTCGTGAACCCCATCGTGCTTCGAATGCCGGCCATCGACCGCGTGAACAGCGCGCTGCCGAACGGCTACGCCGCGCTCGACGGCGTCGTCATGCACGACGACCAGTGGGACGGCTACCCCGCCGAGCGAGACCACCTCGTCGAGCGCGTTCGCGAGCGGGCGGCGGCTGGCGGCCGCACGCTGCTCCTCTCCGGAGACGTCCACGCCTCGTGGGCCTTCGAAGGACCGATCGACGAGACCGGCGGCAAGCCCGTCGCGGTCGAGGCCACCTGCCCGTCGACGTCATCGGCTCCGTTCGCCAGAAGCCGGTGGCCCTTCGCTCGCCGCGCGATCCACCGAGCGGTGCAGCAGCTCGACCACGTCCGCTGGTGCGACCTGACGGAGCGCGGGTTCGTCGTGGTGGAAATCGCGCCCGGCGCGGTCACAGCCGAGTGGTGGTTCGCCGATGCCGACGACGACGCCGAATCGCCCGACGCGCGCCGGGCCGCCACGTTCCGCGCCGATCGCGAGGCGTGGCCCCCGCGTTGGGAGGAGCGCGAGCCGATGGACCTCGCGCGGACACCGCCGTCCGACGATCCGGTGCTGCCGTCGCGGCCCGACGACATCCGCGGCATCCGGCGGACTCGTCAGCTCCTTAGCGTCGGTGCCGCCGCAGCGGGCGCCGCAGTGGTGGCCGCCGCCGCTACCGTCGCCTCGCTGTGGAGCCGATCCGGGGGTCGCGGTGCTGGGTCACGACTTCGGCTGATGGCGCGTTCGTAGAGAAGCGCTTCGACAGTCTCCGCAACGGCTTCGGCGGCCACCGCTACCCCTACGAGCGTCGGGTCGGCGAACTGCTCCGCCGCCACCCGCCTCCCGTTCCCACGCCGCGCCTCGTTCGGGCAGATCGTCGCCGGCGGGTGCTGGTGTACGAGGCGGTGCAGGGTGAGACGGTCGGCCCGAAGTTCCCGCTCGAGCTCGATGACGCGAGCATCGACGCGCTGGTCGACCTCGCCGTGCGCATGCCGACGTACCGCCCCGCTCGGAGCAGGTTCGTCCGCCGCTTCGACCTCCGACGCCGGATTCGACGCGCCGTCGAGCTCGGCGCGCTCCTGCCCGACGACGCAGCAGCGGTGCGTGCCGTCTGCGAAGGCGATCCGCCGGCGCTCGTGCTCGGCCACGGAGACATCACCGCGCGGAACGTGATGCGCCGCCACGACGACGGCGTGCACGTGTTGATCGACTGGGAGTGGTTCGCGATCTACCCCCGACCGTGGGACCTCGCGTTCCTGTGGCTGACGCTCGTCGACGTGGCTGGTGCGCGCCAACGGGTCGAGCTGGCGGTGGAGCCGCGTGACGAGGCGTGGTTCTGGCGGTCGGCGCTGCTCGTGCAGGTGCTCCACCTCGGTCTTGCAGGACTGCAGGCCGACTCGCCGTTCCGCGCGCGCCACATCCAGACCCGTGACGAGCTGCTGGAGCGGGTGCTAGGCGAGCAGTGACAGCACGAGGCCCGTCTGCCCCAGGTGGTAGAGCACCATGATCGCCACGGCCACCGACCGCTTCGGCTCTGCGAAGACGAAGCGGTTGTAGGCGATGAGCGAGTCGGACGCGTAGAACGCGACGGCACCGGCGGCGGCGACCTGGTCGCTGCTCCCGATCGCAGCCGCGAGCATCACCGAGATCACGACCATGTAGGCGACGACCGGCGCGAGCAGCGTGCGCTCGACCTTCCGCACGACCGGAGTCCCGATCACCGCCGAGACCAGGGCGACGCCTGCGATCCACGGCCACACGTCCGCGACCCCGAACCCGGCGATGTACGCGATGTGCCCTAGTAGGAACGACCCAAGCCCAGCGACGAACAGCTTCTCTCTTGGGAGCATGAGGAGGACGTCGCCGGCCAGCGAGAGCACCAGCGCGACCACGAACCAGCGGCGCCGGGTGTCGTCCTCGGCGACGAGGGTGACGGCGACGATGGTGAGCGCGACGAGCGTCGCCGGCTTGGCCACGTACTCGAGCGGCTTCCGCCGCTGCCATACCGCCCACCAGTTCGCGACAGCGAACGCCGCCGCGAGCCCCAGGAAGAAGGACGACGTTGCGGTCATGCTTGGCACACCTCGCAGAAGAAGTGGGAGCGCCCGCCGTATCTGATCCGAACGATCGGCGACGCGCAGGTGCGGCACGGCTGAGCCTCCCGAGCGAACACCCGGTGCCGAGTCGCGTAGCTGCCGACGTTGCCGTAGAGGTCGCGGTACTGCTCGTCGGCCAGCGAGGATCCGCGGTGCTCGATCGCCTCCGTGAGCACGTCGCGGGTGGCGGTGAACAACCTCGCCACCTCGCCGTCGGCAAGCGTGTTCGAGAGTCGGTCGTACCGAAGGCCCGCGGTGAAGAGGATCTCGTCGGAGTAGATGTTCCCGATGCCCGCGATCACCGTTTGATCCATCAGCAGGTCCTTGAGCTTGCGCTTCCGGCTCGTGACGATCGAGCCGAGCTGGCCTGCAGAGGCAACCCCGTCGAGGGCGTCCGGTCCGATGTGCGACAACCCCGCTCCGCCGTGCGTCGTGAGGAACCACTCCCCGAACGTGCGCGGGTCGACGAAGCGCAGCTCGTCGGCGTGGCCGTCGAAGCGGACCACGACGTGGGTGTGCTTGACGCGGTCCGTCGCGCCGTCGGTGAGCAACAGCTGGCCGCTCATCCGCAGATGGATCACCAGCAGCTCGTCGTCGTCGAGCTCGACGAGCAGGTACTTCCCGAGGCGACGGACACCGCCGATCGACCGGCCCCGCAGTCGCGCCACGAACTCGTCGGAATCGTGGCGGCGGACCGACCTCGCACCGGTGACCTCGATCGCGGCGATGCGCCGCCCGGGGACCACGGCCGCCAGGTCACGGCGGACGGTCTCGACCTCCGGGAGCTCCGGCACCGCGCCTACTCGTGATCCGGTGCGGCGCCCGCCAGCTCCTCGACGACCTCGCGCTGGAGGTCCTTCCAGGCGGCCTTCGCTGCGGCCTGCTCGGCCTGCTTCTTCGACCGCCCTTCGCCCCGGCCCCGTTCGCTGCCGTCGAGGAACACGGTTGCGAAGAAGCGCTTCGCGTGGTCGGGGCCCTCGTCGATCACGTCGTAGCGCGGCAGCTGGTCGAACCGACGCGCCGCGAGCTCCTGCAGGCGCGTCTTGAAGTCCTGCCCGCCGGGGCCGGCGGCGGCCTCCTCGATCCGGTCGGCGAGGAGCCGCATGATGAGCTCGACCGCGGCGTCCCATCCACCGTCGATGTAGACCGCACCGATGACCGCCTCCATCGCGTCGGCGAGGATCGACGGCTTCTCGCGTCCGCCGGACGCGGCCTCTCCCTTGCCGAGCAGCAGGGCGTTCCCGAGGTCGAGCGTCGATGCGACCTCGGCCAGCGCCTCGGAGTTGACGAGCGAGGCGCGCACCTTCGCCAGCTCGCCCTCGGGCAGGTCGGGGTACGTGCGGTACAGGTGGTCGGTGACGACGAGCCCGAGCACCGCGTCGCCGAGGAACTCGAGCCGTTCGTTCGACTGCGCGCCCTCGGTCTCGGCGCACCAGGAGCGGTGCGCGAGGGCGCGCAGCAGCAGGTCGGGATCACCGAACGGGCGCGTCAGACGCGCTTCGAGCTCGTCGGGCGGGAGCCCCGGCGGATCGGGCCGAGCCGTCGTGCCCACCCCCCGGTCGGCTCGGGTCAGGCCTCGCTCGTGGCGTTCACGACGCCTCGAGCTTGGCCACGACGTAGTCGACGGCGTCACGCACCGTCTTCAGATCTTCGAGATCTTCGTCGTCGATGCGGAAGCCGACGGTGCGCTCGCCGAGCTCCTCCTCGAGGGCCTCCACGAGCTCGATCAACGCGAGCGAATCGGCGTCGAGGTCGTCAGAGAACGACGACCCCTCGCTGATGCCCGACGGATCGATCTCGAGGATGTCCGCGAGGCGGTCACGGATGAGCTCGAACACCTGCTGGCGGTCCATGGGTCCTCGTTCGACATGTGTCTCAGCCGGCACGGCCCGGGATGCTACAGGCGCCGCTCAGCCGGCCGGTGAGTCCGCCGGTTCGCCCGCTCCTGCGGCGACGGCCCTGGCGACCTTGGCCACGAGGTCGCCTTCCACCATGTCGCGTGCCACCTTCACCGCGTTGACGATCGCCTTGGCCGACGACGATCCGTGCCCGATGATGCAGACGCCGTTGAGGCCCAGCGCCATGGCGCCTCCGTGGGTGTCCGGGTCGAGCTCCTCGGCGAGCGGCAGGAGGAGTGGCAGCACGACCTCGGACGCCTTGATCGCCTCCTCCGTCGACACCAGCGCCGTGAAGACCGCGTCGCGCAGGAACTTCATCCCGCCTTCGAGGGTCTTCAGCGCGACGTTGCCCGTAAAGCCGTCGGTGACGACAACGTCGACGTCGTCGCTCATCAGGTCGCGCCCTTCGACGTTGCCGATGAAGTTGATCCCGGGCGCGTCCCGCAGGAGCCCGTGGGCCTCCTTGGCCAGGTCGTTGCCCTTGCTCTCCTCTTCACCGATGTTGAGAAGTCCCACACGCGGCGTGTCGAGGCCGTACCGGGCCCGCGCGTATGCCGTTCCCATCTGCGCGAACTGCACGAGCCACGCGGGCTGCACCTCGGCGTTGGCGCCGGCGTCGAGCAGCACCGTCGGTGTCGTTCCGGGCACGGGGATCGGCGTGGCGATCGCAGGACGGTTGACGCCCTTGGCTCGCCCCATCCGGAGCAGCGCCGACGCGACGGTGGCGCCGGTGTTGCCGGCGCTGAGCATCGCCGAGGCTTGGCCGTCGCGGACCAGCTCGGCGCACCGCACCAGGCTCGAGTCCTTCTTCCGGCGGACGGCGCGCGCGCCCTCCTCCTTCATGTCGATGACCTCGGTGCACGCGATCAGCTCGAGGCCGCCGGTGTCGCCCACCTGATCGGGCGGGCCCACGAGGACGATCGGCACGCCGAGCTCGGCCGCCGCCTGCTGCGCTCCGGCGACGATGGCGCCCGGTGCGTTGTCACCACCCACCGCGTCGATCGCGATGACGATTGTCTCGCTCGCTTCGCTCACTCGGCTGTTGCGGCTGCTCGCTGGCGCTCCCGACGCCGCATGGGCACGAGCATGTTCCTAATCGACCTCGATGGCCTGGCGGCCGCCGTACCACCCGCAGTTCGGGCAGACGACGTGCGGCATCTTCGCCTGACCGCACTGGGGGCAGACCGAGCGGGGCGGCGCGTCGAGGCGCCAGGCGGACGCCTTCCGCGAGCGGCTCTTGGCCTTGGACGTCTTCTTCTTGGGGACAGCCATCGGGTTTTCCTTGGTCCTCGTCGGTGGGCGGTTCAGTCTTCGGTACGGAGCTCGTCGAGCGCCGCCCACCGGGGGTCGACGGGCGCCTCGCAGGAGCACGACCCTTCGTTCAGGTCGGTCCCGCACTGGGCGCAGAGCCCCCGGCAATCCTCCTTGCAGAGGGGCGCCGGCGGCAATTCGAGCACTACAGCTTCGCGCGCCAGCGGCTCGAGGTCGATCTGCTCGTGCGCGAGCGGGTACGACTCCCCCTCGACGAAGTCGGCTTCGAACACCTCGTGCACGTCCGCGGTGAGCACACCTCTGGCGGGCTGGAGGCATCGCCGGCACTGGCCGGTCCACGGCGCGGAGACCGTTCCGATCGCCTCGACGGTCGCGCCGACCGGCTCGAGCACGACGTCGACCTCGACCTCTGCTCCGGCGGGCACCTCGCTTCCGGAGACGAACAGGTCGTCGATGGGCGCGCTGACGCGCTCACGCCGCGGATCACGCGACTTGAGGACACGACCGACGTGCACGTGGAAGGGGCTTGCTCGCATGGGGACCGTCCATTGTCGCGGACGAACGGCACAACCCCGCCGTTTTGTGGTGCGGCGCTACTCGACGTCTTGGTCGAAGAAGGCTTCGGTCGAGGCCTCGTCGTCGCCAAGGCTGACGTCGGGCCGATCGGCCGGGGCAGCGACCGAGCGCAGCTTCTCCCGCCCGGCCCGTGCCGTCTTCAGCGTGCGCTCGAGGACGATCTCGAACGACGCAAGCTTCTGGTCGCAGTAGTCCTCGGCCTCCAAGCGCAGGCGGCGCGCCTCGTCGCGCGCCTCCTCGACGAGGCGCGATGCTGTCGTCCGGGCCTCGCGGACGATCTCCTGGCGTTCGACCATCCGTTCCGCACGCACACGTGCGGCCTCGAGGATCTCGTCGCCCTCGCGAGCGACCTTGGCGAGGAACTCGTCGCGCTCCTTCAGCATCCAGCGGGCCTGGCGGAGCTCGTCGGGGAACTTCTCGAGCGCGTCTTCGAGGAGCTCGAGGATCTCGTCCTTCGCCACCATCACCGACGCCGACAGCGGGACCGACTTCGCGTTGCTGACGATCTCGATGACGCGCCGAACCAGCGTCTCGGCGTCGACATCCTCGGGGTTGGTGCCGACGGGGAGGCTCACCTCGCGCTCCTTACCGTTCCGGGAACCGCTCGGCGAGGCGGTCGAAGACCGCGTCGGGGACCATGCCCTTCACGCGACCGGCGCCGCCGTATCGCGAGATCTCCCGAACGAGCGACGACGCGATGAACGAGCTCTGGGTCGAGCACGGGAGGAAGACCGTCTCGAGGCCGGAGATCTTCTTGTTCATGTGGGCCATCTGCAGCTCGTACTCGAAGTCACCCGCCACCCGCAGTCCCTTGACGAGGTAATCGGCGCCGACCTCGTGGGCGACGTCGACGGTGAGCTTCGTCATCGACACCACCTCGACGTTGTCGAGGTGGGCCAGCGCCTCGGTGATCATGCCGATGCGCTCCTCGACGGAGAACATCGGCTCGCCCTTGCCGGGGTTGCGTATCGGGCTGACGACCAACCGGTCGAACAGCCGCGCCGCGGCCTCGAAGACCTCGATGTGTCCGTTGTGCGGGGGGTCGAACGAGCCCGGGCAGAGGGCAGTCGTCAAGGCGTTCACTCCTGGGGCTCGAAGAGCGTGACCACGGTACTCCCGTACCGCTTCGACTTGAGAATCATCCATCGTGGCCCGAGAGCGACCTCGCGATCGCTCTCCGCGACGACGAGTTGGGCCCGCACCGACCCGATGGCTCCCCAATCGTCGAAGGCGTATGGGGGATCCGCGAACACCACGTGGAGCGCCGGAGCAGACGCCACCCACGAGGCGACGTCGCGCACGATGACGCTCCCCCGATCGGCGAGACCCGTGGAGGCGAGGTTCGTCCGCACCGCGTCGGCAGCCCGGCGGTCGCTGTCGACGAACAGGCACGACGCCGCTCCCCTCGACAGGGCCTCGATGCCGAGCGCGCCCGTTCCTGCGAAGAGGTCGGCGGCGTCGAGGCCCTCCCACTCGACGATCGACTGCAGCGTGTTGAAGATCGCTTCCCGCACGAAGTCGGACGTCGGCCGGGTGGCGTCGCCCTTCGGCGCGATCAGCCGCCTACCCCTGGCGGAACCGCCGACGACCCTCATGTTCCTCCCACTCCACCCTCCCCGCCTACCTTCGCAGAGTGCCCGAGCCCGACCGCGTCATCACCTGCATCGACTGCGGCGGACGCGCGCACCTCCTCACACGCTTCGACGACGAGTACCCGGAGCCACAACCGGGGGACGTGCTCATGTACCGCTGCGAAGACTGCCTCGACGGCTGGTACCTCGAGGTGCCCGAAGATGACGGCGAAGATCGCCCGTAGTTAGGGTCGCCGCCCATGGCGCTCGACCCGATCATCCAGGCCATCGTCGACGGCACTCCGCCCGCCGCGGAACCTCCCGCTGACAACGCGGTGCGCCTGCAGCAGAGCCGCGACGGCTACCTGATGCTGCGCGCCGCAGGTGGTGAGGATCCGCCCCTCGCCTCGGTCGTCGACCGCACCATCCCCGGTCCGGCGGGAGACGTTCCCGTCCGCGTCTACACGCCGGAGGGCTCGGGCCCGTTCCCGGTCGTCGTCTACTTCCACGGCGGCGGTTGGACGATCGGCTCGATCGACAGCCACGATCCCGTCACCCGCCGGATGGCCGCAGAGGCCGGCGCCGTAGTTGTCAGCGTCGAGTACCGCCTCGCGCCCGAGCACCCCTTCCCCGCTGCCGTCGACGACAGCCTCGCCGCTTTCGACTGGGTGTTCGCCAACGCCGCGGAGCTGAACGGCGACCCGTCGAAGCTCGCGGTCGCCGGTGACAGCGCGGGAGGCAACCTCGCTGCGGTGGCGGCGATCCACGCCCGCGACACGGGTACGCCGCTCGCGGCCCAGATCCTCATCTACCCGTCGG
The DNA here is from genome assembly GCA_035540495.1 of Acidimicrobiales bacterium. Lineage (GTDB taxonomy): Bacteria > Actinomycetota > Acidimicrobiia > Acidimicrobiales > CADCTF01 > DASVEG01. The sequence goes on from DATLGL010000025.1 coordinate 54,619, forward strand.
TCGATCAACGCGAGGGATACGCGTCGTACGACGAGAACGAAGCCGGACCGTTCCTCACCAAGGAGACGATGGTCTGGTTCAAGGCGCAGTACGCGGCCGATCCGCTCGACTGGCGGGCCTCGCCGATCGTCGCCGAAGACCTGTCACGCCTGGCGCCCGCGCTGGTCATCACCGGCCAGTACGACCCGCTGCGCGACGAAGGCAAGGCGTACGCCGCGGCGCTCGAGGAAGCGGGCACGCCCGTCACGCTGCACAACTACGAGACGATGCCGCACGTGTTCGTGCAGATGTGGGGCGTGCTGCCCGCGGCGAAGGAATGCATGACGGAGATCGCGGAGACCTTGAAGAAGGCCTTCGCCGTCTCCGGGTCCTAGACCTTCGACTCCGCTTCGGCGGCGTTGGCAGCCAGGTCTTCCACGCCGCTGACCGCGATCGCGCCGGCCGAGTAGCGCCGGCGCTGGCGCACCTCGAGCCGTCGGGCGATGCGGCTCAGCACGAGGTTCACGACCAGGAAGAGCAACGCGGCGACGAACAGCGACTGCAGGATGTTCTTCCGTGCGGTGCCGAGGATGTTGGCGTGCCGCAGCAGCTCGGGGTAGGCGATGATGAACGCGAGCGACGTGTCCTTGAGCAGCGTCACCAGCTGGCTGACGATCGCTGGGATCATGCGGCGGAGCGCCTGCGGGACGACGACGAGCCGCATCGCCTTCCAGTAGGTCAGGCCGATCGCGAGCGATGCCTCCATCTGCCCGCGTTCGAGCGAGAGGATGCCGGCCCGGAAGATCTCGCCAAGCACCGCGCTGTTGTAGAGCGTCAGGCCCAGCACGACGTACCAGAACGCCGGCCAGTCGAGGCCGTAGCGGGGCAGCATCAGGAACGAGAAGAAGATGAGCAGGAGGACGGGCAGTCCTCGGAAGAACTCGACCCACGCCGTGAACGCCCACCGAACCGGCGCCGTCTGCGCCAGCCGACCGAGCGCGAGCACCATGCCGATGGCCATCGAGAGCCCCATGGCGACGAGGGCGATACGGACGTTCTCCTTGAGTCCGAGGAGAAGGAAGCGGAACTCGGGCCACTTCGTGAACGGCTCCCACAGGTCGGCTTCGAGCTGACCCTGGTCGCGCAGGCGCGAGAGGGCGCCGACGACGACCGCGAGGAGAACGAGGCCCGAGACGATCGAAGCGATGAGCACGCGGCGGCGGGCACGCGGACCGAGCTCGTCGGCGAGGACCGCCGTCATCGGCGCCTCACCGCCTCACCGCTACACGACGTTCGAGCGCGCCGAACAGGAGCCCGGCGGGGATCGTCAGCGTGAGGTAGGCGACGGCGATCCCGAAGAAGACCGACACGGACTGCGCCGTCTCGTTCTGCAGCAGGATCGCCTGGCGCATCAGTTCGCCGACGGCGATCACGCCCCCAGCGACGGAACTGTTCTTGATCAACGCGATGAAGATGTTGCCGATCGGCCCGACGACCGACCGGAAGGCCTGGGGCAGCACGACGATCCGCAGCGTCTGCGGGAAGGTCAGTCCGATGGCGCGAGCCGCCTCCGCCTGCCCGCGTGACACGGTGTTGATGCCGGCTCGGATCGTCTCGGCCAGGAACGGCGACGTGTACACGCCGAGCACGATCACGGCCGACACGAACGCGGAGTAGCGGATCCCCAGCTTCGTGAAGCCGAAGTAGAAGAGCACCATCTGCACGGCGAGCGGTGTGTTGCGAACGCACTCGACCCACACCGCGCCTGCCACCCGCAACGGCGGCACGGGGCTCACCCTGAACGCCGCGACCAGCGTTCCGACGAGGAACGCCAGCGCGAACGCCAGCAGGGTGAGCCCCACCGTGAAGCGATAACCCCGCCAGTACAGGTCGAGGTTGTCGAGGACGACGTCCAGCGGAGGTGCCTAGGGCTTCGCGGTGCTGGTCGTAGGCGCCATGGTCGTCGTCGTCCCGCCGGAGCCACCGCCGGCGGTCGTCGTGGACGCGCCGGTCCCGCCGGCAGCTCCACCCGAGGTGTAGCGGTCGACCTTCGGCGGCTCGGGCGCTTCCTCACCCGCTTCGCCGACGGTGCGGTCGAACGCCTCTTCCCACTCGCCGCTCTCGTAGATCTCCTCGAGGACCTCGTTGATGAAGTCGCGGAAGTCGTCGTCACCCTTCTTGATGCCGATGCCGTACGGCTCCTCGGTGAAGGTCTCGCCGACGAGCTGGAAGTCGTTCGGGCTGTCCTTGATCAGGCCGAGCAGGATGATGTTGTCGGTGGTGACCGCCTGGACGCGTCCGTCCTTCAGCGCCTCGGCGCAGAGGGAGTACTTGTCGAAGCTGACCGACACGTCGGCCTGCGGAGCCTTCGCCTGGACGTTCTTGATCGACGTCGACCCGACGACCGAGCAGACCTTCTTGCCGTTCAGGTCTTCGACGCTCTTGATCGACGTGTCGCCCTTCTTGACCATGATGTCCTGGCCGGCGATGTAGTACGGACCGGCGAAGTCGACCCGCTGCTTCCGGGTGTCGTTGATGGTGTAGGTCGCGACGACCATGTCGACCTTGCCCTCCTCGATGAAGGGCTCGCGGTTGGCGGAGACGGTCTCGACGAACTCGATCTTGTCGGCCGCGTCTTCCAGCGACCCGCCGAAGATCCGCTGCGCGATCAACTTGGCGATCTCGACGTCGAAGCCCTGCACATCGCCCGACACCGGGTCCTTCAGGCCGAACAGCGGCTGGTCGAACTTCGTGCCGACGGTGATCTTCCCGGCGGCTTGAAGCTTCGCCATGGTCGTGCCTTCTTCGAACTCCGGAACGGCGGGCTCGGTATCGCCTGCTGCGTCATCGTTGGCACCGCTGTCGACCGCTGGGTCGTCATCACTCCCGCACGCGCCTGCGAGCAGGGCGAGGAGGGAGAGCAGCACGGCTGCCAGCCACCAGCGTCTTCTGGTCATTGATATCCCCTTTGTCGGTGTTCGTCAGTGAGCCAGGATCTTCGAGAGGAAGTCGCGAGCGCGCTCCGTCCGGGGAGCGGAGAAGAAGGTCTCGGGCGGTGCGAGCTCGACGATCGACCCCTCGTCCATGAAGGCGACGCGCTGCGCCGCGGATCGGGCGAAGCCCATCTCGTGGGTGACGACGAGCATCGTCGTACCCTCGTTCGCGAGCTCGAGCATCACGTCGAGGACCTCCTTGATCATCTCCGGATCGAGCGCCGACGTGGGCTCGTCGAAGAGCATGACCTTCGGGTCCATGGCGAGTGCCCGAGCGATGGCGGCCCGTTGCTGCTGGCCGCCGGACAGCTCGGCCGGGTACTTGCCGGCCTGGTTCCTGATGCCGACCCGCTCCAGGAGCTCGTGGGCGCGGTCGCGCGCCTCGGACTTCCCCATGCCGCGGACCTTGATCGGCCCGAGGGTGACGTTGTCCAGGACGGTCTTGTGCGCGAACAGGTTGAACGACTGGAAGACCATCCCGACGTCGGCCCGGAGGCGTGCGAGGGCCTTGCCCTCCTCGGGCAGCGGCTGGCCGTCGACCGTGATCGTCCCGCTCTGGATCGGCTCGAGCCGGTTGATGGTGCGACAGAGCGTCGACTTCCCGGATCCCGAGGGACCGATCACCACGACCACCTCGCCGCGGTGGACGGTCAAGCTGACGTCGCGCAGGACGTGCAACTCGCCGAACCACTTGTCGACGTGGTCGAGAACGACGAGCGGCTCCCCCGGCATGCTCCGTTGAACCTACTCGGGCAGTCGCTTTGGCGCCGGGCAGGGGTCCTGGACTTACATGTCGAACTAGGGGTTCCGTAACCGACCGCACCGTCAGGCCGCTCGCGTCCGGGCGGAGCACAGCCACCAACTTCGCACCAGGGGGTCCGTCCAAGCCATGCGCCGATCTGTGCTGCGTCTCTACGCACCGTTCCTCGCCGTCCTCGTAGGACAGGCTGCGTTCGTGATCATCGCTCCCTCCAGGGGCGAGGCACCGACGAACCAGTTCAACGTCGCAACCGACGGGTTCGCTGCGCCGGGGACGGTGTCGGGGGACGCGGGGG
>DATLGL010000026.1:0-43107 GCA_035540495.1 Acidimicrobiales bacterium
CAACCAACCCATCCCCCTCCACCAACCCCACCCCACCAAAGCAAGGACAGACGAGTGCACTGCGGCTGCGGGAGCACGTCTGATGGTGGCTCGGGTAACGACGCTGAAGGCCACCGCGGATCGGTTGGCGGGGCTGGTCGACTACTACGCCGGGCTCGCTGAGGACCGCGACCGCAGCGGGAACGGGAGGGGCCCGGTCGACTACTACATCGACGCGGGGGAGCCGCCGGGTCGGTGGTGGGGCCGCGGTCTGGAGGCTCTCGGCCTCGACGGCGACGTCGCGGGCAGCGAACTGCGGGCGCTGTTCGTCGCGGAACATCCAGGCGACGGGTCGAAGCTGGGTCGCGGGTTCGGTGAAGCGTCGGCGCGTGCGTTTGATGTGACGTTCTCGGCGCCGAAGAGCGTGTCGATCCTGTGGGCGATCCACCCCGACGAGGCGGTGCGCGACGCGGCGGCTGCTGCGCATGACGCGGCGGTGACCGCCACGCTCGCCTGGATCGAAGCTCATGGGGCGGTCACTCGCCGCGGGGCGGGCGGTGTCGACCAGGTCGACGCGAAGGGGTTGACGGTCGCGGTGTTCCGTCAGCACACGTCGCGCTCGTCGGATCCGCAGCTGCACTCCCACGCCATCGTCTCCGCGAAGGTCCAGGACGCCAGCGGGAAGTGGCTGTCGTTGGACGCGCGCTGGTTGAAGACCCAGCAGCGGTCGATCTCCTGGGTCTACGACGCCGCGTTACGCGCAGAGCTCACCGCGCGAATCGGCGTCGATTGGCAGCCCCTCGCCGAAGGCGCGGGACAGTCCGACGTCGCGGGCGTGGGTTCGAAGCTGTTGGAGGTGTTCTCGCAGCGGTCCGCGCAGGTCGAGGCCAAGACCGCGGAGCTCATCGAGCGATGGGCCGACGAGCACGAGGGCGCCGAGCCCAGCCCGAGGGAGATCGCGATGCTCGAGCGGCGCGCCGTGCTCGCGAGCCGCCCGGCGAAGGACTGGCCCGAAGACGGCGAACGCCTCCACGAATGGTGGACCGGCCGCGCCCGACGCCACCGCTATCCCATCGAACGGCTGCCAGGACGGGCACTCACGGACAACCCGACCGCGCTCGAGTCAGCCTCCCGCGCCCGTGAGCAGAGGGCATTCGTGATGGTCGACGCCCAAGGCAAAGGCATTGGCTCGCTTCCAGCGTCGAGGGACGGTTCCCGTTTTCCCGATTTCGTGCCTGACCAGCCGTTTTCCCTCGACCCCTCAACCGGCTTCGCGAGGGCGGAGATCGTGCGGGACGCGATCACCCGAGCCTCCGCGGAGGCCGCGACGTGGCTCCCGACGGACCTGTCGCGCCACATTGCCGCCCTCGTCCCCGCGAACGCCGCTTCCTCGGCCGAGACACTCGTCGCGTTGGTCGATGAACTCACGGACGCGGCAGTGCTCGCGTGCGTCGAACTCGCGCCACCGAGCCCCGAGAGCGAGAAGCGCAGGCGGGATGGCCGGCCGCTCGGCGAGGCCGTCACTGATCATCGGCTGACCAGCAGCGAGGTGTGGGACCAGGAGACCGAGCTGCTCGCGTTCGCCGAAGACCACGCGCCGCAATGGCTGGCCGACGGCGATCCTCGAGCAGCCGCGGTCCACGCTGCTGCGGGACACGAGCGGCTGGTATTGATCGTCGGCCCCGCGGGCGCGGGAAAGACCACGCTCCTCGCGGATGCCGTCCGCCGACTCCACGCCGACGGGCGGGAGGTGGTCGGATTCGCACCCTCAGGCAAAGCAGCAGACGTTCTCGGCAGAGACCTTGGCTGTCCGACCATGACCCTTGCCCGGCTCCTGGCGAACGCGCGGCCGAACTGGGAGGAGACGCCGAAACCGAACACGACGATCATCATCGACGAAGCCGGCATGGCCACCACCGACGACCTCGCCCGCCTCGCGTTCCTGGCGACGGCGTTGCACTGGCGGATCGTCGCCGTCGGGGACCCCGAACAACTCCCCGCCGTCGGACGCGCCGGCATGTTCGCGTCCTGGGTAGACCGCCACCCCGCCCACCGGCTCGACGAAATCCACCGCTTCACCAACCCCTGGGAAGCCCGCGCCAGTCTGCTCCTACGGAGAGGCGACCCCGAAGCCGCCCGCATCTACACCGAACACGGGCGCGTTCACACCATCCACCCCGCCCTCCTCGCCCGCCGAATCGCCGAACAGCACGCCAACCGCGCGCATCGAGGCGAGACGGTGGCGATCACCGCGACTACCGAAGCCACAGCACGAGCCGTCAACCTCGCGATCCAGCGGAGGCGACGTCCGACTGGCCCGAGCGCCGCTCTCGCCGACGGCACCCGCGCCTACGTCGGCGACGAGATCGCCACCCGCCGCAACGACCCGCACCTGCGAACCAGCACCGGCGTGTCCGTCAGGAACCGCCACACCTGGACCGTCACCAACGTCGATGGCGACGGCTCCATCACCGCCGAGCAGCCCGACCGCGGCAGCGTCCGCCTACCCGCCCACTATGTCGCCCACCACGTGCAGCTCGGCTGGGCCGTCACCGGCTACGGCAACCAAGGCACCACCGTCGACCACGCCATCGCCATCATCGAAACAGGCACCAGCCGCGCCGGCGCCTACGTCGCCCTCACCCGCGGCCGACACTCCAACACCGCGTGGATCGTCGACCCCACCGGCACCCTCGACCCCGAAGAAGCACTCGCCACCACCATCGCAAGACCCAACACCAGCCTCACCGCTCATGACATCGCCGACCGCCTCGACCCCACCGCAGCCGGCCTCGGCTACGAGCAGCCGCCCGACATCGCAATTCCTCGCGATGAGCCGGCCCTTCCGTGGCTTTAGCAGGTAGGGCTCACACAGCCCGACACCAAGATCCACCTAAGGAGTCAGAGATGGATGATCAAGGACGACGGGAAGAGGTTCTGACGGTCGACGAGGCAGCGGCGCTCTTGCGGATTGGCCGCGGCGCTGCGTACGCGCTGACGCAGCGATTCCGAGCGACCGGAGGACGCGAAGGTCTCCCCGTGATCGAGCTAGGCAGGACATTGCGAGTGCCCCGCCACGCGCTCGAGGCACTGCTCGCCGTCGAGGTGACCGGCACCACGAGCCCGCCCGAGGCTGCCTGAGCAAGAATCACTCCGCCGTCGATCCCGCGGCCGCTACACAACGGGGTCCCTTCTCATCTACGCCGGAAAAGACCGACATGCGCGGCTATGTAGTGAAGAAGGGCAAGCAGTACTACGCCGTCATCTACGAGGGCATCGACCCTGGCACCGGCCGCGAGCGTCGGCGGTGGGTGCCGGGTGGCCCTCGGCGCAGCGACGCCGAACGACTCGTGACAGACCTCGTCCGGCGCTCCAACGATGGCCTGCACGCCCCACGCGACAGCATCACCGTTGGCGAGTACCTCATCGACCGCTGGCTTCCCTTGCAGCGCACCCAACTTCGACCCAGCACGTTCGACTCGTACCGCCGGAACCTCGAGCTCCACGTCGTGCCGCGCATCGGCCGCCTGCAGCTGCAGAAGCTCCGACCCGATGATCTGGACGCGCTCTACGTTGCCCTGCTCGCCGAAGGGCGAAAGGACCGTCCCGGCGGGCTGAGCCCGAAGTCGGTGCGAAGTGTCCATCTCATCCTCCACAAGGCACTCAAGGACGCCGTCCGCAAGGGCCTTCTGACGAGGAACGTCGCGGACGCAGCAGACGCCCCACGACTGGGCGCGGCGCGCCGCCCCGACGTCAAGGCATGGGCAGCACCCGAGTTGCGACTCTTCCTCGACGCGATGAAGACACACCAGCTCTACGCCGCGTTCCACCTGGCTGCGTTCACGGGCATGCGACGAGGCGAAGTTCTCGGTCTGCGAACCAACGACCTCGACCTCGCGCAGGCGCGGCTGTCCGTGAAGCAGGCCGTGATATCGGTCGCTTACGAGGTCCAGGTGTCAGACGTGAAGACCGGCTCGGCACGACGGACTGTTGACCTCGATCCGACCACCGTCGCAACCCTTCGCAGTCACCTACGCAAGCGCCGCGCGACCTCCGCCGACGGCCTCGTGTTCTCGCGCCCTGACGGATCACCGATCCATCCCGACCTGTTCAGCCAGATCTTCGACAGGACCGTCGCCAAGCTCACGGTCCCGAAGATCAGCCTCCACGACCTCCGACACACGCACGCCACCCTGCTCCTCAAGGCAGGTGTTCCCGTCAAGGTGGTTAGTGAGCGACTCGGCCACGCCAGTCCCGCCTTCACCATGACCGTCTACCAGCACGTCATCCCGGGGATGCAGGCCGAAGCGGCCGCGACGTTTCTCCGCGTGCTTGAAGACGACGACGAACCCGCGCGCCCCCCGGCTGACGATCTGTCGCCGCCTGAACCGCCCGGCCTCGGTCTGTAACGGCACGCTTCTACCGATCCGGTAGAAGATCCGGTAGAAGATCGCCCATCACGCGGGAGAGCCGGCGCTTGCGCACCGGCTCTGACCTGGGCTTTCGATGGTGGCGGGGGCAGGATTTGAACCTGCGACCTTCGGGTTATGAGCCCGACGAGCTACCAGACTGCTCCACCCCGCGGCGTGCGGATCAGTATAGCGGCGCCCACGAAGAGCCAATTCCGGGTCGATGCGACTCGTTCTAGGCAGACGGCGCAGTCGTGGTCGTCGTCGTGGTGGCGCCCCCATCGGCGGACGAAGCACGCAAGGCTTGCACCGCGCGCGACACGAGCTCACGCGCCTCGCGAGTGCGCGCTTGATACGCCGCGAGGTCGCCGTTGCGCAGCGCTTCCTCCGCAGCAGCGAACGCCGCGTTGGCCTGGTCGAGCAGCGCCTGCACCGAGGGAGCGACGCCAGGCTCAGCCGGCGCGCCACCGCCACCCGGGTCGCCACCACCCTCGTTACCGTCGCCGTCACCGGGCGTCGGCGCCTCCTCCAACGTCTCCGGCGCCTCGCCGAAGATCGCCTCGAGCGCCTGCTTCAACGTGTCGCGCATCACGACCCGGTCGCCGAACACGACGATCGCCTTCTTGAACTGCGGCACCTGCGTTCGCTCGGCCTGCACGTACAGAGGACGGATGTACAGCAACGAGTCGTTCACCGGGATGATCAGCAGGTTGCCGAGCAACACCTGCGATCCGGCACGGGACAGCAGGGTGATCTGCTCGGAGATCGCCGGCTCCTGGTTGATGCGCGCATCGACGATCGCGGGGCCGTCGGGCAGCGCGTTGCGCGGCATCACGAACACCTCGAGCTGCCCGTAGTTCGCGGGGTCGCTCTTCGCGACCATGAAGGCCGTCAGCTCCTTGCGCGAGTCGTCCCTCGACGTCGGCACGAACGGTTGGAGCAACAAGAACTCCTCGTTCTCCTCGTCCGGCAACCGCATGAGGAGGTAGTACGGATCCATCCGTTCTTCACGCGGAGTGGTGGGTGCTGCGAGCGGGTTCGTCGTCTGCGTCGTCCCCTGGCCCTGCCCCTGCCCCTGCTCCGGCACCGCGGCGACCTTCGATCCCGGGTCCTGCGATATGTCCCACTGGTCGGCGCTGCGGAAGAAGTCGAGCGGATCCTCGATGTGGTAGCGGGAGTACATCGACGTCTGCACGCGGAACAGGTCTTCCGGATAACGGAAGTGAGCCTGCAGCGCATCTGGCGCAGGACCGTCGAAGAACAGGTCCGGGAACGCCTTCGCCCACGCCTTGATGATCGGGTCGGCGTCATCGACGATGTGGAAGTCCATCGTCCCGTCGTAGGCGTCGATCGCGACCTTCACCGAGTTGCGGACGTAGTTGAACGAGAGCCCGTTCAGACCGCTCGAGCCCGGGAGCCGCGCCGTTGCGGCGCGCTGCGCGTAGGGATATCGATCGGTCGTCGTGTAGCCGTCGAGAAGCCAGATGATGCGACCCTCGAAGATCACGGGATACGGGTCTGCGTCGAAGCGGAGGAACGGCGCGGCCATGCCCGCCCGCTCCCGCACGTCTCGGTAGAACAACGCCCTCGACTGCTGGGTGATCGCGTTCGACGTGAGGATGTTCACCTCGCTGAAGCGCGCGAACAGCGCGAACCGCACGAGCGAGTTCTTGATCGGGATCCCGCCCTTGCCCTCGTACGACGACGTCTGGTCGCTGCCGTCACCTCGCGGGAAGTCGATCTCCTCCTGCCTCGTGTTCGCGATCGCGTACGAGTCGAGGCGCTCCCCGAAGTAGATCTGCGGCTGCGTGATCTCCGGCTCGCCCCGCGGTGGCACGTCCTTCACGAGGAAGTCGGGCTCGCCGTCTGCCGTCACGGCGTTCGCCGGCGAGAGCACGGCGCCGTACCCGTGGGTGTACTGCAGGTGCCGGTTCACCCACGACTGCCGCTCCGACGGGAGCCCGTCGGGGTTCAGCTCACGAGCGGAGAGCACGACCTGGGTCTTGCGGCCGTCGATCTCGTAGCGATCGATGTCGACGTCGTTGAAGCGGAAGAACGACCGCACCTCCTGCAGGCGCCGGTAGGTCCGCTCCAGGAACGGCGGATCCCAAAGACGCACGTTGCGGATCGTCTCGGCGTTCTCCGCCAGATCCTGCGCGGTCAGGTCTCCCGCGGCCTCGAAGTCGCGCTCGACGACGTTCGTGAGCCCCATCGCCTCGCGGGTCGCCTGGATGTTGCGGGAGATGTACTCCCGCTCGCGCTGCGGCTCGTTCGGCTCGACCCGGAACTTCTGGATGAAGGCGGGATAGAGCACGCCGGCCGAGAGCGCGACGATCGCCCACACCATCAGCGCGATCACCGGTAGCGCCCACCCGCGGCGCCAGATGTTCACGATGAACAAGAGGAAGGCCGCGACCATGATCCACATGAGGAGGTTCAGGGCCGGCAGCTGCGCGTTGACGTCGGTGTAGCCGGCACCGTCGACCACTCCTCGTGACGAGAAGTTCAACTCGTAGCGCTGGATGTAGTACCCGGCCGCCTTGGCCAGGAAGACGAGCCCCACCAGCACGCTGAGGTGGGCCTTCACCTGCGGGGTCACCCGCTGCATCGGCGACTGCAGCCGGATACCGCCGTTGAGGTAGTGCGCCACGGCCGTCAGCACAAGCACGAGCACGAGCGCGACGAAGAACCAGTCGACGACGTACGACAGGAGCGGCAGCCGGAAGACGTAGAACGACACGTCGCGACCGAAGACCGGATCAGGGACGTCGAAGTCGACGCTGTTGCGGAACAGCAGCCAGTTGCGCCACTGCGAGCCGGCGCCCGAACCGGCGATCAGCGCGAAGAGCGCGGCCACGCCGAGCCGCACCTTCCCCGCGTGGGGGCCGACCGCCTCCTGGTACCTCGCGACGATCTCGTCCTCGGGTCCCATGGCGCGGAACGTCGGCGCCAACCGGTCGGCCACGACCAGGTTCGCCACCACGAGCACGAAGAAGAGCCCGATGAACACGGTGCTGAGCACGAACTTCGTCGACAGCGATGCCGTGAAGACGTCGTCGACGTCGAGCTCCGAGAACCAGAGGTAGTCCGTGTAGAAGCGGGCGATCCCTCGGAAGGAGGTGATCAGCAGGAACAGGACGGCTGCCGCAACCGCCACCCAGGCACGGCTGCCCTGGGGACGTCGGTTGGGAGACGGCGGCCGAACGTCGGTCGGTCGTCGCATGACGCGCGCAGGCTAGCCGTGCGCTGGCGCCAAGAGGCAGCGGCACCCGGGATGAGCCGGTGGGTGCAGCTGGCCGGTCGGGAAGCTGTGTCCCCGGGGAGTCGGCCCGGCGAGGGCGTTGTCGTCGCAGTCGGGGCACGGACCGTCGTCGTCGACGATCCAACGCATGGGCGTTCCCTCGGGCGTTGCGACGAAGGTGCCACGCGACCACGCAGCGATCAGGTGGTGCGTCGCGACGCGCTCGACCCGCTGCGTCTTCCACTCTCGATAGACGGAACTGACGCGCTCGCTCGTCGTCTGCAGGTCGAGATCGTCCTGCGCCGCGTCGACGAGCACCCGCTCGACCCTGGTGCGGATCTGCGTCGCGATGTCGTCGGCCAGGGCCTGCGCGAGGTCGTCGACACCGACCCCCACGGCGCCGAAGGGCGCGGCGGCCGACGCGGCGCGGGCGGCCTCCTCGAGCATCGGCAGCGCCGCGTAGCGGTAGGGGGCCGGCTGCGTCTCCGTTGACGCCAGCACGTCTGCGGCTGCAGGACGCGGCCGCGCGGTCCGCAGCCGGTCGAGCGTCGCGTTCTGCTCGTCCTGGATCGAGCGCTTGAGGCGACGGGTGAGCTGCCCGACGAGCGGGTCGACGACGGCGTCACGCGCCTGGAGCAGGTGCTCGTCCGCGTCGACCGGCTCGGCGCGTTGTTGATCGCGCATGTCGTCGGCGGCGACCGCCCCGCTGTCGGCGACACCTTCCTCGTCGCGAGGAGCCTCAGCCGGGTCGTGAGCGGCGTCAGCCGGCGACGCGCCGTCTTCGTCCTCGGCGAGCACCTCCCGGGCGCGCGCGACCGCCTGCTCCCGATCGGCGCGGATGCGGGCGAAGAGGTCCTCGATCCGCGGCCGCACCTCCTCGGGACGAAGCGGCGGCGGCAGCTCGTCGTCCTCGACCGCGCCGGCGACGGCCTCGGCCGCGTCGACGGCGACCGGTTCCGCCGCCTCGGGTTCACCGGCCTCGGACTCGTCGAGGACGTCCGGCGGCTCGTCGACCACCGGATCCGGGGTGACCTCGGGACCCTCACCCGGATCGACGACTTCCGGCGCCGCTTCGGCGACGTCGGCGAGCTCCGGCGCAGAGACGTCGTCGGCTTCGGCCGCAGCGGCAACGTCCGGTTCGGGCGCAGCAGCGACGTCGAGTTCGGGCGCAGCAGCGACTTCGAGCTCGGGTTCGGGTTCGGGTTCGCGGCCGATGATGCGGATGCCTTCACCTGGCGTGTCGCGCCCGACCTGCGGCGGCGTCGCGTGCGGCTCCGGGCGTCCGCCTCGGTTGCGGCGCAGGATGCGGAGAGCGGACGACTTCCGTTCCTCCGTCCGCGGCGGCTCGGCCGCGACGGTCTCGGCGCTCGCCTCGGTCGCGTCGGCGACAGCGTCTCGGCGCGGCGCGGTCTCGGCCGCGGCACGCGCCTGCGGTGCGTCGATGCGCGGCGTCACACCCGAAGGAGGCGCCGCTGCGGTCGGCGTCGTGGTCACCGACACGACCTGCCCCTGCGGTCTTGTCTCCGGTCGAGGCTCGGGCGGCGCTCCGGCAGAAGCCGGTGCCGAACGAGCCGACGCGGGCTGCTCGACCTTGATCGCGGGCGCTACGACGCGGCGCTGCTCGCTCGGCAGCTCCCCGATCACGAGGTGACTGGCGCGCAGCGGTCTCGCCTTCGGCTCCTCCGCGCGTTCGTCCGCGGACGCCGCGGGCCCGGCTGGCCCAGCGGGAACCGGCGCCGATGCCGGGGCCGACGGCGCGGCCGCGACAGGCGCTGCCACACCTTCCGTCGCTTCGAGACGCGTGGTCATCTCGTCGAGGTTGCGCCGCACGACCCGCAGCGACTCGAGAAGTCGGTCGCGACCGGCCCGGAGCTGGTCGAGCTGCGCCGCAGCGGCGCGCTTCCGCTTGTTGAGGTCGGCGATCATGCGCTCACGGGCGGCCTGCGCCTCAGCGACCATCTCGCGCCCGCGCTCCTTCGCGGCGTCGAGAATGGCGTCTGCGTCTTCTCGTGCCTTCACCCGGATCGCGGCGGCTTCCCGCTCCGCGTCGGCGATCTTCTTGACGGCTGTGGCTTCGGCCTCCTCGCCCTTCGTTCGCACGAGTTGTTGCGCTTGGGCTCTGGCGTCGTCGAGCACCCGCGCCGATTCGGCGGTCGCCGCGTGGCCGAGTTGCGCAACCCGGTCCTTCGCCTCGCGGACGAGCCGGTCGGCCTCCGCCTTCGCGGCGGCGAGCGTCGAGGCCGCCGCCTCCTGGGCCTCGGCGAGGGCAGCCGCGGCTGCGGCCTCGGCGGCTGCCACGGTCGCGGCGGAGTTCGCTGCTCCCGCGGCTCCCCCGCTCTCTTCCAGCGCCGTCCGCAGGTCGGCCTCGCGCTGGCGGGCGGCGCGGAGCTCGTCGGCGACCTGGCCGAGGAACGCCCGCACCTCGACCGGGTCGAAGCCGCGGAAGGCCGTGGGGAAGGTGCGGTCGGAGACGTCGTCAGGCGCGAGCGTCGGCTCCGGAACGGGAGCGGGCGCGTCGGCCGAAGACATGGGTCAAAGGCTACGGGGCGCCTGTGACGCCCGGGGTGATCAGTCGGACGCCGCCGGAAGGAGGATCGAGAACTTCGATCCCTTGCCGGGCGCGGTTTCGCAGGTGACGTGGCCACCGTGACGCTCGACGACCCGCTGCACCAGCGCCAGCCCGAGCCCGAGCCCGCCGTAGGCGCGAGTGTCGGATTCGTCGCCTTGCGACCATTCGGCGAATGCTCGTTCGAGCTCGTCGTCGGTCATGCCGAGACCCGTGTCGCGGACGGAGATCTCGACCCCGCCGGTGTCGGACGGCCCTGCGCTGACGGCGATCCGCCCGCCGGAGGGCGAGAACTTGATCGCGTTGTCGAGGAGCTCGTCGACGGTGCGCTGCAGCCAGTACGGGTCGCCGATGATCTTCGGCGTCCCAGACCGAACGCGGCGGGAGATGACCACGCCGTCGGGCGCGGTTGCCTGCCGGGCGTCGACCACGGGAGTCAGCACATCCCGCACGTCGAGCTCCTGGGGACGGAGGACCGTGCGACCGGCCTGCGCCGAGGCGAAGAACTCGAGCATCTCGACGATGCGCTCCATCCGCTCACCGGACGCGACCATCGCTCGCGAGATCTCGCGCGCCCGGTCCGACGGGACCTCACGGCCGGCGAGGATCCGGGCGTAGCCGAGCAGGGGCGTGAGCGGGGTGCGGAGCTCGTGGCCGACCCGCGAGAGGAACTCGCGCTTCATGCGCTCGACTTCGCGTTCGGCGCGCAGATCGCGGAACACCAGCACCCGCCCGGTGACCTCACCGTCGGGTGCGCGCAGCGGGCCGGAGGTCAACGCAACCGGCACGAGCGTGCCGGCGAGGTCGACATCGACGAGCTCCGACCAGCGCTCGCCGTCGCCGGTGGTGAGGCGGTCGTTCATGTCGAGACCCTCTTCGTTGGTCACCCGGATCAAAGCGTCGACGCGCTGGCCCTTCGCGTCGTCGCCCGAGATCCCGAAGAGATCCTCCGCGGCTTCGTTGAAGTCGGAGACGACTCCGCCCTCGTCGATCGCCACGAGCGCCTCTCCCATGCCGGCGACCACGGCCTCGAGGCGGTTGCGCAGGCGCGCTTCGTCGAGAGCGGCCTGCCGCAGCGCGTCGGTCTTCTCCTCGATCGACTGCGCCATCGAGTCGAAGGCCGCTCCCAGCCGGCCGACCTCGTCGTCGTTGCGCACGCCGGAGCGAACGCCGGTCTCGCCTCGTTCGAGGGCCTCGGCCGAGCTCGTCAGCCGGCGGACACCCGCGCCGATGCGATCTCCCACGATCGCCGCGAGGAGCAGCGCGAGCAGCGTCCCGCCGAAGGCGATGACGAAGAAGGTGCGGAACAACCGCTCGCGGCCTTCGTCGACCGTTGCCGTCGAGCGCGAGACGATCAGCGCGAAGAGCGGCTCATTGGTCTGGCTCCGAACCGCGCGTGCCGCGATGAACCGGTCGGAGGTGGTCGCGGTCGACCCGTCGGCACCGCCGAGGACCTTCTTCGCGAGGCGTGCGGCCGTGTCGGCAGGCGGTTGCGGCCCGGTCGATGCGACGACGCCGTTGGGTCCCCAGATCGCGAGCGTGATGGCGTCTTCCGCACCGGCGCGGGCGCTGAGGTAGTCGTCGTCGACCTCGACCGCGGCGACGACGAGCCCGAGGAGCCGCCGGCCGCCCTCCACGCCTGCGCGCACCGGCACCATGCCCAACGCGATCGCGCGGTCGCCGAGGGCGACGACGTCGCCGGTCGAGCGGTTGTTGACGATCGCGTCCTCCGCAGCCGGCGTCCGCAACAGCCGGGCGAACGACGCCGCGGGCAGGTTCGACGCGGCGACGACCCCTGCGCGCGTGTCGACGTAGGCGAGCGCGATCGGCTCGTCTTGCAGGGCAGAGCCGAGGCCGGTGACGACGAGGTTCAGCTGCTGCGACTGCTCCGGAGTCGCCGCTCCCGCGTCGTTGATCGCGACGACGAGCGGCGCGAACTCCGACGCGCCAGCGAGGCCCTTCGAGGTCAGACCGGCGGCGCGGATCGCGTCGTTGCGCGACCGCTCGATGAGGCTCGCCTCGCGCAGTGCACGAGTGTCTACGGACGAGATGGCCTGGTCTTCGATCGTGTTCGACAGCACGGCACCGAGGCCGACGGAGAGCACGAGCACGACGAGCAGCAGCGTGGCCGCTGAGCTCGCGGCGACACGAGCGGCGATCGCGCGGCGACTGGCGAGCAGCAGCGCGGTGCCCACTCCGCCGGCGGCAACGGCGCGACAACCCGCAGCGAACAGCTCCGCGTCCATCGTCGCGGCGACCACGCCGCTGACCCCGAGCACGAACGAGACGATCACCAGCTGGCGAGAGACCGGCCCGCCGGCCCAGCGGACGACGCCCACGAGCAGAGCGACCCAGCCGATGCTGCGGGCGACGAGGATGACGGGATCGCCGAGATCGTCGATGATCAGCGACCCGTGGACGAACGACGCGCCCGCCAACGCGGCGAACGCGACGGTCAGAGCGAGGCGGGTCAGCTGCGACCTGGTGAGCAGCTCGTAGCGGAGGAGGCTGAGCGCCAGGCCGGCCGTCGCGACCAGGAACAGAGCGAACTCCGTCGCGAACTGGATCTGCGCTTCGAGGTCGGCGCTCACCCTGCGGCCTGCGCAGCCGGCGCACTCAACCCCGACAGGTCACCGCCGAGCGACGCCAGGGCATCGAGCGCCTCCTGCAGCGTCGACACCTTGAGCACCAACAGCTCGTTCCCGGCGCGGGCTTTCGCGATCTCGTACTCGCCCGCCGGCACGAGGAAGACGTCAGCTCCGGCCCGCCGGACCGCCGACGTCTTCTGCGCGACGCCGCCCACGTCGCCGACTCGTCCGTCGATCTCGATCGTTCCCGTCGCCGCGACGCGTCGGCCGCCGGTGAGCTCGCCGTCGGTCAGCGCGTCGATGACGCCGAGCGTGAACGCGAGGCCGGCTGAGGGCCCTCCGATCGACCCGCTGCGGATGTCGACCTGGAACGGCAGATCGAATCGCCGCTTCGACGTGCGCAGGAAGACGCCGAGCACCGCCTTCCCGCCCTGCTCCGGATCGGCCGCCAGGGGCACCTCGACCGTGCGGGTCTTGCCGTTGTCGAAGCCCTTCACCTCGAGCCGGACGGTCTCGCCCGGTCGGTGCGCGCCGATCAGCGCGGTCGCCTCTTGGACGAGCGACACCGGCGAGCCGTCGACCGAGATGATCACCTCACCCGGTTCGAGCCGGCCGTTCGCTGGGAACTGCGGCAGGACGCGCTCGATCAGCGCGCCCTCGCCGCGCTCGCTCACCTGATAGCCGAGGCGTCGGAGCGCGACGACGATCGCCGTCTGCTTCGAATCGTCCATCTCCTCGACGTTGAAGCGGCGGTAGTCCTCGTCGGTCGTGTCGGGCGGGAGGATCCGCTCTTGCGGGACGACGTCGACGTCATCGCGCACCCACCCGAGCAGGGCCTGCAGCGGGCTCACCTTCGTGAGGGTGATCGTCGTGAGGAGCACCTCGCCCTCGGGCGGATAGGTCTTCGCACCCTCCGCGACGATCAGCTCGGTGACCTCCCGCGCCGAACCGGGCGCCAGCGCGTAGTACGGGAGGGTGACCCAGCTCGACGCGATCAACCCCGCGGCGAGGAGCGCCGCGAGGATGACGATCGGCAGCCACGGCCGCTTCCGCTCCGGCGTCACGGGCTCCCAGCCGAGGGGGCTCCGAACTACCATCGGCTCGACTGTGTGCACCCCTCGCGCCTGCCTCCGTGCACTCGCCCCTGGTGCGAGTCAGCGCGTCCAGCCTGCCAGAACAACCTGCGCGTCAGGTAACGCTCCCGGTTGCCGGTGAGCGACGAGCCGGGCGGCGGCGGCCCACAGCTCCCACGCTTCGAGATCCCGATCGAGCCTCTCCCCGAGCGACCGATCGTGCCGCGCACCCCCACGCTGACTGACGACCGGTTCGAAGCCGCGCCCTCGCCCCAGGTCGAGCCGGAACCCGAACCGGAGCCGGAGCCGGAGCCCGAACCGGAGCCCGAACCGGAACCGGAACCGGAACCCGAACCGGAACCGGAACCCGAACCGGAGCCCGAGCGCGAGGAAGCCGGCCCAGGCGCCCTCCGTCCGGAGACGCCCAGACCGGCTCCCAGAGCCGGCGCCTCGGCCCGACATCGTCGCCGCCTGCGGGTGTTGCGCAGGAGAGTGCGGGCGACGCTCGGACTGGTGGCGCTGGTGATCTTCGCCGCCATCGCACTCGCGATGGCTATCGGCGTGGCGATCGCCGTGGTGGCGTTCGCCTTCCGCCGGACCGTCGGCTAGCCGTGGTACCAGCTAGCGGCTGATCAGCTCTTGCCGAAGAGCCCGAAGCGGCCGCCGTTCGCGCCCGCACCGGCACCGGCAGCAGCGGGCTCGCCCTTCACCGGCTGCGGCGCGACCGGCGACGCCGGAGCGGCTGCAGCGGCGGGGGCGGGGCTCGCCGGGGCGGCAGCGGGCTGCGGCTGCGCGGCGGGTGCTGCGGGTGCAGCCGGTGTCGCGGCGGGAGCAGGCGCCGGCGCAGCGGGGGCTGCGGCCTTGGGCTCTGCCGGGACCTCGACCTTGTAGTACGTCTTCACCTCGACGGGGATCTCCTGCATCGAGAAGATCCGCGCGTCCGTACCCTGACCCGCGTTGCGCAGGTGCTCGAGATGGCGAGCGGCCTCCTCCAGCGACTCCGTCTGGTGATACACCGGCTGACCTTCCGCCGACCGGTAGATGACCATGTGCGTCATGCCTCGCTCCTTTCGAGGAATGGCATCGGTCGCGCGGCGGAGCGCCTTGAGCGGGATTCGCGCCGGCGCTCAGGAGTTCGCTAGCTCGAGCCGCACGACGTAGCGGTAGCGCGCCGAACCCGGCGGGTGGCAGGCGAAGAGGGTCGCGGTGGCAGTCGGCGTCGGATCGACGATCCGCAGCGCCGTCGGCGGCACGATCTCGTGGCCCGTCACCACGTATCTCGTCCGGACCGGCTGGCCTTCCGCTCCGAAGGTGGCGGGGTTGACGGTGAAGAACACCTCGTCCCCCGGCACGAGCTGATGGATGTTGCGGAACGGGTGCGTCTTCGTGACGCGGTGGCCGGCGAACACGGAGTTCCCGACCTCGCCCGGCAGCGCGGTTCCCGGCCAGTGACTCGGACCCCGGTCGATGTTGCGCATCGTGATGCCGTGGAAGACCTGATGACGCAGCCCGATCTTCGGGATCTCGATCGACCCGATCTCCAGGACGGGTTCCGGCGCGTACTCGTTGCGCGGCGGGGCGACCGGCGCGACCGGACGTGTCGCCGCGGCGGGCTGGGCGTCGACGACCGTCGTCTCCGTCGCCTGGCCAGCCGTGCTCGTCGTCGTATCGGGCGTGGCCGCGGTCAAGATCGGGGTGTCGACGACCGTGACCGTCGGCTCCGTGCTCTTCCACACGGCGAACAGACCTGCGCTCAGCAGGATCAGACCGTTGAAGATCGAGAGGAACAGCCGGCGAGAGTCGGTCATGAGCACGCTGGAACGAACGATCGTCCGTTTCTCCCCACAGCTTGACCGGTCGCGAGGGAGTATGGCGACGTGGACCGCCGAGACGTAGCCATCGCCGGGCACTCGGGTGACGAGCGGACCGCCCGCCTCGGCCTCGGCTCCGACGACGGATCCGTCCGCTCCACCGCGCTCGGCGCCCTCGCTCGGATGGGGCGACTGATCGCCGACGACCTGCGGCTCTCGCTCGGCGACACCGACCCGAGGGTCCGGCGTCGCGCCGCCGAACTGGCGAAAGACCACCCTGAGGTCGATCTCCTCGGCGCGCTCGACGACCGCGATCCTCTCGTCGCAGAGGCCGCCGCCTACGCGCTCGGCGAGCGTCCCGCGGACCCGGACGTGGTCGCCGCGCTCTCGACGGTGGCCACCGGGCATTCCGACGCGCTGGTGAGGGAAGCCGCCATCGCCGCGCTCGGGTCGATCGGTGACGAGGCAGGGCTGCCGGCGATCCTGCGTGGCACGACCGACAAGCCGACGGTGCGACGCCGCGCCGTTCTCGCCCTCGCTCCGTTCGAGGGGGACGAGGTGGATGCCGCCCTCCAGCGCGCGCTCACCGACCGCGACTGGCAGGTGCGCCAGGCGGCGGAGGACCTCCTGGAGTACAGGCCCTAGCGGTCGGCTTCCATGAACATCACCCGGAGCGACTCGAACGCCTCGATGCACTTGCCCGCGCCGAGCACGACGCACTCGAGCGGCTCGTCGACCAGGTGGACCGGCAGGTGCGTCTCCTGCGCGAGGCGCAGGTCGAGGCCTCGCAGCATCCCACCACCGCCGACGAGGTGGATGCCCTGGAGGATCAGGTCCTGCGCGAGCTCCGGTGGCGCCATCCCGAGGCACTGCACGACCGAGTCGACGATCGCGCTCACATGTTCGTCGAGCGCCTCGCGCACCTCCTCCGGCGACAGGATCACGGTCTTCGGAAGGCCGGTCATGAGGTCACGGCCTCGCACCTCGGCCTTCACCTCGTCTTCGGTGACGAACGCGGATCCGATCGCCACCTTGATCTCCTCGGCTGTCCGCTCTCCGATCGCGATGCCGTACTCACGGCGGACGAACGTCTGGATCGCGGTGTCCATGTCGAAGGAACCGACGCGGATCGCTTGCAGCGCGACCGTGCCACCGAGCGAGATGACCGCCGTCTCGGTGGTGCCGCCACCGATGTCGCACACCATGTTCCCGAGCGGCTCGCCGATCGGCAGTCCGGCACCGATCGCCGCGGCCATCGGCTGGTCGATGAGGTACGCCTCGGTGGCACCGGCCCGGCGGGCGGCTTCCTTCACCGCGCGCTTCTCGACCGACGTGATCGCCGAAGGCACGCAGATCAGCACCCGTGGCCGGTTGAACCGGCTCACCCCTGCCCTCGAGAGGATGATGCGGATCATCTTCTCGGTGATGTCGAAGTCGGTGATCGCGCCGCCCCGCAGCGGACGCACCGCTTGGATGTAGCCGGGGGTGCGGCCGATCATCTGCCACGCCTCGTGCCCCATCGCCAGCACGTCGCCTGTCTGCACGTTGAGCGCGATGACGCTCGGCTCGTTGAGGACGATCCCCTGCCCCTTGGCGTAGACGAGGGTGTTCGCCGTCCCGAGGTCGATGGCGAGGTCTCTAGCCAGTGCGTCGCCTCGACTTCTCGTTCCGCTTGTCGTCGGATCCGCCGAGCGCGCGCAGACCCTGCTGGAACTCCTCGATGCCCGACTCGAGCGACGTCGGTTTCCGGTTGCGGTACCAGAGCACGAAGATCCCGAGCGCGCTCAGCAGCACCGCGACGCCCAGATACAGCAGTGCACTCACGACGACGTGACCTCCTGCACCGGTGTCGACCCCGTGCCCCAGTCGGAGGCATCGCCGCCCGACCACAGCTCCTTCTTCCAGATCGGGACCGATGCCTTCAGCGTGTCGATCGCGAACTCCGCCGCATCGAAGCACGCGCCTCGATGAGGGGAGCTGACGACCACGACGACCGACACCTCGGTCAACTCGAGGCGACCGACACGATGCAGGAGCGCGACACGAACGGTGTCGGGCCATCGCGACCGGACCTGCTCGACGATCGCCTGCAGCCGCGGTTCGACGTGCTCTGCGTACGCCTCGTATTCGAGCGCCACGACGTCGTCTCGGCCGTCCGCGTGGTCACGCACCGTTCCGCAGAACACGACCTGCGCGCCCGACGACGGCAGCGCCGACCACGCCCGCGCCAGCTCGACCGGAAGCTCCTCCTCGGTGAGCGCGACCCAGTCGTCGCCAGCAGGTACCGACAGCACCCTCTAAGACTACGGGGGCGACCGCCCTTCCGGAGGACCCGTCGGTAACCTCGAACTTCGCCATGGACTTCGACGACGACGGGCTCGACGACGGTCCGGTATCGCCGCTGCTGCCGCCTGACGACCGGCTGTGGAGGCATCCGTCCGAGGTCGCGGCCGGCGGTCCATCGACGTCGTCGACGCGCGGGATGAAGCGCCCGCGCGAGCCCCGCTTGCTGACGGTCGTGGCGCTCACGTCGTCGATCAGCGTCTTGCTCACCCTGGGCGTCGTGGCGGTCGTGCGACCGGTGCGGACGCAGCTCGCCGTGGAGCAGATCGCCGCGCCGACGGGCAACGGATCACCGAACGCAAGCGATGCTCCCGACGTCGCCTCGATCGCCGACCGGCTTCGGCCGAGCATCACCAGCATCTTCGTCGAATCCCCCGACGGCGCACGTCGGGGCTCCGGGGTGGTCTACCGCACCGACGGGCTCGTGCTCACGGCGCATCACGTCGTCGACGGCGCGTCGAAGGTCACCGTCGTGCTCGACGACGGTCGCGAGCTCGAAGCGCGTGTGGTCGGCAGCGACCCCGACACCGACATCGCTGTGCTCGACCTCGACGGCGAGCGCTTCGCCGTGGCACCTCTCGGTTCCGCGGCGGCGATCAAGGTCGGGCAGGCCGCCATCACGATCGGCACGCCACCCGAGGGCGCCCACGCCCCGGTCGTCACCGTCGGCGTCGTCAGCGCGACGAACCAGGCGGTGAACACCACGGGTCGCCGCCTGCTCGAGATGATCCAGACCGATGCTGCGGTCGCTCCCGGCTCAGCCGGCGGAGCCGTGGTCGACGGCGCGGGAGTCGTCATCGGCATCGCCACGATCAACGTCGAGCGGGAAGGCAACGCCAGCGGTTACGCCACGCCGATCGACGTCGCCCGGCTCGTCGCGGCGCAGCTCCTCGCCCACGGGAAGGTGACCCGCGGCTGGCTGGGCATCGAAGGCGACGAACTGAGCGCGAGCCGGGCGAAGGAGCTCGGGGTGAAGTCGGGCGTCGTCGTGCGCGCGCTCAAGGGGTCGTCGCCGGCGCAGCACAGCGACCTGCGTCCGGGCGATGTGCTCGTCGAGCTCGACGGCGAACCGATCCGATCGATGGGTTCGCTGGTGATCGAGCTGCGCACCAGACGCCCGGGTGACACGGTGGCCCTCACCTACCTCCGCGACGCGCAGCAGCGCGTCGCGAAGATCACCCTCGGCGAGAAGCCCGCGAACTAGCCGCCTTCACCGCCAACGCGACCCCTGCTGCGCCTGTGACGAGGACGCCGCCCGCGACGCTCAACGCGACCTCCTGGCGCCGCTTCGGCGACAGCTCTCGCCACCACGAACCCTTTCGGCACGCGACCAGCGCTTCCTCGACCGAGTACGCCGGCTGCCACCCGGTCGCCCGCAGGCGGTCGCTGGCGACGACCCACGGGTGCTCGCGGTACGGCACGGCCGCGGGAGGCGCGCCGCCGACCCGGAGCCGCCACGCCAGCCGCTCGACCACGCCCGCCAGCCGTTCAGGGAGCGGAACCGGCACACCGGCTGCCGACAACGCACGTGCGGTCTCGCCGTTGACGCTTCCCTCCGGCGCGACGTTGAACGTCCCGTCGAGGCGCTGCAGCACGGCGTGGACGATGGCGGTCGCGGCGTCCTCGACGTGGATCACCTGCACCGGCGGCAGCGAGTCGGCCGGACGCACGAGCGACGGCGAGGCGAGCGCGGCCGACAACCACGTCTCCCCCGATGGCAGCAGCACCGGGACGAGGCGCAGCACGGCCACCGCGGACGACGGGTGGTCGTCCTTCCACTCGGCTGCGACCCGCTCGCCCTCGGCCTGCTCGGCTGCGAACGTGAAACCGGGGTTCGGGCGCAGCGAGGCGTCTTCCGTCAGCGGCACCGAGTTGTCCGACCACGCGCCGTACACCGTGGCCGACGACGTGACGACCACACCCTCGACCGCGGCATCCCCGGCGGCGTCGAGCACCGACTGCAGCATCGTCGGCCGGGCGAGGTGAACGACGACGTCGACGCCCTCCAGGGCCCGCTTCGACGGCGCCGCGTCGGACGCCGCCACGTCTGCGCCGGCTTCGCGCAACTTCGCGACGACGCGCTCGCCGAGCGCTGAGGTGGCACCGGTCACGAAGACCCTTGTTGCGGCCATGGGCCTACCATGCCCGTGTGAGCTTCCCCGGTCCATTCGGAGGCGGTGGCAACCCCTTCGAGGGGATGCCGATCTTCGGCGACCTCGCCAAGATGTTCCAGAACCAAGGGCCGGTGAATTGGGAGGTCGCCCGCCAGATCGGCTCGTTCATGGCGTCGCAGGGCGAGGCCGAGACGAACGTCGAGCCGCTCGTCCGCATCCGCTTCGAGGAGCTGGCCCGAGTCGCCGAGATGCACGTCGCCGATCGCACCGGGCTGCCGACGATGGTCGACGGGCGGCCGCTCACCGTCGTCCCGACGACGCGGGGCGCATGGGCGGCGTCGACGCTCGAGGCCTACCGCCCCCTGTTCGAGAAGCTCGCCCTGTCGCTCGGCCAGGGGTCGCTGACGACACCGCCGATCGACGAGTCCGACCTGCCGGACGAGTTGAAGGGCCAGATGCCGGAGGAGCTGCTCGGCAACCTCATGCAGGTGATCGCGCCGACGATCCTCGGCATGCAGCTCGGGCTGATGACGGGCCATCTCGCGCGGCGCTCGCTGGGCCAGTACGACCTGCCGGTGCCCCGCCCTGCCTCGTCGGAGCTGCTCGTCGTCGCGGCGAACCTCGACGCGTTCGCAGGCGACTGGTCGCTGCCACAGGACGACGTCCGTCTCTGGGTGTGCCTCGACAACATCACCCACGCCGCGGTGCTCGGCCTGCCCCACGTGCGCAGCCGGTTGCTCGAGCTGCTCGAGTCGTTCGCGAGCGGCTTCCGCCCCGATCCCGAGGCGCTGTCGCGCCAGCTCGAGGGGATTGATCCCACGAACGCCGAAGCGTGGCAGGACGCGTTCGGTGATCCACGGGCGCTGCTCGGATCGATGGAGTCCGACGAGCAGCGGGCGATCAAGCCGCAGCTCGAGGCGATCACCGTGGCGGTCGAGGGCTACGTCGACTACGTGCTCGACACTGTCGGCGAGCGCCTCATCGGCTCGTACGGGCCGCTGGCGGAGGCGCTCCGGAGGCGTCGCGTCGAGGCGAACCAGGGCGATCGGTTCGTGGAGCAGATGTTCGGCCTCGAGCTCTCGCAGCCGCAGTACGACCGGGGCGAGCGGTTCGTGCGCGGCATTGTCGAGCGCGCCGGAGAAGACGCGCTGATCCGCCTCTGGAGCGACGCTCGCCACCTGCCCACCCCGTCCGAGGTCGACGCGCCAGGCCTGTGGTGGGAGCGGGTCAACCTCCCAGAGGGATGATCTCCGCTCGCTCGACCCTCCCGTCGCGCAGCTCGAGCACGCCATAGGTCGCAACCGGCTCTCGTCGCTTGTCGGTCGGCGACCCGGGATTGAAGAGCAGCTGGCCGTCGACGCCGTCGCCGCAGAACGGGATGTGGCTGTGGCCGTAGACGACGACGTCGCAGTCGGGGAAGCGCGCCTTCATCCGGCGCGGCCGTCCGTCCCGTTGACCGCTGTCGTGGATCATCCCGATCCGTACGTCTGCCAGCTCCTCGACGCGGGCCTCGGGGAGCATCGCCGCCAGCTCGCCGTCGTCGTTGTTGCCGAGGACGGCGTAGACGGGAGCGAAGCCCGACAGCTCGTGCACGAGGTCGGCCGTCATGATGTCGCCCGCGTGCAGGATCGCGTCCGCGCCGTCGAGGGCGGCGTACACCGCGTCGGGAAGGCGCCTCGACCGGCCCGGCACGATGTGGGTGTCGGACAGCACGACGATCCTCACGCCTCCGCCTTACCCAGCCGCCGGTAGGCGAAGGTGTAGGCCGCTGCGCCGGCGACTCCGGCGATGCCCAGGACGTCGAAGCCCTGGCGCAACGGCGTGGCGACGATCACCGGCAACAACGCCCCGACGACCCAGACGAGCTGGAAGCCCGCCTCGAACCGCGCGAACGAACGTCCTCGGTCGGACTCGTGCGCGTCACGCTGGACGAGCGCGTCGAACGAGAGCTTGCCCGCCGCGGCAGAGATGCCGACGGCCGCCGCGACGAGAGCCGCCCACAGGACGCCGTCGAGCCGAGCGATCGTGAGACCGGCGATGCCCACCGTGCCGAGCGCGGCGACAAGCATCCACTCCTCGCGCAAACGGCCGCGCACGACCGGGGCCAGCGCGGCTCCGCACAGGTTGGCCGCCATCGACGCAGCTAGCACCACGCCGAACTGCCACGACGGCGCGTCGATGCGCCGGAACCCGAAGGCGATGAGGAACGTGAGGAACCCGACCATCGCGCGCAACAACGCGGTCGCCACGGCGGCCGCTTCGATCGTGTGCTGGCGCGGCGCGCGAGTGGCCGCCGGACCCGCCACCTCGGTGTGGTCGTCGAAGACCACGGGCGCCGGCGTCGATGGCAGCGCCAGAGCAGCGACCGCGGTCGTGACGAACACGATCGACGCGAGCGCGAGCGTCCACTCGCCGCCCGCGAACCTGAGGAGCAACACGCCGGGCACCGACGCCACGAACCCTGCGGCGACGCCGGCGACCACGAGCTTCGAGTTCGCCCGCACGAGCAGTTCCTCGTCGTCGACGACAGCCGGCACGACCGCGCTCTTCGACACCGAGTACGCCTTCGACAGCACGAGGACCGTGAACGCAGCGGGGAACAGCAGCAGCCCGTCGAGCACACGCGCCATGAACACGCAGGCCACCGCCCGCCCGATCGCGGTGGCGACGATCATGAAGCGTCGACCTGCGCGCGACCGGTCGATGAGCGGACCGAGGAACGGAGCGACGACGGCGAACGGAGCCATCGTCAGCACGAGCGACAGGATGACCCGGCCCCGCGCTGCCGTCGGCGAGATGCTGAAGAACAACGAACCGGCCAGGGCGAGCGTGACGAGCGCGTCGCCGGCCATGGCCAGCGCGTGCGTGCGGGCCAGACGGGTGAACCCGGAGATCGCGCCGGTGCGGGGGCGTCGGGGAGGCCCGAGCTCGCGCCATCCGGACTCGGTCGCCATCGCCGCATCGTACGGCCGGCAGCTCGCCGTTCGACTCCCTGCTCAAGGCGCGAGGGCAGCGTGTCGAAAGACTGGCATGTCCGATCTCTCGAACCTCCTCGGTGACCTCTACGGCGATTCGAGCAACCCCGACGGCCCCCCGGTGCGTCACGAGCCGGCGGCCGCCGAGCGCAGCGAGTGGTCGGCCCGTCGGACCGATGACGACCTCGCTGCGGCCCTGTCGGCAGCGCTCGCGGAGCCGCCGGTCGCCCCCGCGATGCCGGCCGCTCCGATGCCGGCGCCGGCCATGCCGGAGGCCTATGCGCCGCAGGTCGAGTTCTCCGCTCCTGCGCCTGCCCCGGCCGCTCCGGCGATGCCGACGATGCCGGTCATGCCCATCGCTCAGCAGGCACCGGTCGCGCCGGTCGCTCCGGCTCGCGGCGCGTGGACGGCGGCGCCGGCCGAGATGCCCGCTCCGGTCGCGGTGGCCGTCGCCCCGGCGCCCGTCGCTGCTCCCGTGATGCCCGCCGGCCCGCGCATGTGGGCTCGCGGCGACGACGACATCTTCCCGATCGCCGGCGGCGCCAAGAAGAAGCGCAAGTAGCGGTCGAGCCGACCACCACCGAGGAAGGGACGGGCGTCGAGCCCGTCCCTCTTCGCGTCAGGCGGTGGCCGACGCCGGCGCCTCGAACTTGTAGCCGAGGCCGCGAATCGTCACGATGCGCGTCGGCGAGGACGGCACGTCTTCGATCTTCGACCGCAGGCGCTTCACGTGGACGTCGAGTGTCTTCGTGTCGCCGACGTAATGCGGTCCCCACACCCGGTCGATGAGCGTCTCCCGGGTCAGGACGCGGCCGGCGTTCGCGAGGAGCAGCTCGAGGAGCTCGAACTCCTTGAGGGGGAAGCTCATCCTCTCGCCCCGGACGAACACCTCGTGGCGCTCCGGGTCGAGGCGGACGTCGCCCACCTCGAGGACGTCACCACTCAGCTCGTCACGGTCATCCGTGCGTGGTGTCCGGCGGAGGACGGCGCGCATGCGAGCCACGAGCTCGCGCAGGCGATAGGGCTTGCTGACGTAGTCGTCGGCACCCACCTCGAGACCGACGACGGTGTCGATCTCGGACGACTTCGCCGTCACCATGATGATCGGCACGCGCGACTTGGCGCGGATCTCGCGGCACACGTCGATGCCCGACACCTTGGGCAGCATCACGTCGAG
Organism: Acidimicrobiales bacterium; assembly: GCA_035540495.1. Classification (GTDB taxonomy): domain Bacteria; phylum Actinomycetota; class Acidimicrobiia; order Acidimicrobiales; family CADCTF01; genus DASVEG01. Next base: position 24,277 of record DATLGL010000026.1, read on the forward strand.
CAGGACGAGGTCGGGCCTGACGATGTCGAACAGCTCGAGCGCCTCGGCGCCGTCGCGAGCGACCTTCACGAGGAAACCCTCGCGCTTGAGCCCGACGACCAGCGCCTCGACGAACGACTCCTCGTCCTCGACGATGAGCACTGTCTGCATCGGGTCGGCCATCAGCCCGCCTCCAGCACCGGGTACGCCGGCCCGGCCGGCAGCTCGAGGCGGAAGGTCGAACCGACACCCTCCTGCGACTCCACGTGCACCTCTCCTCCGTGGTTGTGCGCGACGTGCCGGACGATCGAGAGCCCGAGCCCGGTGCCGCCGGTCGCCCGCGCCCTCGCGCGGTCGACCCGATAGAAGCGTTCGAAGATGCGGTCGAGATCGCGGGCGGGGATCCCGACCCCGGTGTCGACGACCGAGATCACCACTCGCTCACCGGATCGCTCGGCCGTGACCCGTACCGTCCCGCCCGCATCGGTGTAGGTGATGGCGTTCTCGACGAGGCTGTGCACAGCCGAGACCAGCTGGCGGCGGTCGCCGACGGTCGTCAGGCGGCCGGCGTCGTCGCACACCTCGAGAACGACGCCCCGCTGATCCGCGGCCTCCCGCAGCCGCTCCGTCGCCTCGCCCAGCACCAGGTGGACCGGCACCGGCTCCCGCCGGGGCGCTTCCTCGCTCTCGATGCGGCTCAGGTCGAGGAGGTCTTCGATGATCCGGCCGACGCGGAGCGCCTCTCCCTGCATCCGCTGCGCGAGCCGCTGGACGACCTCTGGATCGCCTTCGTCGACGAGCGTCTCCGCGAGCAGGCCAAGAGCGCCGATGGGGGTCTTCAGCTCATGGCTGATGTTGGCGATGAAGTCGCGCCGCACCGCCTCCAGACGGCGGCGCTCGGTGATGTCGTCGATGACGACGGCGACGCCGATGAGGCGGCCGCTGTCGAGCGGACGGGCGGAGACCTTGAGCGTGCGCCGCGGCGGACCGAACAGGTCGAGCGTCTCCTCTGACTCGCTGCCGGCCATGGCCGTCATGACGAGCCGATCGACCGTGCTCGCCACGAGCGCGCCGCCGACCGGATCACGAAGGACCGACGCGGCGACCTCGTTCTGCAGCAGGACGTTGCCCTGCTCGTCGAGGATCACGACGCCGTGGTCGAGCAGAGCGAACGCGTCGGCGAGTCGTTCGGAAGCCAGCGCGGCCGACTCGACCTGGGCCTCGCTCTCCGTCCGCGACCGTGCGAGCTCGTCCGCAGCGTTTGCTGCTGCGCGCATCGAGCGGAGGGCCGCCACGATCCCGCCGACGGCGAACAGAGCAGCGACGACCGCAAAGGCGATCGCGGCGGGCAGGTCCACGACGTCCATCGTACGAGGGTGGTTCTGCTATGGCCCGGGAGCGTGAGCCACCGTTCGTGCATCGTTCACCGGGGTGTCGGCGGCAGAACCCCGAGCGTTCACCGAGCGCGGAACAGAACCGCCTCGAGGGCCTGTGGTGCGTCGCCCGCGTCGACCACGCGAGGCCCCACCAGCGCGTTCACACTCACGTAGCCGTTCGTGACGAGCATCGTGTCGGTGTCTTCGGCGAGCTCCTCGTCGGTGTCACGCAGAACGAGGTGGAGGCGGTCGTGGTCGCGGCCCTCGAGGACCGTGCGGACGACGCCGAAGGGCGCAAGACGTCCGACGCGGACGCCTTTGATCTCGTCGAGGTCGAGTGCCGGGACGTTGATGTTCAGCACCGTGCCGTTCGGCGATCCCTCGATCCAGTCGACCGCCGCAGCGCCGATCTCGGCCGCGGTGTCGAATCGCCACGGGTCGCTCGCCTTCACGCTGACGGCGACGCCCTTCAACCCGAAGTTCGCCGCGGCGAGCGCCGCGCCGACCGTGCCGGAGAACAGGACGCTCCGCCCGGTGTTGCTGCCGTGGTTGATCCCGCTCGCGATCGTGTCCGGCCGCGGCCCGAACGCCTCGAGGTGCGCGGCCATCACGCACATGCCCGGCGGGCCGTCGACGCCGAACACCGGCACGGCCTCGCCGAGCTCCGGCAGCACCACCGTCTCCACCCGCACACCGGACGAGTGGCCCGGCCCGAGGGCCGCCGCTGACCCGCTCATGTCGTCGAGCGGTGCGGCGACGACGACGTCGTGGCCCCGCGCTACAAGAGCGACCGCCAAGGGAAGGATGCCGTCCGCGTGGACGCCGTCGTCGTTCGTGACCAGCACGCGCATGCGTCGAACCTACCGGTCACCCGCAAGGTGGCTGCCGTGGCAAGCGTGCCCATTGTGACGGTTCAACAACGAGTTCCGTGCCCGTTCACCTCCCGTTCACCTTCTCGCTCGTTCGACGCAATGTGGTCTCCGTACCGTCACCCACGACACGACAGGTAGAACCAACCATCCCCCTGACTTGGAGGAGATCTGTGACCAAATCGAAGACCCGCTGGTGGCGCCTGATCGCCGGACTGCTGGGCCTCACCCTCATCGCCGGCGCATGCGGCGGTGGCGACGACACCGGCGCGGGAGCCGGCGGTGAAGGCGGCGACCTCAGCGGCAGCATCGCGATCGACGGATCGTCGACGGTGGCCCCGCTCAGTGAGGCGATCGCCGAAGAGTTCCGTGCGGAGGCGTCGAACGTGAACGTGTCCGTCGGAACGAGCGGCACCGGCGGCGGCTTCAAGAAGTTCTGCGCCGACGAGATCGAGATCGCCGACGCCAGCCGTCCGATCAAGCAGGAAGAGATCGACGACTGCAAGGCGAAGGGCGTCGAGTTCACCGAGTTCCGGGTGGGCCTCGACGGCCTCGCCGTGGTGACCTCGGCGAAGAACAAGTTCCTCGAGTGCCTCAGCTTCGCCCAGCTCCAGGCCATCTGGAAGGACGGCGGTGCGAGCACGTGGAACCAGGTCGATCCGAAGTTCCCGAACGCCAAGGTCGCGATCTTCGCTCCGGGCGCCGACTCCGGCACCTACGACTTCTTCAACGAAGAGATCCTCGGCGACCTGAAGAAGCCCGAGACGCCCAAGCCCCGCGCCGACTACACGGCGTCGGAGAACGACAACGCCATCGTCCAGGGCATCGAGGGCGAGGAGAACTCCTGGGGCTACTTCGGCTACGCCTACTACCAGGAGAACAAGCAGGGCCTGAAGGACGTGAAGGTGTCGGAGGAAGAGGGCGGCGAGTGCGTCGAGCCCACCGCCGAGACCATCGAGTCGGGTGACTACCCGCTGTCCCGCCCGCTGTTCATCTACGTCAACAACAAGGCGCTCGACCGTCCGGAGGTGAAGGAGTTCGTTCGCTTCTACCTCGAGACGACGCCGGAGCTGATCGAGGAGATCGGCTACGTGGCGGCTCCCGCCAAGGACTACGAGGACGGCCTCGCGAAGTTGGACGCCTAGGTCCTCGCGGTTCGTATGATGATCGCGACCCCCGGACCGCCGTCCGGGGGTCGCGCATTGTCCTCCCTGCGATGAGCGCATCTCCCCTCTCCCTCGACCTCAGCCGCAAGCCCCGCGCGGGTGAGCGCGTCGTGATCGGCCTGCTCGCCCTGTGCGCGGTCGTTTCGATCGCCACCACCGTCGGGATCATCGCGGTGCTGATCTTCGAAGCGATCGAGTTCTTCCGCGAGGTCAGCTTCTTCAAGTTCTTCACCGGCACGAAGTGGCAGCCGCTCGGCGACGACGCGGGCGACTACGGCGTGCTCCCCCTGCTCGGCGGCACCGCGATGATCGGCTTCGGAGCGCTGTGCGTGGGCCTGCCGCTCGGCCTCGCAACCGCGATCTACCTCGCCGAGTACGCGAGCCCTCGCGTCCGGGCGATCCTCAAGCCGACGCTGGAGCTGCTCGCCGGCGTGCCGACGGTCGTCATCGGCTTCTTCGCGCTCAACTTCATCACTCCGTCGCTGCTGCGCCCCGTCTTCGGCGAAGATCGGGTGTTCATCTTCAACGCAGCCTCGGGCGCGGTGGCCGTGGGCCTCATGATCCTCCCCCTCATCGCCTCGATCAGCGAAGACGCGCTGCGCGCCGTACCGCAGTCGCTGCGCGAGGCGTCGTACGGCTTGGGCGCGACGAAGCGCGTGACCGCCCTCCGTGTCGTCGTTCCCGCCGCGCTGTCGGGCATCGCCGCGTCGGTGATCCTCGGGCTGTCGCGAGCCGTCGGCGAGACGATGGCAGTCACCATCGCGGCCGGGAACACGCCCCGCCTCACCGTCAACTTCTTCGACTCGATCCAGACGCTCACCGCGGCCATCGCCCAGACGGTGAGCGGCGAGGCCTCGGCCGGTTCGGCCCGCTACCTCGCGCTGTTCGCGTTGGGCGCCACGTTGTTCGTGCTGACGCTGGGCATGAACATGATCAGCAACATCATCATCCGTCGCTTCCGGCAGGAATACCAGTGACCGCGCCGGCGACTGCGGCGTCCGCCGGCGGGTCGGCCCGGACCGCTCGCGGAGTCACCAGAGGCGCGACCCGCAGCAGGGCGAGCGTCGTCTTCGACATCGTCTTCTCGGTGGCGCTGTTCGTCGGAACGATCATCGGCATCGTCGCGCTGGCCCTCCTGCTGTGGACGATCTACGACCGTGGGTGGGATCGCCTCGCCGACGATCCGATTGCGTTCCTGCAGAACTTCGTGTCGCGCCGCGCCAACCGGGCCGGCATCAAGGCCGCGCTGTGGGGCTCGATCTGGCTCATGGGCCTCGTCGCGCTCTTCTGCGTGCCGATCGGCGTCGGCGCGGCGTTGTACCTCGAGGAGTTCGCCCCGAAGAACCGGCTCACGACGTTCGTCGAGGCGAACATCGCCAACCTCGCCGGCGTGCCGTCGGTCGTCTACGGGCTGCTCGGCCTCGGCGTGTTCGTGCGGTTCATGCGCCTCGGGCCGACGTTGCTCGCGGGCGCGCTCACGCTCGCGCTCATGAGCCTCCCCGTGATCATCATCGCGGGGCGTGAGGCGATCCGTGCGGTTCCCCAGTCGATCCGGCTGGGGGCCTACGGGCTCGGCGCCACGAAGTGGCAGGCGGCACGGTCGCTCGTGTTGCCAGCGGCGCTTCCGGGAATCCTCACCGGGACGATCCTCGCTCTGTCTCGTGCGATCGGCGAGACCGCTCCGCTGCTGGTCGTTGGCGCCTCCGTCGCCATCTTCCAGACCCCGCAGGGGCTCGGCGACCGGTTCTCCGCCCTTCCGATCCTCATCTTCGACTGGACCCAGCGGCCGCAACAGGCCTTCGCTGTCGCTGCCGCAGCTGCCATCATCGTGTTGCTCGCGGTCCTCCTGGCGATGAACGCCGTCGCCATCTTCCTTCGCAACCGCTACTCGACCCGGTGGTGATGACATGTCCGACGTTGGAACCGTGAGCGACGAACACGTCGCGGGGCGTCCCGAGGTGCAGCCGCACGGACCTGCGCCCGACGCCGGCGAGGTGGTCTTCGACCTCAAGAACCTCCACTTCTTCTACGGACCCTTCCGTGCGGTGCGAGACGTGAACATGACCGTCCGCAAGCACGAGATCACCGCCCTCATCGGCCCGTCCGGGTGCGGCAAGTCGACGATCCTCCGCTGCCTCAACCGGATGAACGACCTCATCCCGGCCACTCGGGTCGAGGGCCAGATCCTCTACCACGGCGTCGATCTCTACGGCCCCGACGTCGACCCGATCGAGGTGCGACGCCGGATCGGCATGGTGTTCCAGAAGCCGAACCCGTTCCCGAAGTCGATCTACGACAACGTCGCGTACGGCCCCAAGGTGCACGGCATCAAGGTCAAGAACATGGACGAGCTCGTCGAGCACTCGCTCCGCAAGGCAGCGCTGTGGGACGAGGTCAAGGACAAGCTGAAGCAGAGCGGGCTGTCGCTGTCGGGCGGTCAGCAGCAGCGGCTTTGCATCGCGCGGGCGATCGCGGTGTCGCCCGAGGTGATCCTGATGGACGAGCCCTGCTCGGCCCTCGACCCCATCTCGACGATCCGGATCGAGGAGCTCATGATCGAGCTCAAGCAGGACTACACGATCGTGATCGTCACCCACAACATGCAGCAGGCCGCTCGCGTCTCCGACCGCACCGCCTTCTTCACGGCGGAAGCGACCGACAGCGGCGATCGCACCGGGCTCCTCGTCGAGTTCGACATGACGACGAGGATCTTCTCGGCGCCGAGCGACCAGCGCACCGACGACTACATCACCGGCCGCTTCGGCTGACGGCGCCGACGGCTCTTCACCCCGCGGCGGTCTGCGCGCCACCGCGCTGAAGCCGACTCGTCACCTGCGATCCGTACCGTCGCAACCATGCCGATCACTGCGCCCCCGGCCCGCCGCATCGAGCTCGGTCATGCGTTCAACCTCCGCGACATCGGCGGTTACGTGACCCCCGCGGGCGTGACCCGCTGGCGCAACGTGTACCGCGCCGACGGGGTGCACCGCCTCACACCGGACGATGCCATCCGGCTCCGTGAGGAGCTCGGCGTGCGCATCGTCCTCGACCTCCGCACGCTCGACGAGCGGGACGCCGGTGGGACCTTCGAGTGTGAAGGCGTCACGACGATCCACCTGCCGGTGCTGCGCAGCACGTGGGACGGACTCCAGCTCGACCAGGCCACCTCGCCTGCCGAGTTCCTGACCCAGCGCTACCTCGCAATGCTTGAGGAAGGCACCGAGGCCATCGCCGTCGCGATGCAGCTGATCGCCCGCACGCCGATGCGGCCAATCCTGTTCCACTGCTCCGCCGGCAAGGACCGCACCGGCGTGGTTGCCGCGCTCCTCCTCGACGTCCTGGGGGTGAGCGATGACGACATCGCCGCCGACTACACGATGAGTGCCGAGGCGATGGACCGACTCGTCGCCTGGGTGCGGGAGAACCGTCCCGAGGCGGTCGACGCGATGACCGCTCAGCCTGCGGCGTTCCTCGCGGCGCCCGCTGATGCGATGCACGGGTTCCTGCACGAGTTGCGTGCTCGCTACGGGTCTGCGGCGGTGTACCTGCGAGGTGCGGGTGTGGATCGCTCGGTGCTCGACGCACTGCAGCGCGACCTCGTCGAGTGACCGATGCACCGTCGACCGGGGGTGGACAACGTCGTCGTGTCGAGCGCAGGCGAGCTCTACGTCGCCTAAGACGGCGGGAACATGGAGATCAACGTGATCACCGCCGACCGCGTGGTCGCCCCGCGAGTGCGATACGAGCTCGCCGACCGGCACTGCGCCTTCGCCCGCTCCGGCACCGCCCACGACTGCCCTGGGAGAGATCGGCCGTGCGGGCGCACCCATGCTCGCCGAGACGGGCGGCTCCATGAATGCACTGGCACCGGCTGCCCTCCCTGTCGCCGGGCGTCTTCGGCTGGTAGGCGCGGCGCTGAGCGGAGAACGAGCCCGAGAACGAAGGAGAACGCGAGCGCGACGGCGAGATCAGCTGAAGCGGACGATCGGCCAGTTCGCCGCGTCCGCTGCGGCCCACAGACGGCGATCGGGGTTCACCGCCACCGGCCGAGCCACCGCCTCGAGCAGGGCAAGGTCGGACCCGGAGTCGGCGTAGGCGACAGCGGTGCGCACGGCGTCGTCTCCGAGGGGTGTCCCTGAGACGGTGAACCTTGCCCTCGCCGTAGCAGAAGGTCGATGCGAGGCGGCCGGTCAACCTGCCGTCCACGACCTCGACCTCGGTGCCGATCGCCATGTCGAAGCACAGCACCCGCGCCACCTCGGCCACGAGGTCGTGGGGCGCAGCCGAGAGCAGCACGGTCATGTCACCTCCTCGGCGATGCCCGTCGAGCAACAGGCGAGCGACGCCGTACGACTTTGCGGCGATCTGGGGCGCCACCCGCCTCGCTGCTTCGACCAGGGGTTCGAGTGACCGTCCGGCCGCGAGCGCGAGCAACGAACGGCAGAGCCGTTCGAGCGTGGCGTCAGTGGCGACGCCCCGTCGGAACGAGAGCTCGGTGAGGCTGAAGCGGGCGAGGTCGCGCCGGGCGATGATCCCGGAGGCGAGCAACTCGCGGCCGAAGATGGCCAAGCTGCTGCCGGGGATCATCGTCCGGTCGAGATCGAACACCGCCAGACCCGTGGCCGCCGGTGGGCGTTGCACGTGAGGGTCGAGCGTGGGCCCGAGCACGGCGGCCATGCGCTCATGGTGCGCGACACAGGTGTCGCGCACTGAGTCGTGCCGCGACGTCCAGGCGAACAGATGGAGAACGTGTGGGGCGAAGCTCGCTAAGGCTCCCGATACGACGACACCTCGACACTGAGGTCGCCGTCGTCGGGATCGTCCTCGAAGATGAAGGTCACCGTCGTGTCTTCGTCAGGAGCGAGGAACGCGATCGTCTGGTCGATCTCGACAGTGTCGGTGTCGAGCTCGAGCTCGGCGTCGACCCGCACCTCGGCGCCGGCCTCGTCGCCAATGTTCCGCACCTCGACCTCGACGTGGTGCAGCTGACCGATCTTCTCGACCGACTTCACCGTCGTCTCGAACATCGGCGGATCGCCCGCACGACCCGCCGACCAGTCGACGACGAGCACCGCAGCGACAGCGGCGATGACCGCGGCCGCGATGAAGCCAATCGTCCACTCGGCCGCGGTGGGCTTCGACCTCGGCTCACCCAGGCCTTCGTCGCGATCGCTCATACCACCAGCCTCCCGGCGGCGCCGCCGACGCTGGCGGGGAAGCTGAGCACGACGGCCTGCGCCAACGCGTTCGTCGGCGCGGCCGTGTCGAGGTTCTCGAAGAACCACAACAACGCGCCGGAGGTCACGAGCGACACGAGGTAGGCGACGAGCGTCTCCGGCACCGGCCGCTGTATGAGGCCCTCGTGCTGCAGTCGCGCCTCCTCGTTGGTGAAGCCGGCGGAGAACACGATGAGGTACGTCACCAGGATCGACGCTGCGATGAGCACGAGAAGCCACGGTTGCTCGATCCCCGTGACCAGCATCGGCACTTCCTCGGTTGGCGCGATGCTCAGCGCGATGAACGCCGCTCCCATCGCCGTCGCCGCCAGATCGGCGAGGGTGGCGTTCTTCGCGGTGTCCTCTTCCTCGTCGTCGTCGCGCTGCAACCGGCCGCGGTTCGCGGCGCGGCCGAAGACCTCGCCTGCGACGGCGGCCCCGAGAGCGAACGGTGCCGCCTCGTAGACGATCATCTGCGTCGCAATGGGTAGCGGCGTGCGGAGGGTGATCCGCTGGAGGATCACCAGGACGAAGGCGACAGCGACGAGGCCGAGCCCGACTGCGGTCACGACGTCGAGGACGACCTCCGTCACATTGACGTCAGGACGGCGACGGAAGCCGATGGCGGTCATCAGGAGCGCGACGGGCGCGAATGTTAGGGCGAGCGCGATGAGGGCCTTCGATGGCGACACCGTCTGGCCGAGCCACCACACCTCCATCGTGTAGAGCAGCGGCACGCCGAACACGAGCCCGCCCGCGATGCCTCGGAGCGCGTCGTCGAGCGCCTCGTTCCACGGTCGTGCGACAGCGGTCGGCACGGCAACCACTGTTCCCCACCGGCGCCGCGGGCGAACGCGGCGCGCCTTCATACTCCGCCCGGGAGAAGACGATGCACCGCTTCGAACAGCCCGACGACCGCGACCGCGAGGGGCAGGACGAACACGAGCCATGCGACGACCCGACGCCGCTGCGCGACCACTTGCAGCGCGGTCGAGACCGCGACGACCGCGAGAGCCCACCGACCGGCGGATCGTGCTGAGGACACCTGCAGCGCCGACGGGGCCGTCTCGTTCTGTCCGATCGTTCGAACGACCTGTGCGTTCGTGTCACCGGACAGAACGGGTGGACGTTCCCACCACGACACCGTCTCCGCTGCGAGATCGGTCGTCGTGCGCACGGCCTCCTCCGTCGTGATTACGCCTCGAACGACGAGCCGCTCCGTCGCTCGGTAGGCCGGGTGGCACGTCGTGAGGGTGAGCGTCGGCTCGTCGGTGGGCTTGAGCACCGAGCGCTCCCGCGGGCTCACGACGAACGTGTCGGTTACCACGTAGCGATGGGTGCCGTTGAGCGTCGACACAAGCATCAGGTCGCCCGGGCGGAGCTCGTCGAGGCGAAAGAACGGCGCGCCGTACGTAGTCCGGTGCCCCGCGATGGCAGCATTGCCGAGCTCACCCGGCAACGGCGTGTACTCGTAGTGGCCCGGCCCCTTCGCCAGTGCACCTGGCGTCGTGCCGCGCACGACCGCCTGCTCGAGCCCGATCTTCGGGATCTTCAACATCGCAATCGCCTCACCCACAGGCGTCGACGGCGCGCTCGTGTCGAGAGGCGCCACGTGCACCGCCGTCGCATCGCGCGCGGCGCTAGGAGCGGCGGTCGCCAGCCGTCGCGCGAAGTCACGCTGCAGATCGGCCTGGGCCCTCCCGGCGAAGAACGCCGTGCCCCACAGCGAGTACGCGGCGAACAGCACGAGAAGGCAGCCGATCCACGTGACGGCGCTCAGCGCCCCGCGCACCAACCGTTGCCGGGGCGCGCCGAGGGCCGACGAGTCCGTGCAGACGCCGGACCCGTCGACCCAGAAGCGGGGTGTCGCCGAAGTTGCGGTCAGTGCCGCACGAGACGTCGTCGACCGACGGTGCCACCAGCCATCAGGAGCAGGCCGACCGCCGCGAGCACCCAGTGCTCACCACCGGTCTTCGCCAGCGGGCCGGGGTTCTCCGGCGACGCCGCAGCCGCAGCCACTCGCGGTGTGGTGGTGGTACGGGATGTGCCAGCGGAGCGCACGTTCGCGACGGTGCTCGTGTTGGTCACGTTCGTCGGAGCGGCCGCTGCGGTCGTCGTCGCCGGGGCCGCAGTCGTCGACGTGGTCTCCGCGACCCGACCGGCCGCCACCGTGGTGGTCGTCGTCGCCTGGTTCGTCTGCGGGTTGATCTTGGCGATCTGTTCCAGACCCAGTGCGACGAGGCGGGGCGGCAGCGGTGCGTAGCCCAGAGGAGCCGCCTTGCTCTGCCCCTCGACACCCAAGCCGTAAGCGAGGAACGCCTTGAGGTTGTCGCCCTTCGCCGCGTCCATCTTCGGAGGTGCGAGCAGGTACGAGACAGAGGCGATCGGATACGCGTTCGCAACGGTCGTCGTGTAGTTCATCGTGACCGTGCGGTCTTCGTTGATGACCGCGTCACCGACCGCATCGGTCACCGCGTTCGGATCGTTCGGCGTGCGGAAGTTTCCTGCGGCGTTGCGCACCTTAGCGATCGGTATCGAGCGCTCGTTCGCGAACGAGACCTCCATGTAGCCGATCGCGCCGGCGGTCGCCTTCACCGCGGTTGCCACGCCGTCGTTGCCGTTGCCGGTGGAGCCGTTGACGGGCTTGGTGACCGTGTTCTGCGTGCCGCGCGTCCACGTCGTCGAGGCCTTGCTCAGGTACGTCGTGAAAGCGTTCGAGGTGCCGGAGGAATCACTGCGGACGACGGGCTGGATCGGCGTCGAGTCCGAGTTGCCGAGCAGTTGACCCCAGGTCGTGATGTTGCCCATGAAGATGTCACCGATCTGGTTCGCGGTGAGCTGCAGGTCGCTGACGCCCGACTTGTTGAAGCCGATGGCGATGCCACCACTCGTGGTGACGACGTACACGACGCCGCCGCGCTTCTCGTTCGCCTGGGTCGTCTCCGACGCGCTCATCGGCACGTCCGACGCGCCGAAGTCGGCCGTGTTGTTGATGTACGCGTTGCGTCCTGCGCCCGAGCCCTGGCCCGAGTACTCGACAGTGAACCCGAGCTTCGGATCCTTCTTCACGTCTGACTTCCACTGCTCGTAGATGTTGAGCGGGAAGGTCGCGCCGATGCCGGTGATCTTCGTACCGGCGTCGACGGCCTGGGCCGAGACCTGACCCGACGACGACGCTTCGACGGTTGCCTCCTCCTCGGCCGGCGGCGCTTCCTGAGCTGCGGCGGGTGATACCCCGACGAGCAAGAGCACGAGGCCGGCCGCGGCGAGCAGCTTCGTCCTCAGGGTCGATGACATGGGGTTGGTGCTTCTCCTTGTGTGGTGGTTCGTGGATCGGTGGGAGATCAGCCGAAGCGGCCGTTCACGTAGTCCTCAGTGCGCGAGTCGCGCGGGTTGGTGAAGAGTTGGGTGGTCGACCCGGCTTCGACGATGCGGCCCGGCTCGTTCTCATCCGCCAAGAAGAAGGCGCACCGGTCGGACACCCGGAGTGCCTGCTGCATGTTGTGGGTGACGATCACGACCGTGACCTGGTGGGAGATCTCCTCGATGGTCTCCTCGACACGCCGCGTCGAGCCTGGGTCGAGAGCCGAGCACGGCTCGTCCATGAGCAGCACCTCGGGCTCGATCGCGAGGGCGCGAGCGATGCACAGACGCTGCTGCTGACCACCCGAGAGATCGCCGCCAGGAGTCTTGAGGCGGTCCTTCACCTCGCGCCACAGCCCCGCGCGGGTGAGGCTGCGCTCGACGATGTCGCCAGCATCGGTGCGCTTGATGCGCGAGAGCTTCAGGCCGGACAACACGTTGTCGGCGATACTCATCGTCGGGAAGGGGTTCGGCTTCTGGAAGACCATCCCGATGCGGCGCCTCGTGGTGGCGGGCGACGCGGCCGGACCGTAGATGTCGACGCCGTCCAGGAAGATCTCGCCGCCGATCGCTGCACCGTGGACGAGCTCGTGCATCCGGTTGAGGGTCCGCAGGAACGTCGACTTGCCGCACCCCGACGGACCGATGAGCGCCGTGACGTGTCCGGGCTCCATCGTTAGGTCGACGTTCGCGAGGACCAGACGCTTGCCGAACCACGCGCTCACGTCACGCGCTTCGAGGCGTCCGCCGGATGCTCCTGGGACGTCGCCTGCTACGGCGAGCCGCGCCTCCAGGCTTGCGATCTCTGACATGTCGGTCATCGGGTCTCCCTCCGGAGGCGGGCTGCGGCGAGTCGGGCGACGGTGAACAGCACGAGGACGATGGCGATCAGCACCAACGCACCGGCCCAGGCTCGGGTGACCTGACCTTCCAGCGGGTTGCGGATCAATTTGAAGACGAACAACGGGAGCGAAGACTGCTGACCCTCGAACGGGTTGGTGTTCATGCCGTCGCTGCCCAGGGCGGTCATCAGCAACGGAGCGGTCTCGCCGGCCACCCGAGCGACACCGAGCACGACAGCGGTGATGAGGCCCGTACGAGCGGTGGGCAGGACGACCCGGACGACCATCCGCCAGTCGGGTGCACCGAGAGCCAGGGCCGCCTCGCGCAGGCTTCCTGGCACGAGGGCGAGGACCTCCTCAGCCGTACGAGTGACCGTCGGAAGCATCAGCACCGACAGGGCCAACCCGGCGTTGAGGCCGGAGAAGCCGTGCCCGAGGCGCAACACGAAGAGCGTGTAGATGAACAGCCCGGCGACGATCGACGGGATCCCGCTCATGGCGTCGACGAGGAAGCGGATCACACGCGCCACACGACGGCCGGCGAACTCGCTCAGGAACACGGCGGTGAGGACACCGAAGGGCACCGAGATCAACACAGCGATGCCCACCTGCTGGAGCGTGCCGACGATGGCGTGCCTGGCTCCGCCGACGTCGGGCGGGTCGAGCGGGCCGACCGTCTCCATGGTCTGTGTGAAGAAGGCGTTCGTAAGCCCCGGCACGCCCTTCAGAACGACGAAGCCGAGGATCAACACCAGCGGCACGAACGTGAGCAGAGCGACGGACGCGATGATCACCGTCGCCAGGCAGTCATTTCGCTTGAGCGGGCCAATCGTGAGCGTCAGCACCCCCGCGTACGCGGTGAGGAAGAGGGCGTACGCGACGAGTCCGAACCCGAGCGTGCCGTCGAGCGGGGAGATGGCGAAGAGGAGCGCCGTCACGACGACAGCCATCAGCGCGCATGCCCCGGCCTGGGCGAGGCCGGCGACGTCGAGGTGCCGGGTCGCGCGCCTCTCGGGTGATGCGATCGCGGTCAACGGTCGAACTCGCTTCCCTTCGCGGCCTTGCTCACGATGAGCCGGGCGACCATGTTCACGACGAGGGTGATGACGAACAGCGCGAGCCCGGCGGCGATCAACGCGTGACGCTCGAGCTCGCCTGCTTCGCCGAAATTGTTCGCGATCAGCGCAGCGACGGTGGAGCCACCGGTCTGGGTGATCTCCGGGAAGATGCGGAAGTCGACGCTGAGCACGAGCGCAACAGCGATCGTCTCGCCGAGTGCCCGGCCGAGGCCGAGCATCGAGCCGCCGATGATGCCGGGGCGACTGAAGGGGAGGATGACCTTGCGGATCATCCCGAGCCGGGTGCCGCCGAGGGCGAGCGCCGCCTCGCAGAGCACGCGCGGTGTCTGCGACATCACCTCACGAGACACCGTCGCGATGATCGGGATGATCATCAGAGCGAGCACCACGCCGGCGTCGAACATCGACCGACCGAAGAGGCCGGTCTCGTTGTCGAAGATCGGGACGAATCCCAGGTGCGCATCGAGCCAGCGTTCGAGCCCGGCGAGCTTCGGCACGAGGAAGAACAGGCCCCACATGCCGTAGATGAGGCTCGGGATCGCGGCGAGGAGATCGATCAGCGTCGTCAACGTCCTCGAGATCCGGCGCGGCAGGTACTCGCTGACGAAGAGCGCCGTCGCCACCGCCACCGGCACGGCGAGCACGATCGCGATCGTTGCGATCACGACGGTGCCGTACAGCACCGCTGCGATGCCGAACGCCGGCGGCTCGTTGCCGGGCTGCCACTCCCACACCTTGAGGAAGTCCCACCCGGCGACCTCCACCGCCGGTCGCGCCTCGTTCACGAGGAACAGCGCGATGAGGGCGAGAACGACGAGCGTCGCCCACCCCGCCGCTGCAGTCAGCGCGCGGAAGGCGCGGTCCGGGGTCGTGTGTGACTGGTGGATGACGCGCGGCTCGGGTTGCGCGCTACCTCGGTCCCTCAGCTCAACGACGTCGAACGCCCGGGCTCCGCCTCCGCTCATGGAGCACACGGTGGCGGAGCGTGTTGAGCGGCCGGAAGCGACCGAGTGGCCACGAGGTGAACGACCGCAGAACTCTCGGTCGGCTGTTGCTCAGATGGGTTTGAACCCGACGAAAACGGACTGTTCGACACGCGTTCGACGTCGCGTCACCTGGGCGAGCCGTTAGTTCACCTCGCCACGCGATCGTCCGAGGCGTGGGTCATTCGCACATCCATCGTCCGTTCGTGTCGCGCCGGCAGTTCCTCAAGGGGGTCGCCGCGACATCGGCTGCGACCGCAGCCGGGCCGTTCTTCTGGAAGCAGCTCGCGTACGCCGCCGACGCACCACCGACGCAGTTTCACCTCACGTTCGGTCGCGACGCGTCGTCGGCCATGAACGTCTCGTGGATGACGGCCGCGCCGGTCGAGCGCCCGTTCGTCGAGGTGCTGGGATCGCGAATCCCTGCGCGAACGGTGCAGTACCCGGGCTACCCCGGCTTCTTCCACCACGTCGAGCTGAGTGGGCTGCCTGCGTCGACGGACGTCCCCTACACGGTCGGCCACGCGGAGCAAGCCGTCGCCGCAACGGCGACGACGTTCCGGACGGCACCCTCACGGCGGGAGGCGTTCACGTTCACCGCCTTCGGTGACCAGGGCACCGACACGCCACCGAACGCGCTCGGGCAGCCGCCGTTCCAACCGAGCATGAACACCGAGCTCGCACGCGCGATGGACCCGCGCTTCCACGTCATCGTCGGCGACCTCTCGTATGCCAACGGCAACCAGCAGATCTGGGACGACTGGTTCGCCATGATCGAGCCGATGGCCCGCACCAAGCCGTGGATGCCGACCATCGGCAACCACGAGATCGAGTCGCAGCTCACCGGACGCGCGGCCGACTCGTGGGGCAGATGGGGCTACGACCCGTACCGCACTCGCTTCCTCTTGCCGTCGAACGGTCACGACGACCTGCAGAACTGCTTCTACGCGTTTCGCTATGGAAGCGTCCATGTCGTGTGCATCGACAACAACGACGTGAACGAGGAGGTGAGGAACAACATCGGCTACACGGGTGGGCGCCAGCAGCGCTTCGTCGAGGCGGAGCTGCTCGCAGCTCGTGAGGATCCCGACGTCGACTTCGTCATCGTCGTGATGCACCAGTGCGCGTTCTCCTCGTCGTCGAAGCACGGTTCCGACGAGGGCGTCCGCAAGGCGTGGTTCGACGTGTTCCGGCGCGCGTCGGTCGACCTCGTCCTCCAGGGACACGACCACACCTACGAGCGTTCGCACGCGATGGTCGGCGACGCGGTCGTGTCGACGGGGCCGACCTACCGGAGCGACGTGGGGACCGTCTACGTCGTGTGCGGCAACGGCGGTGCGGTGCAGGAGCCGTTCAACCCGCAGCAGCCCGCGTGGTCCGCGTTCCGCCAGGCGCTCAAGATCGGGACGATGCGGATCGAGGCCGAGCCGAACGCGTCGAACGGCATGAGCCGGCTCGTGTTGTCGGAGCACTGGGCCCTCGACGGCTCGGTGATCGAGGACGGCATCGTGCTCGAACGTCCGTCGAAAGCGCTGCGGGCCCAGAGCGCTGCCGCTGATGCGCCAGGTGCGGCCGCTGTGCCTGCGTCCGCATCGCCAGCGCTGTCGCCAGCGGCGCCGCAGGCTCCCGTCGAGACGCTTCCTGCAACGGGCGGCCCAGCGGGCGCCGCTCTCGTCGGGATCGCGGCTGCAGCGGGAGGGCTCTCCCTCCGGACTCTCACTCGCGAGGAACGCCAGGAGGAGCTCCGCGATCTGACGTCGACCTGACGTCAGATCGCAGTTCTCCACACCCATTTCCACCGGTTGTCCCTCTCGTTGTCCACACCATGGGCGCCGTACGGTGCAGGTGGTGAGCGTGCACGACCTCGACGTGTCGAGCGTCGACCCTGGGGTGCTGGTTCTCTTGTGGGAGCTGGAGGCCGAGAGCCAAAGCCTGTTGGCCGAGGCTCGTGACCCCGTCGCCGATGTCGCCGCCTCGGCCGCAGCTTTCGAGCGGCGCTCGGAGATCGACGGGCACGTGCTCGCTGCGCGCGTCCTGCTTGGTGCCGGCGCGTCGAACGACAGCGTGCTGGCGATCCTCCGTCGCGTCGCTTAAGCCACGATCGCCGCGTCGAACGCGACCGGCGCGCCGGCGGCTGGTTGGATGACGATCCGGTAGGAGGGCTCGCACGAGTACATCCGGGCGAAGCGACGCGCTCGCGTCAGCGCGTCGAACCGCACGGCCTCGTCGGCGGCGTCGACGAGCACCATGCCCGGCCCGACGAAACGCCGCGAGGCGACGTCTTGGAGCAGGAAGCTCAGCGGTCGTTGTTCGTCGCGCACCTGCTCACCTTGACCGATCATCGGCGCTGCCACACCCGAATTTCGGACGAGCCCACGAATCGTCGTGAAGCCGACATCCGGAGGTAGGGGATCGGCCGCTGTGCGTTCACCCTCGCTCTCTACGTTCCGCGTTCGATGACCGACATCGACAACATCAACGACATCCAGCTCTCACGCCGTTCGCTGCTCCGGGGCGCCGGCACGTTCCTCGGCGCGGCGGCGCTCGCCGCACCGTTGTCGGCGCTCGCTGCGAACCCGGCTGCGGCAGCGGGCAGGGGCGGCTGGCACGCCGGGCTCGCCGGCGGGTACGGCCCGCTGTACCCGACGAAGGACCTGACGACGGGCCAGGAGCTCCTGAAGCTCCCGCGCGGGTTCCAGTACATGAGCTTCGGCCGCAGCGGCGAGCTCATGACCGACGGCATCGCGACGCCCGGAAACCACGACGGCATGGCCGCATTCCGCATGCCCGACGGCAAGGTGCACCTGGTCCGCAACCACGAGCGCGGCCCGGGCGCGGCGTTCGCCCACGGGATGACGTACAACGACCAGGCCGGCGGCGGCACGACGACGCTCGTCTTCGACCCTGACAAGGGCCAGCTGGTGGAGTCGTGGGCCAGCCTGGCCGGCACGATCCGCAACTGCGCCGGCGGGCCCACGCCGTGGGGTTCCTGGCTCACGTGCGAGGAGACCATCGACGCCGTCGGCGCCAAGCGCCACGGGTACGTCTTCGAGGTGCCGGCCGACGGCGTCGGCAGCGGCCAACCGATCATCGGCATGGGCCGCTACAACCACGAGGCGGCCGCTGTCGACCCGGCCACCCACATCGTCTACCTCACCGAGGACGCCACACCCTCGGGCCTCTACCGGTACGTCCCGACGAAGAAGGACGACCTCGCCGCCGGCGGCAAGCTGCAGATGCTGAAGATCGGCGACGGCCTGTCGGTCTCGACGTACATCGACGCCACGGGCAAGAGCTACGGGAAGGTCAGCTGGGTCGACATCGACGACCCGGATCCCTCGAACGCTCGCGCCACCGCTGCAGGGTCCGTCGTCCAGCAAGGGATCCTGAAGGGCGGGGCCGTCTTCAGCCGCGGCGAAGGCGCGTGGTACTCGAACGGCAAGGTCCACTTCGTGTCCACCAACGGTGGTCCGGCCCGCCAGGGGCAGATCTTCGAGCTCGACGTGGTGAACGACACGCTCCGCGTGCTCTACGCCTCTCCCGACGCAGCGACGCTCAACGCGCCCGACAACATCTGCGCGAGCCCTCGCGGCGGACTCGTCATCTGCGAAGACGGCTCCGGCACCGAGTTCCTCCACGGCCTCGGCCTCGACGGGAAGATCTTCCCGTTCGCCGAGAACAACCTGAACGACTCCGAGTGGGCCGGCGCCACGTTCGAGCCCAAGAACGGCAACTGGCTGTTCGCCAACATCCAGTCGCCCGGCATCACGTTCGCCATCACCGGCCCCTGGAGGCAGGGCGTCCTCTAGGTGTAGTGACCACGGACGTTGCTGACACTCCGGGTCCACCGATGAGCTGAGCCTCCGGGCGAACGTGTGGCTCTTCCACAAGACGCACGTTCCCCCAGGAGGCTCAGTTGCACGGTAACGCTCGCCTGACCCATCGCGGTCGACAGGAG
>DATLGL010000027.1:0-171853 GCA_035540495.1 Acidimicrobiales bacterium
CACATGGTGTGTAAAGCAGGCGACACTTCTTCTCGTCGCTCGGCGAACGTCAGCGAGAGCGCCGGCGCAGCCGCTCGACGTCGACGACCAGGATCCGGCCGCGACGTACTTCGATCGCCCCTTCGTCCTCGGCCTCGCCCAGCACTCGGTTCACCGTGGCGCGCGAGGTTCCGGCGATGCTGCCCAGCTCCTCCTGGGTGAACGGGATCTCGATCGGTGTCCGCCCGTCGGCGTAGAGCTCCGAGAGAGCGAGCAGGCGGCGCAGCACGCGTGTGTCGACGGGGACGTAGAGCGCTTCGGCCAGAAGCCCCGACAGCCGCTGCACCTCGGTGGCGAGGATGGCGACGAGGAAGCGGTCGACGCTCGGGTGGCGCTGGCGCATCTCGGTGAAGGCGTCGCGGTGGAGCGCGAGGGTCTCGGTGGGTTCGAGCGCGACGACCGACGCGGTGCGCCGCGACGTCGGGTCGAGGAGCGCGAGCTCACCGACGACCTCGCCCGTGCCGCGCACGTTGAGCGTGGCCACGTCGCCGAGCGGTGTCGTCATGCGGACGGCCACCCGGCCCCGGTCGATGAGGTGCACGGTGTCGCCGGGGTCCCCCTCATGGAAGAGGACCTCTCGCCGCCCGAATCGCCGCCGCCGCGTCGCAGAGAGGACCCGCCGCCGGTCATCTTCCGGGATCCCGTCCAGGATCGACCATCGCACTTGCGCCCCTTTCTACCTTTCGCGCGACCGGCGTGGTGGGAGACTTCGCGCGATGGATCGCGCTGCCGCGCTCGCGGTGCTGGGTGTCGCCGACGGCACCAGCGACGACGAGGTTCGCCGGCGGTACCTCGCGCTCGTGCGTCTCCACCATCCGGACGTCGCAGATGGCGCCTCCGGCGTCGACGTCGCCGACATCACCGCGGCCTACAGGATCGTCCGGGCAACGCTGCCCTCCGCTCCGGCGTCGCCGTCATCGCAGGCAGCGGCGAAGGCCGTCGCGGTCGCGGTCGACGGCGACACGATCGTCGTGGCGCTGCCGCCCGACGAGACGTTCCTCGCGCTCGTCGACGTCGCCTCCCTCGCAGGCACGGTGACCTACGTCGACCCGGAGGCCGGACTCCTCGAGACGCTCCTCGAGCTGTCGGACCGCCGGCGGTGCTCGCTCGTGATCTCGACCCAAGGCCGAGCCGTCGGGACGACGGACGCCTTCTGCACCGTCGAGTCGCTCGACGCCGCTCCCCCGCCCGCCGTGGAGGCGATCGTCGAGGAGCTGGCGGAGCTTCTCGACGGTTCCCTCAACTCCTGACGGTTCCTCCCGAACAAGAAGCCGTTGCATCTTTCGGTGCGGTCCGGCGGCCGGCACGGGGGGATCGGCTGCCCGTGGGGTGGCCCACTCCGAGAGGAGTGGGCGCCCTCGGGCCGGCAAGATCTGCAGGTGCTGCGCATCGCGATCGACGGGACGGGCGAGGGCGAGCTCGTCGCGGACGCGCTGTGGCAGCTGGGCGCGGTCGCCGTCGCG
Organism: Acidimicrobiales bacterium; assembly: GCA_035540495.1. Lineage (GTDB taxonomy): Bacteria > Actinomycetota > Acidimicrobiia > Acidimicrobiales > CADCTF01 > DASVEG01. The sequence goes on from DATLGL010000027.1 coordinate 1,503, forward strand.
GAGCGGGACCGATCGATCGATGCAGGCTTCTCGACCGACGACGAGGAGAACCGGGCCCGCGCGGAGTTGGAGCGCCGGCTCCCGGCTGGAACGGTCGAGCGCATCGACGTCGACGAGAGCCAGTGGGCGGAGGTGCTGCGGTCGACGTTCGAGGCGACGGCGGTGCGGGATGTCTGCGTGCGTCCTCCATGGATCGCGCCCGTCGCGAGCGCGGGCTTCGACGTGGTGATCGAGCCCGGCGCCGCGTTCGGCACCGGCAACCACCCGACGACGCGCCTCGCCCTCGAGGCCTTGCTCGACCACGTCGAGCCCGGCTCGCACGTGCTCGACATCGGCACCGGGACCGGCGTGCTCGCGATCGTCGCTGCCCGTGTCGGGGCGTCACGCGTGGAGGCGGTCGACATCGACGCCCACGCACTCGCCGTCGCGCAGGCGAACGTCGAACGCAACGGCGTGGCCGGTGCCGTCCGCGTGTACGGCGGCGGACTCGATGCGATCGACGACGACTTCGACGTCGTCGTCGCCAACCTCGGTGGTTTGCTCGCTCCCGTGTCCATGGTCGACGACCTCGACCGGCTCGCGCGCGCGACCGTCATCGTGAGCGGGCTTCTGGCACCCGCGCAGGGCGGCCTCCCGATCGACCAACTCGACGAGGTCTTCGCCCACCGGGGCTTCAGCCGCGCCGCTACGAACGAGCGCGGAGGTTGGGTGGCGGCGGTGTGGCAGCGAGTGGACGACCGCCGCCGGTAGCTACGCGTCGGGCAGGAACTCGAGGGCGTCGAGATCGAGGATCGCCTGCGACGACCGCGACAGCATCATGCGAAACAGCTCGACGGCCCGCTCGTTGACGAGGTCGACGGAGCCGGCGTTGAGCGGATACACCGACACGAAGAGGACGGCCTTGCGGTAGTCGGTCCAGCAGTCGTCGAACGAGTAGTCGGTGACGCCGTTGTCGACGAGCGTCCGGTGGTACTGCTCGAGCAGGCCACGCTCGTGTTCCTTGCGGAGCTCCGGTCGCATGCTCTGGCTGAGGAAGTACGCGATGTCGTACGGGCCGCGACCGAGCCCGCAGATCTGCCAGTCGACCACGGCGACAGTGTCGGTGAAGAAGAAGTTGTCGAGCCGGGAGTCGCCGTGGAGCAGGGTGAGCGGCGGCTGCGACAGCTGCTCCATGAGCGACACGACGTGGTCGGGCATCCGCTGCGCAGCGGCGAGCATCGGCCCGGGCAGGAGCTCGGAGAACTGCGACTCGATGATCGGCCACGACGCGCGCAGCGCAGGCACGAGCGCTTGCGGGTTCGGGGGGTCCTGCACCCGCACCGCCCAGTCGCTCGCCGCCAGCTCGTCGCTCCCCCACCATTCGGCATGGTGACGAGCGAGGGCCGTCACCACCCGCTTGGCATCGTCGACGTCGACGCCCGTCACCTGGTCGACCATCCGCCGGTCGCCGAAGTCCTCCATCAGCAGCACGAAGTCGCCGCTCGCGTCGTCGTACGCGGAGTAGTAGCAGTCGGCGGTGTCGAGCGGCGTGCGGTGCCCGACCACCTCGTAGAACCGAACCTCACGCAGGTAGAAGCGGAAGGCATCGGCGATGTGGCGCGACGCCGGCATCGTGTGGGGCAGCTTCAGGACCATCGTCGCCGGGCCCGCCCCCGCCGGCTCGTACTCGACGGTGAGGCGCCACAGGAGTGCGAGGACGCCGACGCCGATGCCGATCTGCTCGAAGTCGAAGCGGGCGACGGATCCGTCGCTTGACAGCGTGCCGGTCGATCGAAGGGCCTCGGTCAGCGCTTCCGCGGTGACGTCGTCGGGCCCCTTCGGAAGGCCGATTCCCGCCATTGCTCGTCCCCCTTCTCGGATCTTGCGGCAACGGTAGAGGGTTGCGCGTCCGTCCGGAGGGAAAGGTCGCCGCGTGCTGCTCCACGACGACACGCTCTCGGTCCTGTCCGCTTCGACGTCGATGTTCGTAGCGGTCGACTCGAAGCGCGGCCCCCACGTCACGCCCGACCTCTTCGTCGAGTCGAGCGGGCGACTGTGGTCGTTCACCGCAGCGAAGGCGCTGAAGGTGCGCACGCTGACGAAGAAGCCGCGCTGCGGGGTCCTCGTGTGGAACGGCGACGACGCGGTGGTGATGGCCGCGACGGCGACGGTCGTCGACGCCCGCGATCCGCTCGGTGTCGCGACATCAGGTGCCGCGCTCGACGTGCCCCGCATCGCCGCGTCGTTCGCGTCGAAGCACGCGATCGAGCTCGCGGGCGGTGCCTTCGATCTGATCAGCGGCCGGTTCGGAACGCTCCCCGGGCGGTGGGTGCTGCTGTCGCTCGAGGTCGACGCCGTCGCGCACGTGCGCGGGAACGAGCTCGTGCACGACGACGGTTGGGGTGCGGTCTCGTCACCGGTCGTCGAAGGTGGCTCGACCGACGGCGCCGACACCGATGACCTCGGCGATGAGACCGACGATGACGGTCGCACCATCGCCGTCGAGGCGCTCCCGGACGCCGTGGCTCACCTCGCATCGCGCGAGCGCGCGGCGTTGGGCTGGTACACCGCGCACGGACCGCTCGCCCTTCCTGCCCGGTGGGCGCTCGACACCTCCACGGCCACCGTCGCAGCGCGGGTGTTCGACGTCGTCGGCGGGGGCTCTCACAGCCCGGCGGCGGTGACGATCGACGAGTGGGTCTCACCCGGGCCGAGCGGCAAGCGAGGCCTGATGTTGCGCGGTCAGGGCACCGCAAGCCCGTCGGAGGATGGCGTCGAGGTGGCGGTCACCGCCGAACGCGCGGTCGTGTGGGATGGCGTCGAGACGGAGAGCGTCGCGGGTATCCGCGATTTCGCGGACGGGACAGGACACACTGCAACCGTCAGCGATCCGAACAAGGACCCGAAGAAGGAGACCCGAGCAGGATGAATCGACGGGAGCTCGTGAATGCGATCGCCGCTCACACCGGCCAAGAGCCTCGACAGGTCGACGCGACCCTCAAGGGCTTCACGGAGGTCGTGACCGCGGTCGTTTCGAAGGGCGAGCCGGTCGGCATCACCGGCTTCGCGAAGTTCTCGAAGGTGGAGCGGCCGGCACGAATGGGCCGCAACCCAGCCACTGGTGAGCAGATCAAGATCAAGGCGTCGAAGAAGGCGCGCATCACGCCTCTCAAGGGCTTCAAGGATGCGGTCATGACGCCGTCGCAGGCTCCGAAGCTCGCGAAGGGCGTCTGGCCCGCCGAGGGCGGCGCAGCCAAGAAGTCGGCTCCGGCCAAGAAGGCTGCCCCGGCCAAGAAGGCCGCCGGCACCGCCAAGAAGACCACCGCGGCGAAGAAGCGCTGAGGTCGGGCGGCCGTTCGGGTCGCACGCACAACGAATCCAGGCGAGGGGTGGCTGCGGCCACCCCTCGTCGCGTGTGGCCGTTCGTTCAGAAGCCGCCGAGCCGCGCGACCTCGACGCCCGTCGCGGCGATCCGGGTGGGGATGATCTCCCACCGAGGGTGGGCCGCGAGCGCCTCGACGACGGCAGCGCGTACCGAAGCGTCGTCCGGCGGCACCAGGACGGTGACCGACCCGCCCGCCCCGCCCGCACCGTTCACCTTCCAGCCCATCGCGCCGAGCCCCGCCGCGAGGTCGATGAGTGCGCTGGCTTCGGCGCCGACGATGCCCGGAGCCAGAGCGGCCTGTGCGTCGGTGTTGTCGACGAGCGCCCGGGCGTAGGCGCGCAGGTCCTCGGCGACGAGCGCGTCACGGGCCGCGGCAGCGCATCTCCGCAGCCGGGCGAGGCGGGGCGCGGCGCTGCCCTCTTGCTCGAGCTCCGTGATCACCGACCGGTGGACGTCGGACGACACGTGACTCGTGCCGAGATAGACGAGCAGGAGCGACGCCTGGAGCGCTGCGTTGAAGTCGCGCGACAGCCGAACCTGCTGCACGGTGGCCTCTGGGTACCGATGCATGTCGATCACGCACACCCCGCCATGGGCAGAGGCGAGCTGATCCTGGATCCCGGCCTGCAACCCGAGGCGTTCGGTCTCCACGCGATGGGCTCGCTCCGCGATCTGCTGCGGGGTGACGGTCGTCCCCGCGGCGGCGGTGCACGCGGCGAGGAGCGCCACCGACACCGCGGCGCTCGTACCCGTCGACGCTCCGGCCGGTGCAGCACAGCGCACCCGCACGTCGATCGCGGTCGTGTCGTCCGGCATGCCGGCGTCGCGAATGGACTGCTCGAGGAGCGGATGCCGGTTCGGCGGATCGTCGAGATCGAACTCGTAGTCGTCCCCGAAGTCGGCGGCGTGGAGGCGGACCCCCGGGCCGGCTCCCCGCTCCCTCGTCGTCACGACCGCTTCGGCTCGCGGCTCCACCGCGATGTTCACGACCAGCCCGTGTCCGGCGAACCAGGTGTCGGTCCAGCCGCCGGCGTCGCAGATGCGGATGGGCGCGGTCGCGACCCAGCCCTTCATTTGCCGGCGGTGATCGTCGTCCTCTGACGGATGTCGCGCGACGAACGGCCGACGAGGATCTCGAACTCGCCCGGCGCCACGCGCCACCCGCTCGACCGAACATCCCAGAACGCGAACGCCCGGCGGTCGAGCCTCACGACGACATCACGTGCTTCGCCGGCGGCGACCGCCACTTTGGCGAACGCCTCGAGCTGCTTGGCGGGCCGCTGCACCGACGCCTCCACGTCGCGCACGTACAGCTGCACGGTCTCGACCCCGTCGCGTGCGCCGGTGTTCGTGATCGTGACCTCCACGCGAACGTCGTCGCGGTCGACCGTCGCCCGCAGCGGGCCGTAGTCGAAGGTCGTGTACGACAGCCCGTGGCCGAACGGGAACTGCGGCTCGATCTGGCGCGCGTCGTACCACCGGTAGCCGACGAAGAGCCCTTCGCCGTAGTGCACCGTGCCGAACTCGCCGGGGTAGTTGAGGAAGGCCGGCGTGTCGCGAAGCGCCCTCGGGATCGTGGTCGGCAGGCGTCCCGACGCATCGACCGCGCCGGTGAGCACGTCGGCGATCGCGTTGCCCGTCTCCTGGCCGAGGAACCACGACTGCACGACCGCGGGAACGCGGTCGACCCATTCCATCGCCACGGGCGACCCCGCGTTGACGACGACGATGGTGTCGGAGTTGGCGGCGGCGACCGCCTCGATCAGCTCCACCTGGCGCCCCGGCAGGTCCATCGTCTTGCGGTCGCGGCCCTCCGTCTCCCAGTCGCCGTTCGTGCCGACGACGACGACCGCGACGTCGGCATCACGGGCGGCGGTGACCGCTCGCTCGAACGCGTCGTCGGGAAGCGGCGCCTGGCAGCGGATCTCGAGGCCGCCGAGTCCTCCGTTGCCCCGAGCGTTCGGCGGCGCGCAGAAGTCGGCCCGCAGCGCGTATTCGTGGCCTTCGACGAGGTGGATGCCGCCTTCCACGCGGCGTCCGCGGCCGGCGTCCTCCGGGTTCCAGCCGTCGACCACGACCTCGTCGTCGATCGAGATGCGGAACACGCCGGCCGAGCCTCCCTGGAACACGTGCCGCCCTGTTGTCGACGCGCGGAGCGTTCCGGTCATGCGCGCCGACCAGGTGGCAGGGCGGTCGGGGCCGCCCCAGTTGAGCGTCGAGCGACGCGTCACGTGCCGCTCCAGGACGTCCGTGCCGTCGGGATCGTCACCGGCCACCACGACCACGTCGAGCCCTGGGTCGCCATCCGCGGTCGACGTCCACCGCACGTCGACCAGCGGCGGATAGCGGGTGATCGAGCACCCGGGCTCGTGGACGACCTCGGCTCCGAGGAACGCTGCGCGCAGACCGTCGACGGGCGACACCGCGTAGTACGGGGTCACGGCGGCACTCCCGCCGCCGAGGATGTTGAGCGCGTCGGCGTTCGGGCCGAGTACGGCCACCCGGCGCGCGACGGCGGGGTCGATGGGCAACAGCCCGTGGTCGTTCTTCAGGAGCACGATCGCCGAGGAAGCCGCCCGGCGAGCGACCTCGCGCCGTTCGGGCGTGTCGTCCGCCCGCTCCTCCAGGCGCTGAGCGTCGAGGGCACCAGTTCGCTCCATTGCCGTGAGGACGCGCCGCACCAGTCCGTCGAGCACCTCGTTCGACACCTCGCCGCTCTCGACGGCCGACACCAGCGCGTCGCCCCGATGCAGCGTCGGTCCTGGCATCTCGAGATCGAGGCCCGCGTTCGCTGCGTCCGAAGTCGTGTGGGTCGCCCACCAGTCGGAGATGACGAGTCCGTCGTAGCCCCACTCGTCGCGCAACACCGTCGTGAGCAGCCACGGGTGCTCGCTCGCCCAGGTGCCGCCCAGCTTGTTGTACGACGCCATGACCGCGAGCGGGCGGGCGTCTTCGAGCGCGATCTCGAACGGCCGGAGGTAGACCTCGCGCAGCGCCCGCTCGGGCACCTCCGACGAGATGGTGAAGCGCTCGAACTCCGAGTCGTTCGCGACGAAGTGCTTGATGCAGGCACCGACCCCTGTCGACTGCACGCCGGAGATGTAGGCGACGGCCATGCGGGCGGTGAGGAGCGGATCCTCCGAGTAGCACTCGAAGTTCCGTCCGGCCAGCGGATGGCGGTGGATGTTCACCGTCGGCGCGAGCAGCACGTGCGCGCCCTTCGCGTGCAGCTCCGCGCCGAGCTCGGCTCCGACCTGTCGTACGAGGTCGACGTCCCACGTGGCGGCGAGCGCGGTTCCGCACGGGAAGCACGCGGAGGGCGGCCCGCCGGTGTTGCTCGCGCCTCGTACCCCGACGGGGCCGTCGCTCATCTTCAGCGGCGGGATGCCGAGGCGTTCGACGGGCGGGGTGTGCCACATGTCGTAGCCGGCCGTGAGCGACACCTTCTCCTGCAAGGTGAGCTGTCGGAGCAGCTCGTCGACGCGACTCATGCTCGCGACGCTCCGACCCTCACGACGTACGAGAGGCGGTAGGTCCCACGACCGACGCGGTACGGGGCCAGCGTGTCGGGGCCCACGGCGCCGCTGCCGACACCGCGATGCGCCACGTCGAGCCACACGTAGGTCTCCGCTCTTGGCACGAGGTCGACGGTGTGCGCGGCCTCGTGGAGGTCGTCGTCGGTGAAGTGGGACACCGTCACCTCGGCGGCGTCCGGCTCGAGGAGCTCGATCATCACGTCGTCGACCCGCTCTCCCGTCAGACGGAGCCACCTCACGCCGGTGCGGTTGCCGGTCGCCTGCGGGTGGACGTACATCACCGGCCAGTCGTCGACGGCGGACGTCCACCTACCGAACGCCGCGGACGCACGGCGGTCGCGGTAGTTCTCGTGCGGTCCGTTGCCGAGCCACTCGGTCTCCTCGTAGCCGGCGACCAGAGCGAGGCGAACGCCGACCCGGGGCAGGTCGTCGAGCTCGGGTGGGATCGCGATCACGTGGTCGAACAGCAGGCCTCCGTCCACCTCCGTCTCAGTCGTGTCGACCTGCACACCGAGGCCGTCGAGGTCGGGTGCGCGCAGGTTCCACCCGTCCCACTTCGCAGCGGGCGGGGGCGTGGCGAAGCGGTCGTTGTCCGTCGGCGCCCGCCACAGCGACACCGCTGGCCACTCCGCGAGCACCTCCCCGACCTGCGCCCCATCCCGGTCCGTCACCTGGTCCGTAACGGCCCCCGGTCGATTCGACGTCACAGAACGGTGGGCGGACGACGGGGCCGAGGTGGCGAGGAACTGCTCCCACGCCACCTCGTGTCCGGCTGCGACCCACGGCAGATCGTCCGTCGTGAGGAAGCGGATGGTGACATGGGCCTGCTGACCGTCGGCGACCGATGGCGGCGCGAACGGCAGGACGACCGTGGTCGAGTCGCCAGGGCCGATCGACAGCGGGTCGAGCGAGCCCTCTTCCACGATCTCGCCGTCGACGGCCAGCTCCCACACCGGGCGCAGCCACGAGAGGTCGACGAAGTCGGTCTTCGCCGTCACCCGAAGCCGGCCACGAGCCACGTCGACGTCCTCGATCGCGATCGGCTGGACGACCTTCTTGTACTCCAGCAGCGCCGGATGCGGCGTGCGATCGGGGAAGACGAGGCCGTTGATGCAGAACTCCCGGTCGTTCGGCTCGTCACCGAAGTCACCGCCGAACGCCCAGTACTCGCGGCCGTCGTCGGTCTCCTTGACGAGACCCTGGTCGACCCAGTCCCAGATGCATCCACCCTGGAGTCCGGGATAGGTCTCGATGACGCGCCAGTAGTCGTCGAGGCTGCCGCAGCTGTTGCCCATCGCGTGCGCGTACTCGCACATGATCAGCGGTCCGGTAGGGGTTTCGGTGGTTGCCCAGTGCACGAGCTCGTCGATCGACGGGTACATCGGCGCCGCGATGTCCGAGTCGACGCGTCGCTCGCGCCACGTGTCGGCGGGCCGGATCGGAAGCCCGTCGACGCGGGCCGCCAGCTCCTGCTCGTAGGCGCCGCTCTCGTACTGGACAGGACGCGTGCGGTCCCAGGAACGGAGCCAGGTCGCGGCGGCGTCGAGGACCGGTGACGCACCGGATTCGTTCCCGAGCGACCACACGAGAACCGACGGATGGTTGCGGTCTCGATGGGCCATGCGGGTGATCCGCTCGAGGATCGCCGGTGCCCATCGCGGATCCTTCGTCGCCGAGCGGAGGTACGCGTGGCTCTCGAGGTTCGCCTCGTCGATCACGTACAGCCCGTACTCGTCGCACAGCTCGTACCAGTGCTCGTCGTTCGGGTAGTGCGACGTGCGGACGGTGTTGATGTTGTGCCGCTTCATGAGCAGCACGTCCTGCAGCATCGACTCCTGCGTGACGGCCTTGCCCCTGCGCTCGTCGTGCTCGTGGCGGTTCACGCCTTTGACGAGCACGGCGCGCCCGTTGACGAGAAGCTCGTGGCCGCGAACCTCGACGCGGCGGAACCCGATGCGCAACGACATCTGGTCGCGGATCGTCCCCGCGTCGTCGACGAGCTCGACGGCGACGTCGTGGAGAACCGGGGTCTCGGCCGACCAGGCATCGACGACGCCGGCGTCGACGTGGAGCCGCGCCGACCGACCGTCGACGCGGGCGACGGTCACCCACGTCTTCGTCGGGTGCTCCCCGAAGACCTCCGCCTCGACCGGCTCGGGTGTGATCGACGGTGCGACGAGACGCGCCCGCCAACCTCTCGGCAGGTACCCCGGCGCCGCGACCCGCACCGACACGTCGAGCGTGCCGAGGCCGGTGTCGGGATCGCGGTCGGCCACGACGCCGACGTCCTCGAGGTGGACCGCAGGGCGCGCCTCGAGCCACACGCTGCGGGAGATGCCGCCGTGGTGCCAGTGGTCCTGGTCTTCCAGGTACGTGGCATCGCTCCACCGCACGACCGTGAGCGCGATGTCGCACGAGTGGCCGGGTCGCACGTGCTCGGTCACGTCGAACTCGTGCGGGAGACGTGAGTCCTTGCCCATCCCGACCGGCACACCGTCGATGTGGACGTACAGGACCGACTCCGCGGCACCGACGTGGAGGACGACGCGGTCGCCCGCCCAGTCGCTCGGGATCTCGAGCCGCCGCCGGTGCACACCCGTCGGGTTGTCGTGCGGAACCGTGGGCAGCGGCCCCCGAAAGGGCATCTGGACGTTTGTGTAGTGCGGGCGGTCGAAGCCTGCGACCGTCCAGTTCAGCGGCAGGTCGATCGTCGACCAGGAGGACGCGTCGCCGGCCAGGTCGTCGGTGGTGACGTCTTCCGGTCGATCACGCAGGACGAACTGCCAGGGGCCGTCGAGGTCGACGCGAGGGCGCCCGCTCTGGGCGGTCGCAGCGATCGGCAGCCGGTTGGAGGCAACGCTCTCCGGGCGCGCCCACGACCGGTAACCGAACGCGTCGAGCGGGCGGATCACGCCGGCGGACCGTACTCTTCGCCCGCCGGCGGGCGATGGAGCCAGCGGTCGGGCGCGGCTGCGGCGCGCGCCGCTCGCGCATCTGTCACCAGCCGGTCGACGAGCGCGCGGGCGTCGAAGGCATCGCGATGGAGCCCGACCGCACGGACCGGTCCGGGCGAGACGTCGGCGAACACCGATGCCAGACCGAGCCACCGCTGGAGCGGACCCTGCCGAAGGCGCACGCTCTGGAGTCGGGCGAGGGGCACGACGTCGGTCCGTTGGCCGAAGCGGCCCCTCCTGGTGACGAAGACGCGCTCCGCCCCGTCGTCGCCGATCCCCGCGCCGAGGCGGCCCCCCTCGACGGGCGCGCGCCACCTCGCTCGCACCGGAGCGGGCGACAGCGGCACCGACCGCCAATCGACGCCGGGGAGCACCCGGTCGACCACGCCCTGGGCCGTCGCCGCCGACGCGACAGGAAGCAGGGTCGTGCTGCGCTCGGCCTGGTCGCCGCCCGCATATCCCGCCACCGTCGCAGCGACGCGCACCCATCCGAAGAGCCGCCAGACCAACGGCTCGCGCACGACGACGCCCTGGACCCGACCAGGTGGGACCGTCTGCGACCGCGTCTCGATCAGGCCTCGCCGGATGCGCAGCCCGTCGGGTGAATCGGCGAGCGTCGTCCCGTAGTTGCGGGTGAACGACGCCCATACCGGTCCTCCGAGCCCGAAGAGGATCGGTCCGACCGCGCCGAGGGCGATCGCGAACTCGCCCGTGACCACCCCGATCGCGAGCGCGATGGTGAAGACGACGAGGAGCATGACCGCGGGACCCTCGAGCACGACCGCGGCGAGGAGCGTGCTCGACGGCGTCGTCGCGAGAACGACCTCCATCGCCTCCGGCGGCGCGGGATCGACGCTGACGTCGTCGCGCAGCCCGGCGGCGAGCACGAGCAGGTCGTTCCGCACCGCGCGCGCGGATTCGAGATCGAGGTACGCCAGCGGAGCGTCCGACGACTTACCGCCCGCCACCTCCAGCCGAAGCTCGGCGAGGCCCAGGGCGCGAGCGAGCAGGGGCTGCACGATGTCGACCGCCTGCAGCCGCGCGAGCGGGACCCGGCGCGATCGCTTGAACAGCACGCCGCTCTCGACGACGAGGTCGGGTCCGTCGAGACGGAACCGAGCGACGCGCCAAGAGAGCCAGTAGTACATCGCGCCGACGACGACCGCCACGACCGCCAACACCCCGGTGACCGCGAGCCGCTGCGGCTCGAACCCGTCCTGAAGCCCGAGGGCGAGCACGGCGACGAGCGGTTGCCAACCGCGCACGATCGGACTCGCAGGGTGGAGGCGACGCCACTCCTCACCGACGACGGCGACGACGGGCCCGTCGTCGTGGTCGGTCACAGACCCGCGCTGCGGGCCTGGCCGAGGGCCGCCAGACGATCCCGCAGGCGCGCCGCCTCCTCGGGCACCAGGCCGGGGATCGCGGCGTCGGTGACCGCGGCCGCGGTGTGGAGCTGGACGGTCGCGAGTCCGAACCGCCGCTCGAGCGGCCCACCGGTGACGTCGACGAACTGCATCCGGCCGTACGGCACGACGACGAGCTGACGGAACAGCACGCCGCGCTTGACGAGGAGGTCGTCGTCGCGTTCCGCGTACCCGATGGCTCGCCACTGCCGGTCGATCACCTGAACCAGCAGGGCGAGGACGACCGCGAAGACCGCGAGGGCGGCGAACGCGCCGGCCGCGCCACCGAAGATCGCCGCGACGGCAACGCCCCCGAGCACGACGGGCGACGAGACGGTGAACAGCAGGAGCCGGCGGGCCGACCCCAGCCGCGGCGACACGCCGGTCCACCCACCGGGCGGTGGCGCCCACACGTCGTCCGGGGCGCCGCTGGCGATCACGCCGCGAGGCTAACGGCGACGCTCAGCCGGCTCTGCGACGGCCGGCGCCGGCGCCGGCGCCCCGGCCCCGTGCGACGGCACGGGGGCTGAGGTCGACGACGCTCGAGACCTCCGCGGCGATGCGCAGCGCATCCTCGCGGGCGGCCTTGCGAAGTGCGGCGGCCTCCTCGGCGGCGGCCTCGATCATCCGGTCGACCTCCGCCGCGACCGACCGGTGGTGCAGCCGCGCCTGGCGGAGGATCGCTGCAGCCTCGGCCGCGGCGCGCTCGAGGGTCACCCTCCGACGGGCCACGTTGTCGGCCTGCATCGAGTCGACGGCTCGCTGGAGATCGACGACGATGCGCTCGACGTCGGCCTCGAACGTCGCCCGCTCCGCCTCGACGATCCCGCGAGCACGGTCGAGGGCTTCACGTGCGGCCGACACCAGCGCATCCGCCTCCGCCGCCGCCTCCTCCCGCACCCGCGTCGCCTCCTGCCGAGCGCCGTCGAGGATCTCCTCGACCGCCCGTTGCGCGGAGGAGGTCGTCGAGCGGACCGAGGCCATCATGTCCTCGGCCTCGCGCCGGACGCTCGACTGCATCGCGACCGCCTCGCGCAGCGAACGCTCGATCTCGTCGCCGACCTGTGCCGCGAGCGCGCCAGCGTCGGCGACCCCTTCGCGACGGGCGTCCTCCGCGACTCGGAAGGCATCTCGCAGCACCCGCGCCACCGCCGACCCCAAGCGATCGAAGTCGTCCTCGCCCACGCTCATCGCCCGTCCTCCTCGTCTGCAGGCGAGGGTAACGACCGGCTGCGGCGAGAACGCGGATGGCAGAAGCTGCGATCGGCGTGACAACCTGAACCGCCTTGGAGTCGACGGATCCCGCCTCGCCACCTCATGTCGTGCTCCGGCTGTTCGTCGCCGGTTCTTCGCCGCGCTCGCAGGCTGCCGTGGCCCGTGTGCAGGCGCTGCAGGCGCAGGATTCCGAGCGCTTCCGGGTAGACATCGTCGACGTGCTGCAGCGACCGGACGTGGCCGACCAGCACGGCATCCTCGCCACGCCGACGCTGGTCCGGGTGGAGCCCCAGCCGGAGTACCGGATCATCGGCGATCTCTCCCGCGGCGACGACCTCCTCTCCTACCTGCTGCCCGACACCGTGAGCCAGACGCCGTGAGCGACTCGTTCCCCCCGCCGTCGTTCATCGACAAGCTCCCCAGCGGGATGCCGGGCGTCGACCTCGTCACCCACGGCGGGTTGCCCAAGGCACGCACGACGCTCGTCTCCGGCACGGCGGGCAGCGCCAAGACCGTCTTCGCCGTGCACTTCCTCGCAGCGGGAGCGGCGTCCGGCGAACCGGGCGTCTTCGTGACGCTGGAAGAGGCGCCCGACGATCTGCGGGCCCACGCGCGGTCGCTCGGCTTCGACATCGCGGAGCTCGAGAAACGGGGCCTCTGGCGCTTCGTCGACGCGGCCCCGAACCCGGCGATCGAGGCGCAGGTCTTCGGTGACTACGACCTCGCCGCGCTGCTCGCTCGGGTGCGTCACGCCGTGCAGGACGTCGGCGCGACCCGTGTCGCGGTCGACTCGGTCGGCGGGCTCTTCGCGCAGGTTCCCGACGAGCACCTCATCCGCGGTGAGCTGCACCGACTCGCGGCGTCGTTGCGGGGCATGGGTGTCACCTCGGTGCTGACGTGCGAGCGCCCGGGCGAGTACGGCGACGCCGGCATGTTCGGCGTCGAAGACTTCGTCGCCGACAACGTGCTCGTCCTCCGCAACGTCCTGGAAGACGGACAACGCCGCCGCACCCTCGAGGTCTTGAAGATGCGGGGCACGAGCCACCAGCGAGGCGAGTACCCGTTCAGCGTCATCTCGGGCGAGGGGCTCACGGTCCTCCCGCTGACGGCGATCGACATCCGGCAGCGGTCGACCGACGAACGGATTTCGAGCGGCATCGACACCCTCGACGACATGTGCAACGGGGGTTGGTTCCGGGACTCGATGGTGCTCGTGTCCGGCCCGACCGGCGCTGGCAAGACGCTCACCGCGACGCACTTCCTCGCCGGGGGCATCGCCGCGGGCGAGCGCTGCCTCTCGTTCTCGTTCGAAGAGAGCCGCGAGCAGCTGCATCGCAACGCCCGCGGATGGGGCATCGACTTCTCCGAGGCCGAGACCGGGGGCCTGCTGCGCATCCACTCCGCCTTCCCGGAGTCGGCCGGACTCGAGGATCACCTCATCCGGATGAAGAACCTGATCGACGAGTACCGCCCGCAGCGCATCACCGTCGACTCGTTGTCGGCCCTCGAGCGGGGGGCGACGGCGAAGGCGTTCCGCGAGTTCGTCATCGGGCTGTCGGCGTACATCAAGCAGGAGGAGATCGCCGGGCTCTTCACGGTCACGACGTCCGACCTGTCGGGCGGGACGACCATCACCGATTCGCACATCTCGACGATCACCGACGTCGTTCTCCTCCTCCGCTACATCGAAGGCGAGAGCGAGATCCGCCGCGCCCTCACCGTCTTGAAGATGCGCGGCAGCGCCCACGACAAGTCGGTTCGGGAGTTCGTCATCAGCAGCGACGGCATCCGGATCGAACGACCGATCTCGCAGCTGCGCGGCTTCCTCACGGGCGACCTGTCGACCCCGAGCGCGTGATCATGCGATGAGAACCCACGCCGGCCGCTTCGACTCGATCTCGCTCGAACCCGTGCTCGACAGCGCGAGCGCGGCGCGGCGCTTCGTGCGCGACCGCCTGCAGGCCTGGGGTGCAGACGACCTCGTCGACGACACCCTCCTCGCGGTGAGCGAGCTGACGACCAACGCCATCATCCATGCCCGCTCCGCGATCGTCGTTGCGATCACCCTCGACGAGCACCGGCTTCGCGTCGAGGTCCGTGATCACTCGGCCCGTCCGGTCCTCCTCGACTCGATGGTCGCCTCGGTGGTCGACGACCGCATCGTCGAACCGGCCGAGATCCGCGGCGACCTGACGGACGAGACGACGACGGGCCGCGGGCTGTTCATCGTGGCGGCCGTCGCCAGCGCAGTGGGCGAGCAGCTCGACGGCTCGGGCAAGACCGTGTGGTTCGAGATCGAGCGCGACGACCGGTCGGCTGATGGCGCGGCATCGGGGCCGATGGTCGTCCAGGCGCGCGCCCTCGAACGCGACGAGCAGGTCGTTGCGGTGAAGCTGGCCGGGCTGCCGACCGCATTGATCGTCGCGGCCGACGAGCACCTCGACGATCTCCTCCGCGAGCTCCCGCTGGTGCGTGGTGACGGCGAGTCGGAAGCCCAGGCGTTGCTCGACTGCGCATGGGCGGTCTGGTCGGGCCACCCGGCGCTCGAGCGGATCGCCGACACCGCCCGGCTGGCGCACTCGCGCGGCCGCGACCGCGTCGACGTCGCACTCGAGCTCTCCGTGACCGCGGCCGACGACGTCGAGAAGCTGCACGAGCTCGCCATCGACGCGCAACGGCTGTGCGAACAAGGCCTCGTGCTGACGTTGCCTGCGCCGCAGTCGGTCGTCGACCTGTGGCGGTGGCTGTCGGCGGAGCTCCGGCGGCAGCTCGTCGACGGCGCGGCGCCGCAGCTCTATCCGGCCTGAACGACGAGCAGGTGTGCGCGCCTACCTACCGGTAGGTAGGCTGTAGGGCAATGGATGACGCCCGCCTCCTGCACGAGCTCGAGCCCACCGTCGAAAGCCTCGTCGAGCGCCACTACTCGAAGACGAAGGAGTGGTTCCCGCACCGCCTCGTCCCGTGGTCGCGCGCTCGCGACTTCGACGACGAAGAGATCTGGGTCGTACCGGACGATGCGCCGCCCGCGCCGGTGCGCAGCGCGCTGTTCGTCAACCTCCTGACCGAGGACAACCTGCCCTACTACTCGATGGAGATCCATCGGGCCTTCGGCGGC
The DNA here is from genome assembly GCA_035540495.1 of Acidimicrobiales bacterium. Lineage (GTDB taxonomy): Bacteria > Actinomycetota > Acidimicrobiia > Acidimicrobiales > CADCTF01 > DASVEG01. The sequence continues at coordinate 17,093 of DATLGL010000027.1, forward strand.
GACGGCGCGTGGGGCGAGTGGGCCCGTCGGTGGACGGCGGAAGAGGGTCGCCACTCGATCGTCATCCGCGACTACCTCACGGTCACCCGGGCCCTCGATCCGGTCGAGCTCGAGCGGGCGCGGATGGCCCAGGTGTCGGGCGGCATCGTCCCCCACCCCGTCTCCGCGATGCGCGGGATGATCTACGTGACGATGCAGGAGCTGGCGACCGTCATCTCGCACCTCAACACGGGGAAGCTGCTCACCGACCCCGCGGGCTACGAGGTCATGAAGCGGGTCTCGGTCGACGAGAACTTCCACTACCTGTTCTACCGGGACATCACGTCGGCCGCGATCGAGCTCGACCCGTCAGGGTTCGTGCTCGCTCTCGAGCCGGAGGTCGTCGGCTTCGCCATGCCGGGCGTCGGCATCCCGAACTTCGACCAGCACGCGAAGGTGATCGCGAACGCCGGCGTCTACGACTTCGCGCTGCACCACGACAAGATCCTCCAGCCCGTCGTGCTCCGGCACTGGAAGCTCGAGGAGCTGACCGGCCTCACCGACGAGGCGGAGCAGGCTCGCGAGCGGATCCTCAAGTACATCACCCGCCTCGGGAAGGTCGCGACCCGCCTCAAGAACAAGCGGGCTCGTGAGGCCGAGGAGGCCAAGCAGCTCGAGGCCGTCTGAGCCTCCTCAATCGAGGAGGGCGGCCATCCAGCGCTCGATCTCGTCGGGATCCGTCGGGAGCGCGTCCGACAGCACACGGCGGCCGTCCTCGGTGATCAGCACGTCGTCTTCGATGCGCACGCCGATGCCGCGGTACTGCTCCGGGACGGTGAGGTCGTCGGGCCGCAGGTAGCACCCCGGCTCGACCGTCAGCACCATCCCGGCTTCGAGCGCCTCGCCTCGATGCCGGTCGCGTGATGCGGCGCAGTCGTGGACGTCGAGGCCCAGCATGTGGCTCGTCCCGTGCAGCGTGTATCGCTGGTAGAGGCGCGCGTCGTCGGCCATCGCGTCGTCGACCGTGCAGGCGAGGATGCCCTTCTCGACCAGCCACTCCGCGATCACGCGCATCGCCACGACATGCGGGTCGAGGAACATCGCACCGGGCCGGCACGCCGCGATCCCGGCCCGTTGCGCTCGCAGCACGACCTCGTACACCTCCCGCTGCTCGGCGGTGAAGCGGCCGGACACAGGGATCGTGCGCGTGACGTCGGCGGTGTAGAGCTCCGGTCCCTCGACGCCGGCATCGAGGAGGAGCAGGTCGCCGTCGCGCACCGGCCCGTCGTTCTTGATCCAGTGGAGCGAGCACGCGTTGTGCCCACAGGCGGCGATCGTTTCGTAGCCGACATCGTTGCCCTCGGTGCGCGCCCGCCGGTTGAAGGTGCCCTCGACCCACCGCTCGCCCGTCGCCGCCGCCACCGCCTCCGGCAGCGCCCGCACCACGTCTTCGAAGCCCTTGACCGTCGCCGCCACCGCCTGTTCGAGGCAGGCGATCTCGTGGGCGTCCTTCACGAGGCGGCACTCGGCGAGGAAGCGGACGAGCTCCTTGTCCGCGTCGTCGTCGGCTGCGACCAGGGCGTCGACTCGAGGCTCGTACCCCCGCACGACGCGAGCCGGCGCACCCTCGATCCGCTTCAGCGTCTCCTCCAGCTGGTCGAGCGGAGCGGTGTCGATGCCGAGCGCGATGGTCACCTCGGCGAGCGACAAGCGGGCGCCGGCCCAGAGCTCGCTGTTGCGGACGTCGGTGAAGTACTCCTTCGTCTCCCGCGACGGCAGCTGGAACGCGAAGAGGCCCGCACGGTGGCCGCCGTCCACCGGCTCCATCACGAGCACGGCGTCGGGCTCGTGGTAGCCGGTGAGCCAAGCGAAGTCGCTGCCCGGGCGGAAGCGGTAGTCGGTGTCGTTGGCGCGGACCTTGAGGCCACCCGTCGGCACGATGATCCACTCGCCCGGGAAACGCTCCGACACGCGCGCCCTGCGCTCGGCGTGGAACGGCGCCTGCGGGAACGCGCCGGTCACCGTCGGCGGGCGCTCCGCCCAGCCGGTCGCCATCGACTCGAGCAGGCGCTCGGGCGGCAGCGGGGAGGGGACGTGTGGCTTGTCGGACGGGTCGCTCACCGGTCCAGTATGGGACGTGCTCGTGACCCGCGCCGACGTCGAAGCCGCCGCGGCACGCGTCACCGGTTGGGTACGCGAGACACCGGTCGTCGACGCCGACGGCGTCGTGTTCAAGCTCGAGCAGCTCCAGCACACCGGCAGCTTCAAGCCCCGCGGCATGTTCAACCGGCTGCTCTCGACGGAGGTGCCAGAGGTCGGCATCGTCATCGCGTCCGGGGGGAACGCAGGCCTGGCTGCCGCGTTCGCCGCGGCGCGTCTCGGTCATCGATCGACGGTGTTCGTGCCGGAGACCGCGCCGGAAGCCAAGGTCACGCGCCTCCGCGGCATCGCGACGGAGGTTCGTCTCGCCGGATCGACGTACGCCGAAGCGTTGGAGGCGAGCCTCGCGCACGAGGCCGCCACGGGCGCGGTCGCCCTCCACGCGTACGACCAGATCGATGTGGTGGCGGGGCAGGGGACGATAGCGCTCGAGCTCGAACGGCAGGCTCCCGATCTCGACACGCTCTTGGTCGCCGTCGGCGGAGGAGGCCTCATCGGTGGCATCGCCGCGGCGTTCGGCGACCGCGTGCGGATCGTCGCCGTCGAGACAGAGGGATGCCCGACGCTGCATGCAGCGCTCGCAGCGGGCGAACCCGTCGACATCGAGGTCGGCGGCGTCGCGGCCGACTCCCTCGGCGCGCGCCGCATCGGTGAGGTGTGCTGGTCGGTCAGGAGCCGCATCGCCGGGTCGCTGCTCGTTCCCGACGCAGCGGTCGCCGGCGCGCAGGCGCGGCTGTGGGAGGTCGTCCGGCAGGTGGCCGAGCCAGGCGGCGCCACGGCCTACGCGGCCCTGACGTCAGGCGTGTACGAGCCGAATCCCGGCGAGCGTGTCGGCGTGCTCGTGTGCGGTGCGAACGCACCGGCCAGGGCCGGCTGATGCGCATCCACCTCGACACCGACTTCGGCGGCGATCCCGACGACGCCTGCGCCCTCGCGTTGCTCCTCGCGACCCGCGACGTCGACGTCACCGGCATCACCACCAACCTCGACGACGGCGGAGAACGGGCGGGGTTGGCCCAGTGGTTCCTCCGGTTGTGCGGACGGTTTGACGTTCCGGTGATCGCGGGCGCCGCCACCGCCAGCGACGGGAGCGTGTTCCGGGCCACAGAAGGCGACGAGCGGTACTGGCCGGAGCCGACGGTGGCTGCGCCGGGGCGGATCGACGACGCGGTCGACGCGCTCGGCGAGGCAGTCGACGCCGGGACGACGATCGTCACGATCGGCGTGCTCACCAATCTCGCCGCGCTCGAACGGGCCCGCCCGGGCGCTCTCGAACGAGCCCGGGTCGTGACGATGGGCGGGTGGCTCGGCCCGCTCGCGCCCGGGTTGCCGGAATGGGGACCCGAGCGTGACTTCAACCTCCAGTGCGACCGACGAGCGAGCGAGATCGCCCTCCGCGCCATCGGGGACCTCACCCTCGTGACGTTGCCGGCCACGGCCGTCGCGCACCTGCGCCGCGCGCATCTCCCGCGCCTGCGCGCCGCGGGACGCGTCGGCGAGGTGCTCGCGGCGCAGGCGGAGGCCTACGCGTCCGACCTCGACCGCGCCTCGTTCGCTCGCGAGCACGCCGCGCTGCCCGACGACCTCCTCAACTTCCACTGGGACCCGGTCACCTGCGCCGTCGCCACCGGATGGGACGGCGTCGTCGTCGAGGAGCGCGACGACGTCGCCATGCGCGGGGGCCGCCCCACCCGCGCCGTCGTCGAGGTCGACGGCGATGCGTTCTCGGAGCTGTTCATCGAGCGGATCGAACGTCTCCCCTGACGGGGACGTTCGACCCTCCCCCGCGCGACGATCGCAGGCGCACGCTGGGGGCATGACGACCGCTGCCCCCACACCGATCCGGGGACACCGGCCCGACCGCACGTCGAAGAACGACCTCCACGACATCGCGGGGACGGCGCGGGTGTACCTCCTCGACCCGTACGAGACGACCTACACCCGCGAGCAGTTGCTGACCTTGCGGGGCTATCCGAAGAAGGTGTGCAAGGGGCACAAGCGCGCCCCTCGCAAGCACTAGGCGAGCTCGCGGTCCTTCGCCACCTCGTCGAGCGACGCGTACTCGTCGCTGGTGTCGACGAAGTCCTCGAACTGGATCACCTGCATCTCGGTGAAGCGCTCGCGAAGCCAGCCGTTGTTGGCGTCGAGGAGCCCGAGCTTCTTGCAGTTCGGGACGATCTTGGCGAACAGCAGCTGCTGGAACAGGTCGTCCTCCGGCTTCGCGCCGGGCATCTTGAGCGCGTGGATCGCGTCCTTGGGCGCGACACCCATCCGCTCCCAGACCTCCTGCTGGAGGAAGCGGTCGCGCATGCGGACCGCCGCCTCGAACGCGAACTCCTGGCGCTCCTTGAGCTCCGGCTCCGACAGCTCCTGGTAGTACTCCTGGAGGCTCAGGACACCGAACGCGACGTGGCGGGCCTCGTCGCTCATCACGTAGCGGAGCAGCTGCTTCAGGAGCGGCTCGGGGGTGACCTGCTGCATCATGCCGAAGGCGGCGAGCGCCAGCCCCTCGACCATGATCTGCATCCCGAGGTAGGTCATATCCCACCGGCTGTCGGCGATGATGTCGTCGAGCAGCATCTTGAGGTGGGCGTTGATCGGATAGTGCCCGGAGAGCTTCGTGTCGAGGTACTTGGCGAAGACCTCGACGTGGCGGGCCTCGTCCATCACCTGGGTCGACGCGTAGTACTTCGCATCGATCCACGGCACCGTCTCGACGATCTTCGCAGTGCACACGAGGGCGCCCTGCTCGCCGTGCATGAACTGGCTGAGCATCCAGTTCTGGCTCTCGATGCCGTGCTGGACCCACTCCTTCTCGCCCCACTTCGCCAGAGGTGAGTCGGCGAAGTTCGGGAGGAGGTTCGGGTCGGGCGTCGTGATCTGGCCCATCTCCCGAGCCAACTTCTCCTGGTCGACGTCCTGGCTCCAGTCGAGGTCGACCTCGCCGTTCCACTGCGACGTCTTCGCCTTCTCGTACAGGCGGCCGAGCTGGGGGCGGCTGCGCTCGTAGTCCCACGTGAAGATGGCGTCGGCGTTGTCGCGGACGGCGTGGATGACCTCGTTCACGTCGGTGTTCGTGATCGCGAGGATCGCATCGAGGTCGTTGACGTCGGTGCGGCCGAGGATCTCTTCGTACGACATGGCACTCCCCCACTCCGGCGAACGCGCAGAACATCGGGCGCGTCGCGATGTATCGCGCCACCGTAACGATCGTTACCGGAGCCGGCAACATGACCACCGTCACACGACCGCTGTGTTGCGGACGGAGTTAGGCATGCCTAACCTCTGGGTACAGGAGGACCTGTCCTATGTACGTGTGCCTGTGCCGGGGGGTGAGCGACCGCAAGGTCCGAGCCGCCATCTCCCGCGGGGCGACCACGATCGAGGAAGTAGGTGACCGCTGCGGTGCAGGCACCCGATGCGGCGGCTGCTGGCCGGTCCTCGAAGACCTGTTGCGCGCGGCTGGTCACGACCCCCAGCAGGTGTACGCCGGCGCCGGCGCCGGAACGGCGCGCCCCGCCAGCCACAGCGCCGCGTAGTCTCGCCCCGTGCAGGGCGACCCCGAGATCATCGAGCTCCTCAACGAGGTTCTCACCGCGGAGCTGACGGCCATCAACCAGTACTTCATCGACGCCAAGATGGCGGAGAACTGGGGGTACGAGCGCCTGGCGAAGAAGTTCCGCGAAGACTCCATCGACGAGATGAAGGACGCGGAGTCGCTCATGGACCGCATCCTCTACCTCGACGGCGTCCCGAACCTGCAGCGCCTCGGCAACGTGCGCGTCGGCGAGACGATGCAGGAGAAGCTCAAGCTCGCGCTCGACGTCGAGACCGAGGCGATCGCCCGACTCAACCCGGGCATCGAACTGTGCCGCTCGAAGGGCGACAACGGCAGTGCCGAGATCCTCGAGCACATCCTGCTCGGCGAGGAGGAGCATGCCGACTGGCTCGAGACCCAGCTCGAGCTGATCCGCCAGGTCGGCGAAGCGCACTACCTCGCGCAGCACATCCACGGCGACGACTGATCTCGACGAGCTGCGCGCGCTGATCTGCGCGCTGCACGACCACCTGCGAGCGAAGGTCACCGGCGCCGACCGCCGCGCCGCGGCGGACATCTCGGCCGTCACCGCCGCCGACACGATCTACGAGATCGACCGCGTCGCCGACGAGGAGATCGTGCGGTGGCTCGATCATCGCTGGCCCCCGCGCGAACCGGTCGAGCTCGTGGCCGAAGGGCTCGACGCGGTGAGGATCGGGCGCGGCGAGCCGCGGTGGACCCTCATCGTCGACCCGATCGACGGCACCCGGGGGCTCATGTACGACAAGCGCCCGGCATGGGTACTGAGCGGGCTCGCGCCGCACGGCGGTTCGCTCCGCGACATCGCCGTCGCCGTGATGACGGAGCTGCCGACGACCAAGCAGTGGGCGTCCGATCAGCTCAGCGCGGTGCGAGGACGGGGACTCGTCGTCAACCGAACGGACGTGCGTTCGTCCTCGGTCGCTCCGGTCGTCCTCCGCCCGTCGACGGCGACGACCGTCGAGCACGGATGGGCGTCGTTCTCCCGCTTCTTCCCCGCGGGCAAGGTCGTCCTCGCAGCGTTCGAGGAGACCGTGTGGAGCGAGCTGCACGTCGGGCGCCCGCTCGCGAGCTTGTCGATCTTCGACGACCAGTACCTCTCGACCGCCGGGCAGTACTACGAGCTGCTCGCCGGACACGACCGCCTGCTCGGCGACCTCCGTCCCCTGGCCTTCGCTGCACTGGGCATCGACGACGCGCTCGCCTGCCACCCGTACGACTGCTGCACCGCGCTGCTGCTCGAAGAAGCGGGCGCCGTCGTCACCGACCCGTGGGGCGCGCCGCTCGACGCGCCCCTCGACACCACGTCAGCGGTCGCCTGGGTCGCGTGCGCCAACCTCGAGCTCGCCCGGCGGGTCCGCCCCGCGATCGACCTCGCGCTCGACCGCCACTTCCCTGGCCAGCGCCCCTCGCTCTGAGCCCCCCCGACGCGGGTCGGGAACGTCAGACGGGAAGGCCGGGGAGCGGGAGCGCCGGCACCGAGCCGGCGACGTCGGGGCAGCCGCTGGCGGCCGCGGCGTCTTCCACGTACGGCGCGAGGTCGGCCGGCGCCTTGGCACCGACCGCGGCCTCGGCGGTCTGCTGCGCGTTCGCGACCTCGCGCGAAGGGGTGACCTCCGGCGCAGGCGACGGTGGCTTCACGCTGCAGCCGGCGTCGATCGCGCTGCCGTAGTCGACGTCGTCGAAGCCCGGGAACTCCGGCGGCGCCGGCGCCTCGGGCAGGTTCGGAGTCGACGTGACGGTTCCGTCGGCCAGGCTGAGCTCGCCGCCGTCTCCGCCGAGCGCGGAGGCGAACGATCCCGATGCCGCGCCGACGAGGAGCGCATTGGCTGCGTTCGGCGAGAGGCTCGACGGGATCGTCGTGCCGCCCGCGCCCCGGGTACCGTCGGCGGGCGCGGACGCCACGGCGCCGGCGCGCCCCGCGTTCGCACCGAACGCCGAGCCGTCGGGGCGAACGCCGTCGGGTCGTGGGCCGAAGGCCAGGAATCCGAACAGCGCGGCCGTGGCCGCGTAGTAGGGCGCGTAGCCCTTCACGTGCACCGCGACGCGCACCAGTCGCCGGGTGATCGGGTCGTCGATCGAGTCGATGAGCGCCGCCCGCTGCGCGGGCGTCTCGACGAAGACCTGCTCCTGCTGCTCCTGCTCGTTCACGCGTGTCCCCCTGGACTCGTGACCCCCCGTCAGAACGTGACATTCGGCACGGAGTGACTCAATTCCTGCTCGGGGAAGAGGACTTCTACAGTTCCCGCCAGAGCGTGGGGGTCACAGTGGAACGGCAAGAGGACGGGAGCGCACGGCCGGACGGGCTGCGCGAGCGCAAGAAGCAGCGCACCAGGGCACAGCTCCAACGAGCGGCCATCGACCTGTTCACCGAGCGCGGCTACGACGCGGTGACCGTGGACGACATCGCGGCGGCGGTCGAGGTGTCCGCGCGCACGTTCTTCCGCCACTTCGGGTCGAAGGACGACGTGCTGATGAGCTTCGAGCGGGAGCAGCTCGCAACCCTGCGCACGCTGCTCGCGGAGCGGCCGGCCGACGAGAGCCCCCTGATGGCGGTGCGTCACGCGGTCGTAGCCCTGGCCCAGGCCTACGCCGACCGCCAGGACGAGACCTTCCTCCGACTCCAGCTCATGGCCGCGACGCCGAGCCTCCTCGGGCGCGCCATGGAGATCCAGCAGCAGTGGGAGCTGGTGCTCGCCGAGGCCGTCGCCGACCGGCTCGGCGTCAGCCTGGCCGACGATCTCCGCCCCGCGCTGGTGGGCGCGTGCGCGGTCGCCGCGCTGCGGGTCGCCACCCAGGCGTGGCTTGCCTCGGGAGGCAAGGAAGACGTGACGACGATGGCCGACAACGCGCTCCTGCTCATCGCGGGCGGAGGCGATGCCACACGGTGGGCCACCGGCGAGGGGATGCGTTCCGCTTCGACGTAGGGTGCCGCCCCATGATCGGACCACTCGACGACCTCACGGTGCTCGAGATCGCGAACTGGGTCGCGGCGCCGAGCGCGGGTGCCCTCATGGCCGACATGGGCGCCGACGTGATCAAGGTCGAGCCCCTCGCCGGCGACTCGATGCGGGGCAAGCTGCGCCAGCCCGCGCTGCCCGAGGGCACCCCCACCACCGACATCCCGTTCCACCTCGACAACCGGGGGAAGCGGTCGATCGCCGTCGACCTCGGCGATCCGCGCGGCAACGAGCTCGTGCGTGAGCTCGCCGCCAAGGCGGACGTGGTCATCACGAACCTCCTGCCGGCCCGTCTGGCGAAGTACGGCCTCGCGCCTGACCAGCTTCGGGCCGACCACCCGGAGCTGATCTACGCGCTCGTCACCGGCTACGGCAGCGCAGGCGACGACGCCGATCGCATCGCGTTCGACCTCACCGCGTTCTTCGCCCGCGGCGCGATCATGAGCCTCGTCGGGGAGCCGGGTGAGCCGCCGCCGGCGTTCAGGCCCGGGCAAGGCGATCACCCGACCGGCCTCGCGCTCCTGTCGGGAATCCTCGCCGCGCTTCGCGTTCGCGATCGCACGGGTCAGGGGCAGGTGGTCGAGACCGCGCTGATGCGCACGGCGGCCTGGACCATCGGTTGCGACGTGTCGGCCGCGCTGGTCGACCGCAAGCAGCCGACGAAGCGGGGCCGCAACCAGGCGATCAGCCCGATGGGCACCCGGTACGAGTGCGCCGACGGCACGTGGGTGAACCTCTCGGCGATGGACCCTCGGCAATGGGACGGGTTCTGCCAAGCCATCGATCGCCCGGAGCTCGCCGGCGACCCGCGGTTCGCGACGCCGGTCGACCGGTTCAAGAACGCCGAGGAGATCATCGGGATCCTCGACGAGCACTTCGCGACCCAGCCCTACGCCCACTGGGCGCCGCGCCTCGACGCGTCGGGGATCATCTGGGGTCGCGTCGCCGAGCTGCCCGACCTGGTCGACGATCCGCAGGCTCGAGCGATCGGGATGTTCGCCGAGATCGAGCATCCGGTCGCGGGTCGCTTCGAGACGCTTGCCGCCCCGTTCTCCCTGTCGGGCGCCGACGTGAGCGTGCGTGGCCCCGGGCCGGAGGTCGGTGAGCACACCCGGGAGGTGCTCGCGCAGTTCGGCGTCGACGAGTCGCGCATCGATGCGCTCGCGGGCGAGGGGGTGGTGAAGTGAGCGAGGCATCGGGGCCGCTGCCGCTCGCGGGGCAGTCGGCCCTCGTCACCGGTGGCGGCAGCGGCATCGGCCTCCGCTCGGCGCAGCTCCTCGTGCGCGACGGAGCGTCGGTGACCATCTGCGGACGGAGCGAGGAGCGCCTCGAGGAGGGCCTTGCGACGCTGCGCTCGGCGATCCCCGCCGGGTCGTCCGCGACGGTCACGTCGGTGCCGTGCGACGTGGCGAAGGAGGACGATGTCATCGCCGCCGTCGAGGCCGCGAAGGCGAACGGCGGCGGTGCGCTGACCATGGCCGTCGCCGCGGCAGGGACAGGCGCCGGCGGTCCGATCGTGATGACGACGCTCGACGCGTGGCGCCACGTCATGAGCGTCAACCTCGACGGAGCGTTCCTGACGGTCAAACACGCGGGCGCCGCGATCGCGGCCAGCGGCGGAGGGTCGATCGTGGGCATCTCCTCGATCGCCGCGCCGCTCACCCACCGGCTCATGGCCGCCTACTGCGTCAGCAAGGCCGGCCTCGAGGCGCTGGTGCGCAACGCAGCCGACGAGATGGGCGCCCAGAACGTGCGCGTGAACGCGGTCCGCCCGGGGCTCGTTCCCACCGACATCGCCGCGGGCCTCACGACCAACGATGCGATCGTCGGCGACTACCTCGACCAGATGCCTATCCGCCGGCTCGGCACGGTCGACGACGTCGCGCACGGCGTGCGCTACCTCTGCGGGCCCGAATCGTCGTGGGTCACCGGCCAGTGCTTCGCGATCGACGGCGGACACACCCTCCGCCGAGGCCCCGACCTGACCGTCGGATTTGCCCGCTAAACACCGCTGAGTGTGAGCGGCCGGTGAACGGGGGACACCGGAGGCGACATGGCGCTCTCGCTCCGCCCTCAGCACGCCGCGCAGTACACGAAGATCGCACGCCTGCTCCTGAAGCACGGCCGGCGTGATCTGGTCGAGCGCGCCGGCGGCGACGCCGCGGTCGACATCCGAGACGAGGGCGCCGGCGTCGACGTCGACGAGGAGCGGGCCGAGGCGGAGGCTCTCGCCAGCGAGCTCGAGCAGATGGGGCCGACCTTCATCAAGCTCGGCCAGCTGCTGTCGACCCGGGCCGACCTCCTCCCCCAGGCGTACCTGAAGGCCCTCTCACGCCTCCAGGACAAGGTCGAGGCGATCCCCTTCGAAGACGTGCGACGGATCGTCGAGGACGAGCTCGGCGCCCGCGTGTCGAAGGCCTTCGACTGGTTCGACGAGACGCCGCTCGCGGCAGCGTCGCTCGGTCAGGTGCATCGGGCCCGCCTGCGGTCGGGCCGCGATGTGGCGGTCAAGGTCCAACGGCCGAACATCCGCACCCGGATCATCGACGACCTCGACGCGCTCGTGGAACTGGCGTCGGTGGTCGACAAGAAGACCGACGTCGGCCGCCGCTACGGGTTCGAGGCGATGGTCGAGGAGTTCCGGCGGACGATGCTCGCCGAGCTCGACTACCGGCGTGAGGCCCAGAACCTGCGCACGCTGGGATCCGCCCTCGACGAGTTCGAGCGCATCGTCGTGCCCCAGCCGGTCGACGACTACACGACCGACCGCGTCCTCACGATGGACTTCGTGGCCGGTCGGAACCTCACGTCGATGGGCCCGATGGCAAGGATGGAGCTCGACGGCCGGCCGCTCGGCGAGGAGCTCTTCCGCGCCTACGTGAAGCAGATCCTCGTCGACGGCTTCTTCCACGCCGACCCCCACCCGGGCAACGTGCTGGTCACCGACCACGATCCGCCCCGCCTAGCGCTCATCGACCTCGGCATGGTCGCCCGGTTGCCGAACGACCTGCGCGAGCACCTCGTGAAGCTTCTGCTCGCCGTCAGCGAGGGACGCGGCGAAGACGCCGCGTCGTACGCGGAGGGCATGTCGGACAAGCTCGACGACTACGACCGGGCGTCGTACACGCGGTCGGTCGCGCGCCTGGTGTCCGAACACGCCACCGCGACCGTCGGCCAGATCGCCGCCGGCCGGGTCGTCGCCGAGATGTCGCGGATCGCCGCCGAGAACGGGCTCCGGCCGCCGCCCGAGCTCACGATGCTCGGCAAGGCGCTGCTGAACCTCGACGAGATCGCGCGCACGCTCGCCCCGGACTTCGACCCGAACGAGGCGCTTCGGGAAGAAGCCGCAGAGCTGCTCCGCCACAACCTCACCGGGCTCGTCTCGCCCGCGAACATGCTCTCGACCGCGCTCGAGGCGAAGGAGTTCGCGGAGAAGCTGCCGTCGCGCGTCAACTCCGTGCTCGACACGCTCGCGAACGGCGAGGTGAAGCTCGACATCAAGGGCATCGACGAGCAGCAGTTCATGACGGCGTTCCAGAAGGTGGCCAACCGCATCACCTCCGGGCTCGTGATCGCCGCGCTGATCATCGGCGCCGCGATGCTGATGCGGGTGGAGACCGAAGCCGAGCTGTTCGGCTACCCGGCCCTCGCGATCGTCTGCTTCTTCGCGGCGGCCGGATCCGGGGTCGCGCTGTTGGTCTCGATCGTTCGCAGCGACCGCCGCAGTTCGCGCCCGTAGGTCAGACCGCGGCGAGGGCGGCGAGCACCCGGGGCAGCTCGTCGGCCAGCTCGCGGGCGATGAAGCCGATCGGCCCGACCCGCTCGGCCAGCCGCTCCCCCGCGATCCCGTGGACGTGGTTGGCCCACACCGCGGCCGCGAGCGGCGACGCCCCGCGAGCGAGGAACCCGCCCGCTGCGCCGGCCACCACGTCGCCCGAACCCGACGTTGCGAGCCCGGGGTTCCCGCTCGAGTCGGCGTAGACGCAACCGTCGGGCGTGAAGGTTCGCGTGGTCGACCCCTTCAGCGACACGACCGCACCGAGATCGTGCGCCAGCGCAGCGACATCGCGCTCGCCGATCGACGCCAGCTCGCTCCTGTTCGGCGTGAGCACCAGCCGTCCTGCGAGCGGCGTGCAGACGTCGCGGCGTGCCCGCTCGGCGAGACACAGGAGGGCACCGGCGTCGAGAACGACCTTCGGCCGCTCGGCCGACGCGATCGCCTCGATCAAAGGTCCCGCGGCGTCGACGTCGATGATCCCGGGCCCGAGCACGACGGCGTCGACCGCGGCGGCCGCGTCGGCCACGGCGTCGGCGGCCGTGCTCGCCAGCGCCCCTGCCGCGGTCTCGTCGAGAGCGAACACGCGCGCCTCGGGCACCGCTACCGCGAGCGGGACGGCCGCGCTTCGGGTCGTCGCCAGGCGCAGCTTCCCCGCGCCGACGCGTAGCGCCGCCATCCCGGCGAGCAACACTGCGCCGGGCACCTCGTTCGATCCGCCGACGATCAGGACGCGCCCGCGTTCCTCCTTGTCGGCGTGCTCACCCGGCAGCGTGATCGCGAAGGAGTCGAGCACGGCGCGATCCACCGCGATCTCGCTCATCTCACTTCGGCCCGGCCGGGACGTCGGGCTCGGTGGTCACCGGAGTCGCCTCCCGCTCGAGGGGAGCCACCTCGTTGAAGCGGACGAGGCGCATGCCGCCCTTTCGTCCCAACCGCGGGTCGTGCTCGAACGTCGTCACCGAGCAGTTGGCGACCGCTTCGGAACGGTCGATCGCCATGATCTGCGACTCGTCCATGTGCTCGAGGACGTACCGGAACATGAGCACGACGACCTGGTGCGTCACCACGAGGACCCGCTCGCCGTGGAACTCGCGGCCGATCGTGTCGATGAGGCTGCGCACCCGGAGCACCACATCGGCCCACGACTCGCCCCCAGGAGGCCGGTGGTAGAACTTGCCGAGGTGGGCGCGGAACTCCGCCTGCTCCGGATGCCGCTCCGCGATGCCGACCTTGGTGAGCCGGTCGAGGATGCCGAACTCGCGCTCCCGCACCCGCTCGTCGACCACGAACTCCACGTCGTGGTGCGGGCGCAGCCCCGCGGAGCCGAGCAGGAGCTCGGCGGTGCTGCACGCCCGGACGTACGGCGAGCACACGACGACCGTCGGCAGCTCGTCGCCTCCGCGATCGGCGAGCCACCGGCCGACGGCGCCCGCCTGCAGCTGGCCGAGGGCCGAGAGCGGGACGTCCATGTCGCGGTGCGCGATGTCAATCATGGGGTGGCCGGCCGCTTCGGCGGCGTCGCTCGCGACGTTGCCGGCACTCTCCCCGTGGCGGATGATCGACAGGCGCGCGGGCCACAGCTGGTCCGACATCTGCGATGTCCTTCCCGGCTCAGCTCCAGCCGGAACCGGCGCCTCGGGTCATGCCGAAGGGCCCGGTCGGCCAGCGGAAGCAGTCGACCATCAGCTGGTCGACCTCCTCCCGCGTCGCGATCCCCTCCTGCACCACCTGGGCCGCCTCGCGCACCATCGCGAAGTAGACCCGGTTCGCCACGTAGCCCCACGTCCGCGGGTTGTCCTTCACGACGACCGGGTTCTTCCCTGCGTTCGCGGCGAGGCGGCGGATCGTCTCGACGGTGTCGTCCGAGGTAGAGGGCGCACGCACGATCTCGGCCAGCTTCATGACCGGCGCGGGCGACGCCCAGTGCCAGCCGACCACCTTGTCCGGACGGTCGGTCGCCGCCGCCAGTGCCTGGATCGGGAAGCCGCTCGAGTTCGAGGCCAGGATCGTGCCCTCCCCGCAGCGCCGGTCGAGGTCCCGGAAGACCTTGATCTTGAGCTCCAGCCGCTCGGGCACGGCTTCGATGACGACGTCGGCCGCCGCGACCGCGTCGAGATCGGAGGTGAAGGCGATGCGCGCAAGTGCAGCCTCGGCGTCCGCGGCCGAGAGCTTGCCCCGCTCGACCGCGCCCTTGACGCCGAACCGGCCGGTGTCGACCGTGGCCCGCCCCTTGTCGAGCGCCTCCTCCGCGATGTCGTAGCAGACGACGTCGTGGCCGGCGATGGCCATCACCTGTGCGATCCCGGCGCCCATCACCCCTGCGCCCATCACTGCGATGCGTTCCGTCATGGCGAGGAGGGTACGCATCAACGCATGACCGAAGTGTGGAGAGCTCGCTGGTGGGTGCTCGTGGTGCGGGGCGCCGCGGCCGTCGTGTTCGGGATGCTCGCCCTCGGATGGCCCGACATCACGCCGGGGACACTCGCCACGCTGTTCGGCGCCTACGCGCTCGTCGACGGGCTGACCACGCTGCTCGTCGCGGCGACGTGCGGGCGGCTGAGCGACCGCTGGACCGTCGCGCTGGAGGGCGCGATGAGCGTCCTCGCCGCAGGGGCCGCGCTGCTGTGGCCCGACATCACGGAGCGGTCGCTCCTCTTGGTGATCGCCACCTGGGCGATCGCCACGGGAGTCTGGGAGCTCGTGGCCGCGGTTCGCCTGCGGCGTGAGGTCGAGCACGAGTGGCTCATGGGACTCGCAGGGCTCGCATCGGTGCTGGCCGGTCTCTCGCTGGCGGCACGTTCGGGCGCGGACGTCATCGCCATCACGTTGTTGATCGGGTTCTACTCGCTGACCTTCGGCTGCCTCCTCTTCGCACTCGGGCTCCGCATCCACGGCCTCGAGCGCCCGAGCGACGTCGTCGACCTCACCGCCGGCGCCGGACGGCGCGCAGATGCGGACGCGCCGATGGAACCCACCCGTGGTTGAGATCTGGGACCTGTGGTTCCCCTCCGCAGGCGCCACCGGCGTCTCGTTCTGCCGGAGCCGGGTCGAGGCCGGCGCGGCGGGCGACCGACTGCTCGTCCACGCAGCGCCGCCGCGGCTCGAGGTGACGGTGCGCTCCCACGAGGACGGGTCGGTCATCGCTCGCGGGGAAGGTCTCGAGCGAGGAGCCGAGGGACCGATGTCGTACTTGGTGCGCAGCGGCGATCGCATCACCATCGAAGACGGGTGGCCCACCGCCGACGACATCGGCCGCGTCGTGCTGCTACCCGGTGGTGAGGCCGGCATCCTCACCGAGTGGTGGCACGCCGACGACCAGTCGGAGTGGCGCTGGAAGGTCGAGTTCTACAACCACAAGTAGCTGGCTGCCGAACGAGCTACTTGCGGTGCCAGAACCTCCGGCGTTGCGCGTCTTCCGGCGCCTTGTCCGGAAGCAGCGCAGCGCCACTGGCCGAGTGATCGAAGGCGGCGGCCCTGGCCTTCGACGCCGTGTCGAAGCCTTTGCGCTCCCACCCGCACTGGCACTCGATGCGGAAGGAGCCGTTGCCGCGTTCGTCGATCATCCACTCGGGTTCGTAGATGACGTGGTTCGCGGCCATGGCGCCTCCGTCAGCTCCCCGCGCCGGCCAGTTCGTCCCGCAGCTCCCGCTTGAGGATCTTGCCGCTCGCGTTCCGGGGCAGCTGGTGGTCGATGATCCGAACGACGCTCGGCACCTTGAACGACGCCAGTCGCTCCGCCACGTGGGCCTGGAGCTCCTCCACGCTGAGATCGTGCCCGACGCGTGGGTACACGACACAGGCGACCTCCTCGCCGAGGCGCTCGTGGGGCACGCCGAACACCGCGGCCTCGTACACGGCCGGGTGCTCGTAGATCGCAGCCTCGACCTCGGCGCAGTACACGTTCTCGCCGCCCCGGAGCACCATGTCCTTCGCCCGGTCCTCGACGTAGACGAAGCCCTCTTCGTCGAGGCGGCCGATGTCGCCCGTCCGCAACCACCCGTCGACGATCGTCTCCGCCGTCGCCTCGGGCTTGTTCCAGTAGCCCCGGATGAGGTTCGGACCCTTGAACCAGATCTCGCCCCGCTCCCCCACCGGCAGCGAGTTCCCCTCGGGGTCCCGGATGTCGATCTGCATCACCGGTACGACGCGTCCCGTCGAGGTGGGGCGCTGCACGTAGTCGTCGCCGTTGTTGCCAGGGCCGTACGCGTTCGTCTCGGTCATGCCGTAGCCGAGTGACGGGCGCGCCTTCTTGAACGACGAGTCGACCCGCTTGACGAGTTCGGGAGGCGCCGGTGCGCCACCACCGCCGACGCTGATGAGCGACGAGGTGTCGTACTTCGAGAAGTTCGGCGACTCGAGCAGGTCCCACGACTGCGTCGGGACACCCACGAAGTTGGTGACCCGCTCGCGCTCGATCTGCTGGAGCGCCTTCTCGGGGTCCCACTTGTACATGATCACGAGCTTGATGCCGCTGGAGAAGCAGCTGAGCATCACGGGCACGCACCCGGTCACGTGGAACAGGGGGACGATCAGGATGAACGCGGGGTCACCGTCGGGCCGCGGGGCGTCGGGTTTGCGGAGGCGGTCGATCGCCGTGCGGCACCCGAAGGCGAGGAGCGCCTGGACGATCGCCCGGTGGGTCGAGACCGCACCCTTCGGCCGGCCGGTCGTTCCCGACGTGTAGAGGATCGTCGCGTCGTCGTCCGGATCGATCTCGACCTCTGGCATCGGCGCTCCGGGCGTGACGACGTCCTCCCATCGTTCGACACCCTCGTCGGCGCTGTCGGCCGGCGTGCGAACGCCGAGCGTCGCGAAGTCGAGCCGCTTGGCGGCCGCCCGCGACCGCTCCACCCGCTCCGCGTCCGCGATGAGGACCTTCGCTCCGGAATCCTCCAGCGCGTAGTCCATCTCGTCCTCGGTCCACCACGCGTTGAACGACACGGAGATCGCGCCGACCGACAGGATCGCCGCGAACGAGATGACCCACTCCGGGTAGTTGCGCATCGCGATGGCGACGCGGTCGCCCTTCTGCACGCCGAAGTGGTCGACGAGCGCCGCGGCGAGACCATCGACCGAGGCCATGGTGTCGGCGAACGACCACCGCTCGTCCTCGTAGACCAGGAACGTCTGGTCGCCACGAGCGCGTGCGGTGTCGAAGATCTGCCGCAGGTTCTGCGGCGCGTTCTTGAAGATGGTCGTCTCGATGCCGTCGATGTCGATCGTGGTCGTCTCGAACCGCTCGCCCGGTGCGGTGACCTGAGCGGCGGCGTCCTGGAAGCTGAGGGTCGCTGGACTGGACCCAGGCATGTGGCTGGAGGGCATGGCGAGCCTCAGCGTACGCGGACGGCTAGGACTCGAGACCCGCCGCGGGCTCTTCGACGGTGGCGGGTGGAACAAACTGACGGACATGCGCGAGCTCTCGTCGTCCGAGGTTTCCGACCACGTCAAGCGGGTGGCCGAGGACGGCTACTCGATCGTCGAAGACGCGTTCGACCCGTCGTTTGCCGACGCGGTGCGCCAAGACCTCGACCGGCTCGAGGAGAGACTCGGGATCCGCCCCGCGCAGAACGTGTTCGAGGGCACCAAGACGTGGCGGATCTACAACCTCCTCGTCCACGGCGAGCTCTACGAGCAGATCCCGGTCCACCCGAACGTGCTGCCGGTGGTCGAAGGGGTCCTCGACGCGGGATGCCTCGTGTCGTCGCTCTCGTCGATCGCCATCGGGCCGGGCGAGACGGCGCAGCCGATCCACGCCGACGACCAGCTGATCCCGATCCCGAAGCCTCACCCGCCCACCGTGTGCAACACGATGTGGGCGATCACCGACTTCACCGAGGCCAACGGCGCCACCCGAATGATGCCCGGCACCCACCTCGCGGACTCGAACCCCGCCTTCACGGACGAGCACGAGACGATCGCGGCCGAGATGGCGAAGGGAAGCGTGCTGGTGTGGCATGGGTCGCTCTGGCACGGCGGCGGCGCGAACTCGACCGACGAGCGGCGCTACGGCATCGCGATGAACTACTGCGCCGGCTACATCCGCCAGCAGGAGAACCAGCAGCTCGGCATCCCCGTCGACACCGTCCGACGGTTCCCGAAGCGACTGCAGGAGCTCGTCGGCTACGGCATCTACACCGGCCTGATCGGCCACATCGACAAGAAGTCGCCAGCCGAGGTCCTGCTCGGCGGCGAGTCCGGCCGCGGGATGATCTGGGGCAAGTAAGGGACTTCCGGCCCTGCCGGACGTCGCCTCGCCCTCCGTACGGTTCGTCGGCGTATGCCGATGAACGTCAAGCCCATCCCCACGCTCGACGACCGGATCAACGAGATCCGCAGCAAGACGGCGGACATCGTCAACGAGTGGATCCTCCCGAACGAGTCGAAGTTGTGGAACCTCCGGCGCAACGGCGAGGTGAGCGACACCGGCCGGCGCCAGGCGATCGAGCTCAGGGAGGAGATCAAGGAGGTCGTCTGGAAGGCCGGTCTGTGGGCTCCCCACCTGCCCAAGGAGTACGGCGGTGCCGGTCTCGGGTTCCTCGAGCACGCGTACATGAACGAGGTGCTCGCCTACGCGATCGGCGCCGCGTCGCTGTTCGGCGTCGTCGCCCCGAACTCGGGGAACCAGTCGATCCTGGTCAAGTACGGCACCGAGGAGCAGAAGGAGAAGTGGCTCCTTCCGACGATCGACGGCGAGATGGAGTCCGGCTTCTCGATGACGGAGCCGCACAACCCCGGGTCCGATCCTCGCAGCCTCGACACCTCAGCCGTGCTCGAAGGCGACGAGTGGGTGATCAACGGCCACAAGTGGTTCACGTCGAACGGCATCGACGCCGACTTCTTCATCGTCATGGCTCGCGTCGCGGAGAGCGACGAGGCGGCCAAGCGGCGTGAAGGGGCGATGGCCCAGTTCATCGTCCCGGCCGCGACTCGCGGTGTGAACATCGTCCGAGGTGTCGGCGTGTGGGGACGGCCGACGAGCGACCACTGCGAGATCCGCTACGTCGACGTCCGCATCCCGAAGGACAACATCCTCGGGCGGATCGGCGAGGGCCACCAGGCGGCGCAGGACCGGCTCGGCGCCGGCCGGGTGTTCCACTGCATGAACTCGATCGGCCAGATGTGGCGGGCGTTCGACCTGATGGTCGAACGATCCCTCACGAGGGAGGTCCACGGTGGGCTGCTCAAGGACAAGCAGTTCATCCAGGGGTTCATCGCCGAGAGCTACATCGACATCCAGGCTGCTCGCCTCATGACGATCCACTGCGCGGAGAAGGTCGACCAGGGCCTCGACGGGGCCCGAACGGACATCTCGGCGATCAAGATCGCCGTGCCCGCCGCTTACTCGCGCGTCGTCGATCGGGCCATCCAGGTGTGGGGTGCGGCCGGCGTGTCGAACGACCTGCCCCTCGCGGGGATGTACCTCGGCGCCCGCACGCTCCGTCTGGCCGACGGCCCGGACGAGGTCCACAAGATCCTCATCGCGAAGAACGTCGTCGGCCGCTACGAGTCAGGCGAGTCCTGGGACTTCGGCAACTAGAGGCTTCGCCGGGTCTGGTACTGCTCCCGCTCGGCCTCAGCCGGAGAGACGGTCGCCGGCGTCGCCGAGTCCGGGCACGATGAAGCCCTTCTCGTTGAGGCCCTCGTCGATCGAGGCGCACACCACGTGCCAGTCGTCGCAGGCGGGCTCCTCCCTGAGCCGGAGCAACCCCTCCGGTGCGGCGAGCAGCGACAGCACCGTCACCGGCCCGGGCCGACGAGTTGCCAGCATCTCCGCCACGGCCACGAGCGACCCTCCGGTGGCGAGCATCGGGTCGAGGATCCACACGTCGCGGTGGTCGACGTCGGCGGGGAGCTTGTCGAGGTAGGTCACCGCCCGAAGCGTCGCCTCGTCGCGTGCCAGCCCGACGAACGCGACGTCGGCGTCGGGGACGATCGACAGCGCGCCGTCGACCATCCAGACACCGGCGCGCAGCACGGGAACGAGCACGGGCGGAGCCCCCGAGAGGCGCACACCCTGCGCGTCGGCCACCGGGGTCGTGACGGTGCACTCCTCCGTCGCGAGGTAGCGAGCCGCCTCCCACGCCAGCGCGCGGGCGAGCCCGTCGACACGCTGGCGGAACCGCGGCGTCGTCGTCGACTCGTCGCGGAGCTCGGTGAGGTGCGCAGCGGCGAGGGGATGGTCGAGAACGGTGCTCTTCATGTCGAACGAAGAAGATCCCACACCATGACGGCGGGCAGTCCAGCCCGAGCCGCGCGTGCAGCCGCACGCAGGTCGTCATGAGGCACCGCCTTGGCGCCGGCATCGTCGGGCCACGACGGCTCCAGGCAGTCACGCACCACAAGGCCGGCTTCGAAGAAGGCGGCTAGCCACGTCGAACTGCGGTGCCCGTACTCCGGCACGTACGCGCTGCCCACGACGGCGCGCGCGCCGATCACCTCGGTCAGCAGCCAGTGCGGGACGGAGATGATCAACCGCCCGCCGGGTCGCACGACCCGCGCCAACTCGGCGACCCCCGGCGCGACATCCCGCTCGTGGCTCAGCGCGAGCGCGCACACCGCGGCGTCAAAGCTGCCGTCGGCGAACGGCAGCGCATGGAGGTCGGACGCAGCGAACCGCTGTCCCAACTTGCTCGCGGCGCGTTCGAGCATGCCGACGCTCGAGTCGACGCCGACGACGCGGTGCCCCTGCGCCACCAGGTGGACCGCGTGGCGCCCCGTTCCGCAGGCAGCGTCCAGGACGAGGCCCATCGGCATCTCCTGCAGCAGCGGGACCACCGCCGCCTCTTCCAGGTCGACCGTGACGTTGCCCGGGTCGTCGTACGCGGCGGCCCACGTCGCGTAACCGCTGCGGCTGCCCACCTCCGGCAGGTCCCACCGCGCGGTCAAGGCATCGTCGTCGTCGTCGAGCCTGCCCAGCGCGCTGCGCAACGTGTCGAGGTGCCGGCGCGCTCCGACCTCGTCGCCGGCGACCGCGGCCCGCAGCACCGCGAGCCCGATCTGGCCGACGACCCAGTCGCCGACGCGGATCACAGGCGCCCGACCACGCCGGCGAGCAGCGCGGTGACCCGGTCCATGTTCGCCCGACCCGCCTCGACGACCTCGTCGTGGGCGAGCGGGCGGCCCTGGAGCCCGGCGGCGAGGTTCGTCACCAGGGTGATGCCGAGCACCTCCGCGCCGAGATGCACGGCAGCGATCGTCTCGAGCACCGTCGACATCCCGACGAGGTCGGCTCCGATCGTGCGAAGCATCCGGATCTCTGCGGGGGTCTCGTAGCTCGGGCCGAGCAGCCCGGCGTAGACGCCCTCCAGGATGCCGGCGTCGACGTCACGAGCGACGGCCCGCAAGCGGGCCGAGTACGCATCGGACACGTCGACGAACCGTCCCCGGTGAGGCTCGGGCGGCGGCGGACCGGCGAGAGGGTTCCGGCCGGTCAGGTTGATCTGGTCGGCGATCACCACCGGCTGTCCCACGCCGAAGTCGGTGCGCAGCGATCCCGCGGCGTTCGTCAAGATCACGACGCTGCACCCGGCGAACACGGCGGTGCGGACCGCGTGCACGACCGTGGAAGGATCATGCCCCTCGTAGAGGTGGACCCGCCCTGCGAACACCAGCACCCGCCGGTCGCCCACGGCGACCGAGCGCACCGACCCGGCGTGGCCGACGACCGTCGGCGGCGGGAAGCCGTCCAGGTCGGTGAACGGCACCTGCGACGCCGTGTTCCCGAGTGCGTCGGCGACCGGTGTCCAGCCCGAGCCCAGCACGATCGCGGCGTCGTGCGCCTCCACGCGCGTCCGTTCCTGCAGCGTCCGCGCGTCACGCGTCGCAAGCTCATAGGGGCCCGTCATGACTCCTCCTCGTCGTCGAGCAGCACCCGCATCGCGTCGAGCAGCCCACGCAGCTCGCGGGTCGCGCCGTCCGCGGTCGCACCCACGGCTTCCACATAGACCTTGGCCTTCGGCTCCGTGCCGCTCGGCCGCACCACGACCCGGTGCCCGCCATCGAGCGTCAGCACCACGGCATCCGTCGCCGGAAGCGATCCTCGGCCTTCGTCGGTCAACAGGTCGCGGGCCTCGAGGACGGCATGACCGGCTACCTCGTCCGGCAGCGCGCGCCGAAGGCGGACCATCACCGCGCGAAGCCGTTCGAGTCCTCCCGGTCCGTCCCGGCGAAGCGACCACTGGCCCGTGGCGTGCGAACCGTACCGCTCGGCGAGCTGGCTCAGACGATCGGCGAGCGTCTCCCCCTGCTGAGCCAGCGCGTTCGCCAGCGCGACGAGCACGACGGCCGCGGTGATGCCGTCCTTGTCGAGCTGGCCGCCGACCGCATAGCCGAGCGCTTCCTCGTACGCGAGGACCGACCGGAGATCCGGCCGCGCGAGCGCCGGCCGAGCCAGCCACTTGAAGCCGGTCAGCGTCTCCTCGTACCTGGCGCCGTTCGCCGCCGCGATGACTTCCAGCAGGCGTGACGAGACGATCGTCGTCGCCACCAACGACGGACGGTCGTCGCCTGCGGGTGGTCCCACCTCGCGCAGGAGGTGGTCGGCGAGGAGCCAGCCGACCTCGTCCCCCGTGAGACGGCGCCACTCGCCACCATCGCCGTCTGGGATCGCGATCGCTACGCGATCCGCGTCGGGGTCGTTGGCCACAGCCAGCGTCGCCCCGGCGTCGCGCGCCAGATCGACCACCGCGTCCATCGCGCCCGGCTCCTCGGGGTTCGGGAAGGCAACCGTCGGGAAGTCCGGATCCGGATCAGCTTGCGTCTCGACCACCACCGGCTGGCGAAGGCCCGTCGCTGCGACGACGCGAAGGAAGACATCTCGTCCGACGCCGTGGAGCGGCGTGTAGGCAGCGATGACCTGCTCGCCCACGACGGGCAGCGAGGCGTGAGGAGTTGCGGCCGCCATCGCCACGTATGCCTCGACGATCGAGTCGTCGAGCCGCTCGATCCGCGGGTCGTCGTCCGGAGCGAGAGCGACTTCTCGCAGCGAGGTGATCGCATCGATCGCCGCCGCGATGTCCTCGTCGATGGGAGGCACGATCTGCGCGCCGTCAGCCCAGTACACCTTGTAGCCGTTGTCACCCGCCGGGTTGTGGCTGGCGGTCACCATCACCCCGGCCGCGGCCGACAGGTGCCGCACCG
Source organism: Acidimicrobiales bacterium (assembly GCA_035540495.1). GTDB lineage: Bacteria > Actinomycetota > Acidimicrobiia > Acidimicrobiales > CADCTF01 > DASVEG01. Next base: position 40,686 of record DATLGL010000027.1, read on the forward strand.
CGAACGCCAGCACCGGCGTCGGGAGCGGCCGCGGTAGAACCATCGCCCGCACGCCCGCACCGGCGAGCACGGCCGCGGTGTCCGACGCGAACGCGGCGGAGTTGCGGCGCGCGTCGAACCCGATGACGACGCCGGCCTCGCGTGCCGCTCCGCCCTGGGACGCGACCACACGGGCCAGCCCGGCCGCGGCGTAGCGCACCGTCACCCGGTTCATGCGGTTCGGTCCCGCGCCCATCTCACCCCGGAGTCCGGCGGTGCCGAACGCCAGCCGGGTCGAGAACCGATCGGCGAGCTCAGCGTCGACGCCCGACGCGAGCAACGCCTCGAGCTCGGCCACCGTCTCGGGGTCGGGGTCCTCCTCAATCCATGCGCGAGCGGCGCTCCGGAAGTCGACGGGTGCTGACGCTGTCACTCGAGACCGGCCAGGATCTCGCGCGTCTTCGACGCGCCGATCCTCGTCGCCCCCGCCTCGATCATCGCGATCGCGTCGTCGGCCGTCCGGATCCCACCGGATGCCTTCACCCCGAGCCGTCCGCCGACGGTCGCCGCCATCAACGCCACCGCGTGCACCGTCGCACCCCCCGTGGGGTGGAAGCCCGTCGACGTCTTGACGAAATCGGCGCCGGCCGCTTCGCTCACTTCGCACGCCTTCACGAGCGCGTCGTCGTCGAGCGCACCGGACTCGACGATGACCTTGAGCACCGCACCCCCAGTCACCGCGCGGACGGCCTCGATCCCTCGGGCCACCCGGTCCCAGTCGCCCGCCGTTGCTGCACCGAGGTCGATCACCATGTCGATCTCGGTGGCTCCATCGGCAACGGCGCGAGCGGCCTCGGCCGCCTTCACGTCCGGCGTGTGCGCGCCGCTCGGGAACCCGCACACCGCAGCTACGGCGATCGCATCGTCGAGCGCGCCGGCGGGAACGGGCAGCAGCGACGGCGAGATGCAGATCGCAGCCACCCGCAGCTCGTTCGCCTCCGCGCAGAGATCGGCGACTTCGGCGACCGTCGTCTCGGGTCGGAGCACCGTGTGATCGATCATCGCGGCGACCCGCGCGCGATCGATGGGGGGAGTGGTCACGTGTCCACCATCGCGCACCTAACGGATGCCGATCTGCTACCGAATGTCACATCGATCAGCGATGGACTGCCCGAAAGCAACCGCGGCACGCCGTCCGACGGCATGGTGCGGCGCCCGGAGACAGGGCCGAACGGCCCTTGGTGGCTCGTTGCGGTCTCGTTACGGTGAAACCGATTCGCGGTTCCCTCTCCCCCAAGGAGCATCACGTGTCCAGATCTCGATGGCTGCGGCTTCTCGCCGTACTGATGACTCTCGGCTTGATCGCCGGCGCCTGCGGCGGCGATGACGACGACGACGGCGGCACGGGCGCCGGTGGCGACAACGGCGACAAGGACGGCGGCAAGGTCGGGCTCGTCTTCGACATCGGTGGTCGAGGCGACAAGTCGTTCAACGACTCGGCAGTCGAAGGCATCGAGCAGGCGAAGGACGAGTTCGGCTTCGACGTCAAGGAGCTCGAGCCGAGCGCCGGCGGCGAGAACCGCGAGGAGCTCCTCCGCCTGATCTCGGAGGAGGGCTACCCGCTCGTCTACGCGATCGGCTTCGCCTTCACCGACTCCGTCGTGAAGCTCGCCCCCCAGTTCAAGGACGTGAAGTACGTCCTCGTCGACGGCGTGCCGGAGAGCCCGATCGCCAACGTGACCTCGACGACCTTCGCCGAGGAGCAGGGCTCGTACCTGGTCGGCGTGGCCGCGGCGCTGAAGTCGAAGACGAACCACGTCGGCTTCATCGGCGGCGTGGAAGTTCCCCTCATCAAGAAGTTCGAGGCCGGCTTCACCGCTGGCGCGAAGGCGGTCAAGCCCGACATCACCGTCTCGGTGAAGTACCTCACCCAGCCGCCGGACTTCAGCGGCTTCAACGACCCGGCCAAGGGCAAGGAAGCGGCCAAGGGCCTCTACGCCGGCGGCGCCGACATCGTGTACCACGCAGCCGGCGGCTCGGGCGGCGGCCTGTTCGACGCAGCGGTCGAGGGCAGCACCGGCGGGAAGCAGCTGTGGGCGATCGGCGTCGACTCCGACCAGTACCAGACCGCGACGCCCGCGCAGCAGAAGGTCATCCTCACGTCGATGATCAAGAAGGTGAACGTCGCGGTGTACGAGACGGCGAAGGAGTTCCGCGACGGCAACCTGAAGAGCGGCGTGCAGTCGTTCGACCTCAAGTCGGGCGGCGTCGACTACTCGACGTCGGGCGGGTATCTCGACGACATCAAGTCCCAGATCGACTCCTACAAGCAGAAGATCATCTCGGGAGAGATCAAGGTCCCGACCGAGTAGACATCGGAACAGCATGACGACCATGGAGCGGGGGCCCGGACAGCAGTCCGGGCCCCCCGTCGCACCAGCCGTCGAGTTGGTCGACATCACGAAGCGGTTCCCCGGCGTCGTCGCCAACGACCACGTCAACTTCCGCGTCATGCCGGGCGAGGTCCACGCCATCTGCGGCGAGAACGGCGCCGGCAAGTCGACGCTGATGAAGATCCTCTACGGGATGCAGCGCCCGGACGAGGGCGAGATCCGGGTCGGCGGATCGGCCGTCGTGTTCAAGACACCGAAGGACGCCATCGCCGCTGGCATCGGGATGGTGCACCAGCACTTCATGCTCGCCGACAACCTCACGGTCCTGGAGAACGTGATCCTCGGCGCCGAGCCGACCACCGGCCCTCGCATCGACTTCAAGAGGGCCTACGACGACATAGCCCGGCTCGGGCGGGTCTATGGCCTCGACGTCGACCCGAACGAGCCGGTCGAAGAGCTCGAGGTGGGTGAGCGCCAGCGGGTCGAGATCATCAAGGTCCTCTACCGCGGCGCGCGGATCCTGATCCTCGACGAACCCACCGCGGCGCTCGTCCCACAGGAGGTCGACGAGCTGTTCGCCAACCTGCGCGATCTGAAGGCGAACGGCACGACCGTGATCTTCATCTCGCACAAGTTGGACGAAGTGCTCGCGATCGCCGACCGCATCACGGTCATCCGGCAGGGACGGACGATCGACACCGTCGACGCGGCCGGGGTGACCGCACGCCAACTCGCCGAGCTGATGGTCGGTTCGCAGCTGCCGACGCCCGAGACACGGGAGTCCACGGTCACCGACACCGTCGCGGTGTCGGTCCGCAACCTGACGGTCATCGGCGAGAACGAGCGGCCCGTCGTGCGGGACGTGTCGTTCGACGTGCGCAAGGGCGAGGTCGTCGGCATCGCCGGCGTCGAGGGCAACGGCCAGGCCGAGCTCATCGAAGCCCTTCTCGGGCTGCGCGACGCGGCCGGCGGCTCGATCCTCCTCGGCGGCGACGACATCACGACGTGGCCGACCCGCAAGCGGCGCGAGCACGGCGTCGGCTACATCCCCGAAGACCGCCACCGGCGCGGGATGCTCCTCTCTTCGCCGCTGTGGGAGAACGCGATGCTCGGCCGCCAGGGCGTCCCACCGTTCGTGAAGGGCGGGGGTGCCAAGGCCGTCGAGATGCTCGACCTGAAGGGCGCCCGCTCGGAGACCGAGCAGATCGTCCGTGACTTCGACGTGAAGACGCCGAACCTCGACGTCGCGGCCCACGCGTTGTCCGGCGGAAACCAGCAGAAGTTCATCGTCGGGCGTGAGATGAGCGCGGACGATCTCGCGTTCCTCATCGCGGCGCACCCGACCCGGGGCGTCGACGTCGGCGCGCAGGCCGCGGTGTGGGATCACCTGCGCCGCGCTCGCCACGACGGTCTCGCCGTCCTCTTGGTGTCGGCCGACCTCGACGAGCTGATCGGCCTGTCCGACACGCTCTACGTCATCTACCGAGGCGCGCTGTGCGCGCAACTCGACCCCGCGAACGTCACACCGGCCGACCTCGGTGCGTACATGACCGGCGCGAACCTGGCCGGGGACGCCGGGGGTGCGTCGTGAGCACGTCGGTCGTCCGTCGCGTCGGTCTGGCGCTGCTCGGGCCCGTCGCCGCCATCGCCGTGGCCCTCGCGATCTCCGCCGTCGTGCTCGCCATCAGCGGCCACGACCCGTGGTCGACGTACACGACGATGGCCGAGTACGGCTCGCGGCTGCAGTCGATCATCTCGATCCTCAACCGCTCCGTGCCGTTCTACTTCTCGGCCCTGGCCGTCGCGCTCGGCTTCAAGATGGGCCTGTTCAACATCGGCGTCGAGGGTCAGTACCGCCTGGCCGCGGTCGTCGCGGCGGCCGCCGGTGCTGCGGTCACGCTGCCGGCTCCGCTGCACGTGCTCTTCATCGTGATCGTGGCGATGGCCGTCGGCGGTGCCTGGGGCGCCATCCCCGGCGTGCTCAAGGTGACCCGCGGCGTCAACGAGGTCATCTCGACGATCATGCTCAACGCCATCTCCACCGGCGTCGCCGCGTACCTGCTGGCCGCTCACTTCAAGCAGCAGAACGCTCCGGGCGATCTCATCATCAAGACGAAGGAGATCCCGAAGTCCGGGTGGTTCCCATCGCTCAACCCGGTGCTGGAAGCGGTCGGCATCGACATACCGTCCGGCAGCGAGCTGCAGGGGTTCCTCGTGATCGCGGCGCTCGCGGGCGCGCTCTTCTACTTCCTCGTGTGGCGGACCCGCTTCGGCTTCGACCTGCGTGCGTCGGGGATCAACCCGCTCGCCGCGAAGGCCAGCGGCGTGAACCCAAACCGGATGATCATCACGACGATGGCGCTCTCTGGCGCGATCGCCGGACTCGTCGGCATGTCGACGCTGCTCGGCTTCTTCCACCGCTACACGGTCGACTTCCCGACCGGCCTCGGGTTCACCGGCATCGCCATCGCGCTGCTCGGCCGCAACCACCCCGCAGGAATCGCGTTCGGCGCGTTCCTCTTCGCCTTCCTCGACCGAAGCGCCCAGGTCCTCGACCTCGAGGGCATCCCGAAGGAGATCGTCGTGATCATGCAGGGGACGATCATCCTGTCGATCGTGGTCGCCTACGAGGTCGTCCACCGCCTCCGCGAGACCCAGGAGCGCAAGGACGTCGCGGCTGCCACCGAAGGACCGGGAAGCCCCCTGACGACGGAAGGAGCGGCGGTATGACGGCGACGACACCGGCCGTCCCGTCCGGCCCTGCCTCGCCCGCCGACCTCGACGCATCGACCGGCGCCCGCGGCGCGCGTGACCAGCTCACCCGGCTGCTGATCCTCCTCGTCGGCGCCGTGCTCATCCTCGCGATCGCGCGGGTGATCACCGACACCGACGAGCTGACCCGGAGCGGGACGTTCAGCGCAGCGTTGCGCCTCGCCGTCCCGATCGGGCTCATCGGTCTCGGCGCGATCTACGCCGAGCGGTCCGGTGTGGTGAACATCGGCCTCGAGGGGATGATGATCCTCGGAACGTGGTTCGGCGGATGGGCCGGCTGGCAGTTCGGACCATGGTGGGGAGTGGCCCTCGGCATCCTCGGCGGGGCGATCGGCGGGCTCGTCCATGCCGTTGCCACCGTGACGTTCGGCGTCGACCACATCATCTCCGGCGTCGCCATCAACATCCTCGCCGGCGGTGTCGCCCGGTACCTCTCGGTGATCACGTTCGACCCCACGAGCGGCGGCGGCGCCAGCCAATCACCACCGATCAAGGGCGGCATCGACGAGATCGACCTCCCCTTCCTGGCCGGCGGCAACGTCTTCGGTTGGGACACGCCCGACATCTTCGGATGGCTCGAGCGACGACGGTGGTTCCTCCTGAGCGACCTCGGCGGCCTGCTGCGGGGCATCACCAGCGAGCTGTCGTGGCTGACGCTCATCGCGATCGCGTTGGTGCCGCTGTCGTACTGGTTCCTCTGGAAGACCGGCACCGGCCTCCAGCTGCGCTCCGTCGGGGAGCATCCTGCGGCGGCCGAGTCGCTCGGCGTCCGCGTCTACCGGATGAAGTACCTCGGGGTGATCACCTCCGGCGCCTTCGCCGGGCTCGCCGGCGCCTTCCTCGTCGTCGAGTTCGCCGGCATCTACCGCGAGGGGCAGACGGGCGGCCGCGGCTTCATCGGTCTCGCCACGATGATCTTCGGCAACTGGCGTCCGATCGGCGTCGCGGCGGGTGCGGGCCTCTTCGGGTTCGCGGACGCCCTCCAGCTCCGCAACGACGCGACGGTGCACGCCATGCTCCTCGCGGTCGTGCTCGGGATGGCCGTGTTCGCCGCCATCAGCCTGCGGCGCGGCAACCGAACGCAGTTCGTCGCTGCAGTCGTTCTCGGCGCGCTCTTCCTCGTCTGGTACCTGGCGAGCGACACCGTCCCTCGCCAGTTCGTGTTCTTCACCCCGCACCTGACGACGCTGCTCGTGCTCGGTCTGGCCCGCCGGAAGTCGCGGATGCCCGCGGCCGACGGCGTCGTCTATCGGAAGGGAGAGGCCACATGAGCACGACCGACGTCGTCTCTGCGGGGCGCCGCGCGGCCTTCGAGCAGGACGGGTTCCTCGTGCTGCCGGGGTTCGTCGCAGCCGAAGCGTGCGACGAGTTGCGGGCTCGAGCGCTCGAGCTCGTCGCGGAGTTCGAGCCGACGGAGGAGACGAAGTCGATCTTCTCGACCCGGGAGCAGACGCGCACGAGCGACGAGTACTTCCTCTCCTCGGGAGACAAGATCCGCTACTTCTTCGAGGAGGAGGCGTTCGACGATCGCGGCGAGCTGAAGCAGGCCAAGGAGCTCTCGATCAACAAGCTGGGCCACGCGATGCACGACATCGACCCCGTGTTCTCGCGGTTCTCGCGGACCCCTGAGCTGGCGTCGCTCGCTTCGTCGCTGGGCATGGCCGAGCCGCTCGTCCTCCAGTCGATGTACATCTTCAAGCAGCCCCACATCGGCGGCGAAGTCACCCTCCACACCGATCACACGTTCCTGTGGACCGATCCGCCGTCGGTGATCGGGTTCTGGTTCGCGCTCGAGGACGCGACCATCGAGAACGGGTGCATGTGGGCCGTACCGGGCGGCCACCGGTTGCCGCCGCGGAAGCGGTTCCGGCGGGCCGGGCCGACCGATGCCGACGGCGCGACGTTCGACGTCTTCGTCGACGGCGACTACCCCCTCGACGGGGAGGTGCCCATCGAGGCGGGCAAGGGAACGCTGGTGGTGCTCCACGGGCTGCTCCCCCACCGTTCCGGGCCGAACCGGTCGTCGAAGAGCCGCCACGCCTACACCCTCCATGCCATCGATGGGCGGGCGTCCTATCCGGACGACAACTGGCTGCGACGCCCCGCTTCGCTTCCGCTCCGGGGGTTCGCATGAGCACGTCCCGCGCCGAGGGCATCGACTGGGAGTCGCTCGGCGCCGCCGCGACCGAGGCTGCACAGAAGGCATACGCGCCCTACTCACGGCTCCAGGTCGGCGCAGCTGCGCTCACGGAATCGGGCGAGGTGATCGTCGGGTGCAACGTCGAGAACGCGTCGATCGGTCTGACGTTGTGCGCCGAGTGCACCCTCGTCGGCAACCAGCACCTGGCCGGCGCCGGGCGCCTCATCGCGCTCGCGTGCCGGTCGGGTGAGGGCGAGCTCCTCACGCCGTGCGGGCGGTGCCGGCAGATCCTGATGGAGGCCGGCGGCCCTGGGCTGCTCGTCGACGGCACGCCGATGTCGGAGCTCCTACCGGGCGCGTTCACCCCGGAGGACCTGCCGGAGTGACCGCGCCTCGATCGTTCAGCGCCGTCGACGTCATCCGCACCAAGCGCGACGGCGGACGTCTGAGCGACGACCAGATCCGCTGGTTCCTCGACGCCTACACCCGCGGCGAGGTCGCCGACGAGCAGGCATCGTCGCTGCTCATGGCGATCTTCTGGCGAGGACTCGACGCCGGTGAGCTGGCGGTGTGGACGGAGGCGATGATCGCCTCGGGCGAACGCACCGACCTGTCGTCACTGTCACGACCGACCGTCGACAAGCACTCGACGGGCGGCGTCGGCGACAAGGTGTCGCTGGTGCTCGTCCCCCTCGTCGCAGCGTGCGGCGCCGCCGTTCCCCAGCTGTCCGGCCGTGGGCTCGGCCACACCGGCGGGACCCTCGACAAGATGGAGGCGATCCCGGGCTGGCGCGCGCTGCTGCCGCCCGACGAGATGCTCCGGGTGCTCGACTCCGTCGGCGGGGTCATCTGCGCGGCGGGGCCGGGGCTCGCCCCTGCCGACCGGAAGCTCTACGCGTTGCGCGACGTCACGGGCACCGTCGAGTCGATCCCGCTGATCGCGAGCTCGATCATGTCGAAGAAGATCGCGGAGGGGACCTCGGCACTCGTCCTGGACGTCAAGGTCGGTACCGGCGCGTTCATGAAGTCGGAAGCCGATGCACGATTGCTCGCCGAGACGATGGTGCGGATCGGCGAGGACGCCGGCGTCCGAACCGTCGCCCTCCTCACCGCGATGGACGAGCCGCTCGGGCGCGCGGCCGGCAACGCCGTCGAGGTGACCGAGACCCTCGACTGCTTCGCCGGTCGTGGGCCATCCGATCTCGTCGAGATCACGCTGGCGCTGGCACGCGAGATGTTGACCCTCGTCGGGATCTCTGACGACCCGTCGCCCGCGCTCACCGACGGTCGCGCCGGTGAGGCCTTCGGCGCGATCGTGCGCGCCCAAGGCGGCGATCTGTCTGCGCTGCCAACGTCGGACGACGTGCGCGTGGTGCCTGCGCCCGCGTCCGGTTACGTCTCACGCGTCGACGCCATGGCGGTCGGTATGGCGGCATGGCGCCTCGGCGCCGGGCGGGCGCGCAAGGAGGACCCGGTCAGCCCGATCGCCGGTGTCATCGTCGAGGCGAAGGCGGGTGAGCGGGTCGAGGAGGGGCAGCCGCTCTTCGCCCTCCACGTCGACGATCCCGCTCGTGTCGACGCTGCGCTCGACGCGTTGCACGACGCGGTCGTGCTGGCCCCCGAACCGCCCGCCCTGCGGCCGCTCGTGCTCGACCGCATCGCCGTCTGACGTCTCATCGCCCACTGCCGCTGAAGGGAGCGACGTGCGCCCCACACTCGAAGACATCCGCAAGGTCCCCAAGGTCCTCCTCCACGACCACCTCGACGGCGGCGTCCGCCCGTCGACGCTCGTCGACCTGGCCGAGGCATGCGGCTACACCGGCCTGCCGACGCACGATCCGGAGGAGCTGGCCGCGATCATCACGTCGAACGCACGCGGGCTCGACCTCCCGAAGTACCTCTCGACCTTCGATCACACCGTCGGCGTCATGCAGACCCGCGAAGCGCTCGAGCGGGTGGCCGAGGAGTGCGCGATCGATCTCGCCGACGACGGCGTCGTCTACGCGGAGGTGCGGTTCGCGCCCGAGCTGCACACCCAGCGGGGCCTCGACCTCGACGAGATCGTCGACGCCGTCTGCACGGGCTTCCGCCGCGGCTGCGAAGGACGAGCGATCCAGGTCGGCATCCTCTGCACCGCCATGCGCACCGCGGCGCGGTCGTTGGAGATCGCCGAGCTCGCGGTCCGTCACCGCGACGCGGGGGTCGTGGGGTTCGACATCGCCGGCGCCGAGGCGGGCTACCCGCCGTCTCGCCACCTCGATGCGTTCCACCTCGTCGAACGGGAGAACTTCCACATCACGATCCACGCCGGGGAGGGATTCGGCCTTCCGTCGATCTGGGAAGCGCTGCAGTGGTGCGGCGCGGAGCGGCTGGGGCACGGCGTGCGAATCGTCGACGACATCAGCGTCTCCGACGACGGAACGCCGAAGCTCGGGCGGCTCGCGGCGTTCGTCCGTGACCGCCGTGTGTGCCTCGAGATGTGCCCGACGTCGAACATCCACACCGGCGCCGCGCCGTCGTACGAGGCGCACCCGATCGGGCTCCTGCGCGACCTGATGTTCCGGGTGACGGTCAACACCGACAACCGCCTGATGAGCGCGACGACGCTCTCGGAGGAGTTCGCGGCCCTGGTCGAGGCCTTCGACTACGGCTGGTACGACATCCGCTGGCTGACGATCAACGCGATGAAGAGCGCGTTCTGGCCCTTCGACGAGCGCCTGAAGATCATCGAGTCGCAGATCAAGCCCGGTTACGCGCCGTACCTCACCTGACCCTCACCCCTACTCGGTTCGGGCCCGCACCGCTTCACGGGCGAGGCGGTCGGGGCCCGAAGCGATGAGGAGGTGGCGAAGCTACGCAAGTTTCTGTCCCACCCTCGTCGTACGGTTCGGGTCATGCGCTTCGGATTCGTATTGCCCGGTGGAACGGCCCAGGAGCAGTTGGAACAAGCGGCGCTCGCCGACCGCTCGGGATGGGACGCAGTCTTCGTCTGGGAGGCGGCGTTCGGGATCGACGCGTGGTCGCTGCTCGCAGCGATGTCGCAGCGGACCGAGCGGGTGCAGCTCGGCACGATGCTGACCCCGCTGCCGTGGCGCCGCCCGTGGAAGGTGGCCAGTCAGGCGGCGACGCTCGATCAGCTCTCCGGCGGACGCGCGATCGTCGCGGTCGGTCTGGGTGCCCCGGATCCCTCACTGGGCGAGGTCGGCGAACCGGTCGACAAGAAGGAGCGTGCCGCGCTCCTCGACGACGGCATCGACATCATGACGAAGCTGTGGGCAGGCGACGGCCGCCACGAGGGCGCCCGGTACGACATCGACTTCACCAACGCCGACCGTCTCCTCGACGTCGGGAAACCCGCAGGCCGCGAGCGGGTGCCGATCTGGTGCGTCGGCGCGTGGCCGTTCGAGAAGTCGATGCGGCGGATCCTGCGGTGCGACGGGCTGCTCCCCTATGCGCCGGGCCAGGACCTCACGCCGGAGATCGTCCGCCAGATGATCACGTGGCTCGACGACCACGGCGGCCGGCGCCCCGGGTTCGACGTCGTGCAGGAAGGCGAGACGCCGGGCGATGATCCCGTGAAGGCACGGGAGATCGTCACCCCTTGGGCCGACGCCGGTGCGACGTGGTGGCTGGAGGCCCACTGGATGATCGAAGGCGACGCCGACCACCGACGGAAGGTGGTGACGGAGCGGATCGAGGCGGGGCCGCCACCAGTGTCGTAGACCTCAGACGGGATGGGCGCCGAGGTGGTCGAGCAGGAGGCGACTCACGTCATGGGCCTGCTCCTCGGGCAGCCAGTGGCTGGCGCCTTCGATCACCTCGTAGCGGTACGAGCCCGTCACGTGGTCGCCGGTGCGATCGGCAGCAGCTCGGGTCAGCGCCACGTCGCCCGTGCTGTAGACGTACAGGGTCGGCGTCGTGATCGCCCGTGCCCCACGGGGGTCCGTGAGCGGGATCGCTCGATACCAGTTGATGGCGTAACGAGCCGCGCCGCTGGCCATCACCTCGGCGTACTCCGCGGCGTGCTCCTCGGAAAGCCCGGAGTCGACGAGCATCTTCCGGAACCGGGCGCCGCCGCCGAGTCCGACGACAGCCTCCGGCACGAACGGGAGCTGGAAGGCGGCGACGTACCACGAGCGGAGCAGCTGGGACGACCGGATCATCGCCGCGGCCATCGCCTGCGGGTGGGGCGTCGAGAGCACGCTGAGGGTCGCCAGCCGTTCGGGGAACCGACCGCCGAGAGCCCATGCGATGGCGCCACCCCAGTCGTGGCCGACGACGTGGAACCGCCGCGCACCCACCACGTCAGCGAGCGCCAGCACGTCGCCCACGAGCTTCGCCTGCGCGTAGTCGCGGCGCCGGGGCGGGCGCGCGCCCGGCGAGTAGCCGCGCTGGTCGGGCGCGAGCACGCGGTATCCGGCTGCGCCCAACGAGGGGGCGACGCCTCGCCATGACGACCGGTTCGCCGGGAACCCGTGAAGCAGGATGACGACGTCGCCGCCGCCTGGGCCCCACTCCGAGACGTCGAACGTCAGCCCGTCGTGGTCGTAGGTGAGCTCAGCCAACCGGAGCCCGCACGAGCCGTCCGGGACGTGCGCCGGTCGCCTCGCCGTTGGAGAACGTCTGCTCGCCGGCGACGAACGTCGACACGTAGCCGTCCGCGCGCTGGATCAACCGCCGCCCGCCTGCGGGCAGGTCGAACACCATCTCGGGCGCGTGCAGACGCAGCCCGTCGACGTCGATCAGGTTGAGGTCGGCTCGCTTGCCCGCCTCGATCGTCCCGCGGTCCGTGAACCCGTAGGCCTCAGCCGGACGCGCCGTGTACATGCGTACGGCCTCCTCCAACGAGATCCGCTCGCCTCGGGTGCGGTCGCGAACCCAGTGGGTCAGCAGCGTGGTGGGCATCGACGCGTCGCAGATGAGCCCGCAGTGGGCGCCTCCGTCGCCGAGGCCGAGGATCGACGACGGTGACGTCATCATCCGCCGGATCGCCTCGTGGTCGCCGTCGACGTACGACGACAGCGGCGCGAACAGGAGCGCCCGTCCCTCGTTCTCGAGGAGCCAGTCGTAGACGACCTCCTCGGGCCGCACGCCAGTCCGAACAGCGACGGCGGCGACGCTGGCCGACGCGGGCGGTTCGTAGTCGGGCGGGTCACCGAGCGGGAAGATCTGGTCGAAGCGCGAGATGAGCAGCCGGGCGATCGCGCTGCCCGTCTGCGCCTCCTCCGAGAGCAGCGCCTCCCGCACCTCCGGCTTGCGCATCTCCGCCACACGGTCGGCCAGCGGCAGCGACGCCAACGAGCGTCGGTAGGTCGGGTGGGTGAGGAACGGGTGGAGCGACGACTGCAGCCCGAAGAGCATCCCGGTAGGTCGCGTCGGCACCTGGGGCACGATCCGCAGCCCCTCCGCCTGCAGTCGCTCCGCATCGGCGAGCAGGTCGACGTACTCCTCCGCGTTCGGCGGCGTCTGCGCCATCGAATACGTAACGGTGCGCCCGGTCCTTCGCGCGATCTCCACGATCCACGCCCGCTCCTCCTCGCCGCCGGGGCGGTCGGAGATCAGCTGGAACACCCCATGGCCCGCGTGAACGATCGCGTCGCCGAGCGCGAGCACCTCGTCAGGCGGTGCGTAGGTGCCGGGCACCGCCCCGTGCTTCGAGCGGTGGATGAAGGTGCGCGACGTCGTCACCCCGATCGCGCCGTCTCGGAGAGCCTGCTCGGTCAAGCGGGCCATCTGCTCTATCTCGTCGGCGTCCGCCGCCTCGTGGGCGCGCTCCCCCATCACGTAGGCGCGCAGCGCGGCATGCGGGACCTGCGCGGCGACGTCGAGCACCCGCGCCGTTTCGTCCAGCGCGTCGAGGTACTCGCCGAACGACTCCCACCGCCAGTCGATCCCTTCGGCAAGGGCCGTCCCCGGGATGTCCTCGACGCCTTCCATGAGCTCGATGAGGAACTCCTGGCCGCCAGGCCGCACCGGCGCGAAGCCGACGCCGCAATTGCCCATCACGACCGTCGTGACGCCGTGCCACGACGACGGGGTCAGCTCAGGGTCCCACGTGACCTGGCCGTCGTAGTGGGTGTGGACGTCGACGAAGCCCGGCGTCAGCACCAGGCCGTCGGCGTCGACCTCGCGGTGGCCGAGCCCGTCGACGCGGTCGGCGACCTCGACGATGCGTCCGCCGGAGACTGCGACGTCGCCGGTGCGGGCCGCCGCCCCGGTCCCGTCGACGATCCGCGCTCCTCGGATGATCAGATCGTGCACAGCAGCGACCGTAGGCCGCGTCAGCCGGCGGAGGCGAGTTGCTCGAACTCGTCGATCCGGCGCTCGATCACGCCGAGGCTCGACGCCCAGAACGCCTCGTCCGCGACATCGATGCCGAAGCGACCTGCGAGCTCACGGGCCGACCCCAGACCGCACGACGATAGCAGGTCGTCGTAGCTCCCGCGGAAGCGCTCCGGGTCGTCCTGGTAGCGCGCGTAGAGACCGAGGCCGAAGAGCAGGCCGAACGTGTACGGCCAGTTGTAGAAGGTGCTCGTGTAGTAGTGCGGCTTCGCCGCCCACATGTACGGGTGGCGCAGCGATGCGTCGAGCCCGTCGCCATACGACGCCTCCTGGGCGGCCAGCATCAGCTCGCACGTCTCGCCCGCCGAGAGCGTCCGTCGCTGCCGGGCCTCGAAGAACGACGACTCGAACAGGAACCGGGAGTGGATGTCGACGACGACCTGGCACGCGGCCTGCAGGTCGCCCTCGACCACCGAGAGCCGGTCGTCGCCGGTCGCCGCGGCCAGCCCCTGCTCCACCATGATCGTCTCGCAGAAGATGCTCGCCGTCTCGGCGAGCGCCATCGGCAGCTGGCGCTGCAGTGGCGTCCGCTGGGCCAGCGTCGTGTTGTGGTAGGCGTGGCCCAGCTCGTGGGCGAGCGTCTGCACCGAGCGGAACGACCCGTCGTAGTTCATGAGGACGAGCGACCGGTCGTCCTTGATGCCCATGCAGAAGGCGCCGTCCCGCTTGCCCCGGCGGGGCTCGGCGTCGATCCACTTCTCCGACGTCGCCCGCTCGACCAGATCGCCCAGCGCCGGTGAGTACGACGAGAACGCGCGCTGCACGTCGGTGGTGGCGGCGCCCCAGTCGCGGGGTGCGGCAGAACCGACGGGCGCGAAGAGGTCGTAGAACGGCAGTCCGGCGCCGTGGGCGTGGCCGAGCAGGCGGGCCTTGGCCTTGAGGTAGCGCCGGAACGACGGGAGCGACGCCTTGACCGCAGCGTTCATCGCGTCGAGGGTCTGGCGGTCGACGCCGTTCGACGCGAGCGCAGGCTCGAGGTCGTCGCCCCAGCCGCGCCGGCGGTTGACGATGCTGGTCTCGCCCTTGATCGCGTTGAGCGCGGCGACGATCGGCACCGCGTTCGCCTCCCACGTCGCGAGCTCGGCTTCGTAGGCTGCCCGCCGCACCGAAGCATCGGCGTGGTAGGCGAGGTTTCGCGCCTGGCTCATCGAGATGGGCTGATCGAGATCGGCGTGGTTCGGCGCGTCGACGGTGACCGACAGCTGGCTGGTGAAGGTCCCCCACAGGCGCTGCCACGCGGTGCTGCCGGTGAGCGACAGGTCGGCCAGCAGGCCCTCCTCGGCTTCGGTCATCTGGTGCGTCGCACGCTCCTCGCTTCGCTGCAGCGGATACGCGTGGTCGGCAGCCACCTGCGACCGCGCGGCGAGCTCGTCCGCTCCGAGCGAACCGATCCACGCGTCGAAGCGGCTCCGGAGCCGCTGCAGCTGGGCGAGCTCCGCCTGGAGCTCCGACATCTCGCCGGAGGCCTCGTCGTTCATCGAGTCGGTGCTCACGTACGACGACACGAAGCCGCTCAGCAGGCGCACCTCCTCCATGAGCTCGTTCGTCGCCTCGACGACGGTGTCGAACGCGGTGACGGTGTCGTCGTCGACCTTCTTGTCGTCGCCGCCCCTGACGTCGTGCTCGTCGTAGAGAGCCGTCAGGCGGGTGATCCCCGCGCCGAGCGCCTCTCGCGCTGCGGCGTACTCACGTGAGCCGATGGCGGGAAAGAGATCGGTCACGTCCCAGCGAGGCAGGTCTGTCACGGCCATGGCCGCGCAGCCTACGTAAGGTCAGGACATGTACCCGGGGGAACACGCGAAGCGCACGCCACACAAGGCGGCGGTGATCATGGCGGCGTCGGGGGACGTCGTGACGTACGCGGAGCTCGACGAGCGGTCGACCCGCCTGGCCCGCCTCTGGCGCGAGGCCGGACTGCGGCGCGGCGACCACGTAGCGCTCCTCGCCGACAACACGCCTCGCTACTTCGAGGTCTACTGGGCGGCCATCCGCAGCGGTCTCTACCTGACGGCCGTCAACCGCTACCTGTCCGCGGACGAGGCGAGCTACATCGTCAACGACTGCGGCGCGAAGTCGCTCGTCGTGTCCGCGGCGGTCGCACCCCTCGCGAACGAAATTCGCCCTCTGCTCGACGACTGCCCGATCCGGCTTGCCTACGGCGGCGATGTCGACGGCTACGAGCGGTACGAGGACGCCATCGCGAACGTCTCCGCGGAATCCCTCGGCGACCAGCCCGTCGGCACGACGATGCTCTACTCCTCGGGGACGACGGGCCGGCCGAAGGGGATCAAGCGGCCCCTGCCCGAGCGCCAGATCGACGAGCCCGATCCGGCGACCGGCGGCCGGAGCCCGCTGGCTGCCGGCTACGGGATGACGCCCGATTCGGTGTACCTGTCGCCTGCGCCGCTGTACCACGCCGCTCCCCTTGCCTTCACCGCAGGGGTGCAGGCGCTCGGCGGGACCGTGGTCGTGATGGAGAAGTTCGACCCGGTCGCGTGTCTCGAGGCGATCGAGCGCCACAAGGTGACCCATGCCCAGTTCGTGCCGACGATGTTCGTCCGCATGTTGAAGCTCGACGACGAGACCCGCCTCCGCTACGACGTCTCGTCCCTGCAGGTCGCGATCCACGCCGCTGCCCCGTGCCCGGTGGAGGTGAAGCGCCAGATGATCGAGTGGTGGGGGCCGATCCTGTCGGAGTACTACGCCGGCACGGAGGGCAACGGCAGCACCCGGATCTCGTCTGAGGAGTGGCTGGCCCATCCGGGCTCGGTCGGAAGGGCCGCCGCCGGCACGATCCACATCTGCGACGACCTCGGCAACGAGCTGCCGATCGGCGAGGCGGGCACCGTGTACTTCGAGCAACCCCGCATGCCGTTCGAGTACCACGGCGATCCCGAGAAGACGCGCAACGCGCAGCACCCCGAGCATCCGAACTGGTCGACGCTCGGCGACATCGGGTACCTCGACGAGGAGGGGTACCTCTACCTGACCGACCGCAAGGCGTTCATGATCATCTCGGGCGGGGTGAACATCTATCCGCAGGAGATCGAAGACGCCCTCATCCTGCACCCGAAGGTCGGCGACGTGGCGGCGTTCGGCATCCCCCACGACGAGATGGGCGAGGAGGTGAAGGCGGTCGTCGAGCCAGCGGCGGGCGTGGAGCCGTCGCCCGAGCTCGAGCGGGAGCTGATCGAGTTCGCCCGCTCCCACATCGCTCACTACAAGGTGCCCCGCTCGATCGACTTCATCGACGAGATGCCCCGCCTGCCGACCGGCAAGCTCTACAAGCGGGTGCTGCGCGACGCGTACGTGCAGGCCGCCGCCGCATCCGGCGCGTGAGCGAGCACTACGCCTACCGCGAGATCGCCCGTGGATCTGACCGCGGCGACGCGTGGGCCGCCTTCCACGCTGCCGGCGGGATCGGGTGGTACGACGACGTCGACGTCCTCATCGAGCGCGGCGCTGCCCCGGGCCGGGCCATGGTCGCGACCGCGCGGCCGGCGTCGACCGAACCGTTGCAGCGCGGCGGCGTCTTCGCGCTCCGCCGCTTCGAGCTCCATCGACCCGACGACTGGGACGAGTTCCTCAACCTCTCGGTCGAGGCGTGGCCGGAGTTCGAGAAGACGAACGACGCCCGCATCGAAGGGCTCTTCCGGTTCGTCGGCGTCGGGGACGGCTCGGGCGCGGCCGATGAGGCGTTGCTCGTCACCCGCTATCCGTCGCTGGCCGTGTGGGAGTCGTCGCGCACGACCATCAACCCGTCGACGGCCTCCGGTCGCAACTTCCTCCGTAGACGCGAACTGACCCGGCGATCCGTCGTGCGGATCGCCGGGTCGTTCTGGGACTGACGCCGGCGGAGCGGCTCGGCCCGACTAGGCCGTGAGGTCCTTCAGCTTCTGCTGGAAGGCCTGCTGCTCGGCCGACGGAGCGCCGCCGCCCTGCATCGCCATGAGCTTGCTCATGTCGCCCTCGACCTTGATCTGGCCGCTCATGAACGCCTGCATGCCGGCCTGCTGGTTGCCCTCGATGAAGATCGCCTTCGCGACGTCGTAGGGAACCGTGAGCTTCGTCGGCGCATCGTCGACGAGGCCGCGCTCGAAGTTGCCGTTCTTGACGTGGACCTCGGCGTCGCCCTCGGGGCCGCCGGTGACGACGATGTTGAGGGTCAGATCGCTCATGCCGGCGTCGGGCGCGGGCTGCTCGGCGCGCAGCTGCTCGACGGCGTCGAACCAAGCGCTGGACAGGAAGGTCTCAGGCACGTGTGTGTCACTCCTAGGGGTACGAAACCGGACGGAACGAACCCTAGCCACGTCGGCGCGCATCTTGCACGTCAGGTGCGAATAGGGGGCCGCCGGTCGCAGCGTCGCTACGGGATGGCGGGCCGGAACCGGTAGATCGCGGCGCCGTCGCCGGCGTCCTGGAAGACGACCTCGACCGCCATCCCGACCGCGACGTCTGCAGGGTCGACGCCGACGATGTTCGTCATGACGCGCGGACCCTCCTCGAGCTCGACGTAGGCGGTGACGTACGGGACGTGCTCGGCCCACGGCCCCTGGCCCTTGTGGACGATCGTGTAGGTGTAGATCGTCCCCTTGCCCGACGCCTCGAACCACGACGTGTCGAAGCTGCCGCACTCCGGGCAGAGGGAACGGGGATACCAGATCACCGTGCCGCACCCGTCGGCGTCGCAACGCTTGAGGAGGAACCGCCCGTCGGCGGCGGCCTTCCAGAACTCCTCGTTCTCGACCGTGACGTTCGGCGGGTAGGCGGGGAGCTGCTTCTCGTCGGCCATCAGGCGTCTCCCTGTCCGAGGATGAGCGTGGCGCTGCCCATGCGGGTCGACAGCGACCCGCCGGTGCCGTGGGCGAGGGCGATCGAGCAGTCGGGCACCTGCACCGCCGGATGGGCTTCGTGGCGGAGCTGGCGGACCGCCTCCAGGATCTTCGTCATCCCGCCGCGGTTCGCGGGATGGTTGTTGCACAGCCCGCCGCCATCGGTGTTGAACGGCAGCTTGCCGTGCGGCGCGACGAGCGCGCCGTCGAGGACGAAGCGACCGCCCTCGCCCTTCTCGCAGAAGCCGAGGTCTTCGATCGTCTCGAGCACCGTGATGGTGAACGAGTCGTAGATCGAGGCGTAGTCGATGTCGGCTTGGGTGACGCCAGCCTCCTCGAACGCGCGGGGTCCGCTCCAGCGGGCGCCGGTGTAGGTGAGGTCGACCCGGCCGTTGTTGGTGTGCTTCACCGACTCGCCGTGGCCGAGGATCTTGATCGCCCGCTCGGGCCGGTCGAGCTCGCGAGCGATCTCCGGGCTGACCACCACTACCGCACCACCGCCGTCGGTGATGACGCAGCAGTCGAGGCGGTGGAGCGGGTCGCTGATCATCGGCGACGCCAGCACCTCTTCCACCGTCACGACGTTCTGCAGGAACGCGTGCGGGTTGTGCTGCGCGTGGATCGACGCCGCGACCTTGATCTCGGCGAGCTGCTCACTCGTCGTGCCGAACTCGTACATGTGGCGGCGTGCGGCCAGCGCGTAGTTGTAGGGCGCCCCGAACAGGCCCCACATGCCCTCGAAGCTGCCCTCGGGCGGGCCTTCGCCGCCCATGCCTCCGGGCCCGCCACGGCCCCGCTGGCGCGGCTTGCCGGCGAGCGTCACCAGCGCGACCGAGCACTTGCCGGCGGCGATCGCCGCAGCCGCGTGCCCGACGTGGGCGAGGTACGACGAGCCACCCGTCTCGGTCGAATCGATGTAGCTCAGCTTCAGCCCCAGGTACTCCGCCATCGACATGCCGCCGAACCCGGGCACGGTCGCGTCGCAGAAGTACGCATCGACGTCGGCGAGCGTCAGCCCGGCGTCGGCGAGCGCGCCCACGGCCACCTCAGCGTGGATCTGCGACAGGGTGCGGTCGGGGATGTCGCGACGCGGGTGCTCGTAGATGCCGGCGATGTACGCCTTGCCCCGGATCGACATGGTTCGAGAACCTAACTATCCGTTCGCGACGACTCCAAGTCGAACCCCGCGACCGCCCACGCCAGCTCCTCGGCCTCGGCCGGCGTGAGCGTTCGCCGCCGGCGCTTCAGCCAACGGACGAGGTCGTCCGGCCCTCCGTAGCGCACGCCGTCGAGCTCGCACCGCCGGCGGAACCACGCCCGTCGCACGCGCGACCCGTGGATGCACACGAAGCCGTCGACGCCGGAGCCGACCGCCCGCCCGAGCGTCGCTCGCAACCGCTCGACCTGCGACCGCACGTCGTCGCGGCGCTCGCCGTCGACCCGGACGTGCCGCCCCACGACGGTCACACCCGCCCACCGCTTCGTCTCCACGACGACGACGCCGCCGCGCCCGATGACGACGTGGTCGATGTTCTCGCGCCGGCCGGGCACGCGTACGTCGTGGAACACGGCGAAGCGCTTCCGGTCGAGGGCGTCGAGCACGGCAGCGGTCGACCGCTCGCCCGCCGCGCCGGCGCCCCATCGCCCCGCCTCCTCCCGATCGCGTTCGGCCGCACCTCGCCGCCAGGCCAGGAGCAGGATCGACGCGAACCCGACGATGCCCACCGCCTCGAGCCTCGACATCCCCGACCGGGCGAGGGCGTAGGTGGCGAGCGGCACGGTGGCCAGCACCGCCATCACGACGGCGTCGCGCTCCCGACGGCGTTCGGCGGCGCGGTGTTGCAGGATCTCTTGGCGGAGCTGCGCTGAACGCCCGGCGCGGGCTGCGGTCGTCGTCTTCGGCATGGGATCGACCGTACGACGAAGGTGAGACACGAACGCGGGCAGACTCGGTGTCATGGACGCCCTCCGCGCGATCGCCACCAAGCGCGACACCCGCGCCTACACCGCAGAACCCGTCACCGAGGAAGAGCTCGAGTCCGTGCTCCGAGCTGCTCGCATGGCGGGCAGCGCGAAGAACAACCAGCTGACGCGCATCGTGGTGGTGACGGAGACCGAGGGGCGGAAGGCGCTGACGACCTGCGGCGATTTCACGTCGTGGATCGACGCCGCGCCCGTCGTGCTCGTGTTCGCGATCCCCGTCGACGGCGGCCGGTTGTTCGACGTCGGCCGGATGGCGCAGAACGCGATGGTCGCAGCCAACGCCCTCGGGCTCGCGTCCTGCCCGGTCACCTTCCAGCACCAAGACCGCATCCGTGAGGCGCTCGGGCTGCCCGCCGGCATGGAGGGCCCCATGGGCGTCACCCTCGGACGTCCCGACGCTGCGGCCACCTCGACACGGCCGCGTGCTCCCAGGCTACCTCTCGACCAGATCGTCCACCGCGAGCGCTGGACCGAGCAGCAGTAGCTAGCGGGCGGCGCCCACGTCGACCACGGAGGCCTCGCGAGCGAGGAGCCGGCTCCGCACCGTCGCGTAGACGGCGATCGCCACCATCGAGACGACGCCCATCGCGGTCATCGTCTGGCGCAGACCGATCTCGTCGGCCACCGCGCCGAGCGGAAGGGCGGCCATGCCGAAGCCGCTGAAGCTCAACATCATCAGCGACTGCACGCGCCCGTGGTACTCCGGGTCGCTCGCGCCCAACACGAGCGCGTTGTTCAGCGACTGGAACGCCGACGACGCCCCGCCGGCGAACACGATCGCGGCGATGGCCAGGGTGAACGTCGGGGCAACGGCGAGCAGGACGATCCCGAGCCCGAACCCCACGCCGGCGATCGTCTGCATCCGCCACGCCCGAGGGCCGTCGGCTCGCGATGCGATGAAGAACGAAGCGAGCAGCGCGCCGACCGCGCTCGCACCGCTGAGCAGCCCGTAGCCGCTGGCTCCGACGTCGAAGGCCTCCTCGGCCAGCGTCGGCAGGAAGGCGACGTACGGGAAGGCGATCATCACGACGACGAACGACGTGAGCACGAGCAGCAGCAGGATGGGCCGGCGGAAGAGGTACGACACGCCGTCACGCAACTCGGACAGCGGTGACGCCACGGGACGGTCGGCGCGAGGGCGCCCGGCGGGAAGCTGCACGCTGACCGCGAGCGCGATCAGGATGAGGATCGTCGTCGCGTAGTAGACGCCTGCGACGCCGAAGAACGCGATGCCGATGAGAGCGCCCGCGATCGACGGCCCGAAGATGCGGGTGCCGTTCATGCTCATCTGCTGCAGGACGATCGCGTTCGCGAGCCGGTTCGGCCCCACGAGCTCGCCGGTGAACGCCATCCGGGCCGGGCCGAGGAAGGAGAAGCCCGCTCCCTGCACGACCGCGGACGCGATCAGCAGCGGGTAGGTGATCATGTCGAGCGAGATGGAGACCGCCACGATGCCGGAGCTCAGCGCGAGCGCGAGCTGGCAGCCGATCAGCACCCGACGCTTCGACAGACGGTCGGCGGCCACGCCGCCCCACGGGGTCAGCAGGAGCATCGGCACGCCGAAGCCCAGGTAGACCGCGCCGAGCCCCTTGTTCGATCCGGTCAGGTCGAAGGCGAGCCACCCTCGGGCGATGAACTGCATCTGCACGGCGAGGAACGAGACCAGGCCGCCGAGCCACAGCAACCGGTACTGCGGGTCGCGAAGAGCGCCGAAGGTCGTCGTCCGCTGCCCTGCCTCCACCTCGATGTCGCTCTGCGGATGCGCCACCGCACCCACGTCGGCGTCACGGATATCGGTCATTACTTCGACAGTCTAACGGTGCTCTCCGCCTGTGGGCACAGCTGGGCGCGCGCCCGATCAGCCGCGGCGACCGCGCGGTTCCACCGCCAGAAGCCGCCAGGGCCGTCGCCACCGACGCACACCTGCGACCGAACGAACTCAGCGTCCTGCACTGCGAGATGCGGCACCGCGTCGACCAGCGCGGGGAGTGCGTCGTCACCGAGCGACGTCAGATGGAAGAGATCGAGCCGGTCGGTCCCGGCGAAGCGGTCAACGTTGCGCTCGACGACCAACGCGTCGAGGTTCACCAGGTTCGCCGCCACCAGCAGCACGACCGCCGCGGTCGTCGCCGCCGGGAGCAGCCACGCGCGATCGGCGGCGACGCCTGCGAATCGGATCGCGACGAGCACGAAGACGATCCCGATCCACACGGCGAACACGACAGCGGCCACCCTCAGCAGCGTCAGCCCGTAGGCCGCCTCGTAGAGGAACAACCGGCGGAGGGCAACGACAACGACGACCAGCGTGAGCGCCACCACGACCTCGACGGCCACCACCACCGCCCGGGCTCGTCGGCTGAGGGCTTCGACTCCGAGGAGCACGGCGAGGACGACGGCCGACACGGCCAGCAACTGGAAGAAGCCGCTGCGCGCGTGCTCCGCGTAGCTCAGACCCACGCGCCGCTCGACGTACTGATGACCACCGACGGCTGCGACGACCTGAGCCGCGGCGAACACGGTCAGCAACGTGGCCAGCGCGACCAGCACCGACATCGCCTCGGTCGTGCCGACCACGGATCTGGGCACGCGGGCGGACCGCTCGGCCGCCTCCCCGGACGCCGACCGCAGCGCCGCGCCGGCGGTCCATGCCCCGATCGCCAGCAGCAATGCGTGCACCGCCAGCTCGCCGAGATCGGCCGGCACGCGGAAGAACGACGCGAACACGGCGTCCGCCGATGCGAGCAGCGCGCCGACGAGGAGGACGATGGGCAACGCCAGCAGCACCCCACGGACCACCGCGCCCCACGACGTCGGCGACGGCGCGGAAGTCGTGGCGCCGCGCCCCTTCCGGAGCACGCGGACCGCAGAGGCGACGAAGCCGGGCGCCAGGACGGCATGGGCGATCGCGCAGACGGCGCGAACGCCAACGTCGCCCACCGTCTGGTCGAAAGGATCGCCGTCCTTGGCGAAGGATGCTCCGAGCACCACGAGACCGCCGGCAGCGACGAGGTCGAGCAACAACAGCACCGGGTTGCTTCGGAGCGCGAAGAAGGCGCCGAGCAACGCCGCGACACAGAGCAGAGCGACGGCACGCCGGTTGCCGACCCGGCCCGCAGCGACGGGCCCCAACGCGACGGCGGCGACTGCGGTCGCGCCACCGACGCCGACGATCTCAGAACGGATGGCGACGTCTGCCGCCACCGCGGCCACGGCAACGACCGCGAGCGCACGGCCGTCTGCCGGTTCGTAGCGCGACAGATCGGGCCATCGGCCCAACGGCAGTGACGTCTGGTGGTTCGACCACGCGTCGACCGGAATCACGTCGAACCTCCTGGAAGTGTCACGACCATCCGGCAGCCGGGTGCGGACGGTCGGTCGGGCGAGACAGGTTCGGTGCGGATGGAGCCGCCGTGGAGCTCGACGATCCAGCGCACGATCGCGAGCCCAAGGCCGGCGCCGCCCGCGTCGGCGGAGCGCGCTTCGTCCGACCGGTAGAACCGCTCGAACACGCGGGTGGCGGCCTCGGGGGCGATGCCGGGGCCGTCGTCGGCCACGACGATCTCCACGCCTCTCGGCGCGAGCTCGGCCCGCAGCCGCACCGGGGCCCCCGAGGGCGAGTGGCGCACGGCGTTCTCGACGAGGTTCGCCACCACCTGATGGATGCGCTCGCGGTCGGCCTCGACGGCGAGATCGCGAGGCACCACCGCCACGTCGAGCACCGACTCGGGGTCTGCGAGCGCGGCCTCCTCCGCGACGTCGTCGAGGAGGTCTCGCAGAGCGAAGCGTTCGACGTGGAGCGGCACCGCTCCGGACTCCAAGCGGCTGAGATCGAGGAGCTGGGACACCAGCCGACCAAGGCGCTCGATCTGCTTGAGCATCGTGCGCAACGTCTCGGGCGTCGCCTGCTCGACGCCGTCGACGAGGTTCTCGAGCACGGCCTGCAGCGCACCGATCGGCGTGCGCAGCTCGTGGCTGACGTTGGCGACGAGGTCGCGACGCTGCCGGTCGACCTCGCCGAGATCTGCGGCCATGGCGTTGAACGCTCGGGCCAGTTCGCCCACCTCGTCGCGCGACGTCGCCGTGACCCGCCGCGAGTGATCGCCCCGGGCCATCGCCTTCGCGGCAGATGCCATCTCCCGCAGCGGGCTCGTCATCCCGCGGGCGAGGACCTGGATCATCGCGAGAGCGATCCCCGCTGCGATCACCGGGCGGAGCAGCAGCGGCACGCCAAGGCGGAAGCCTGCGGTGCTCACCAGCGAGCTGACCGCCACCGCCGCCACGATCGCGACGCCGAGCTTGAGCTTGATCGAAGCCAGCCGGTCGAGGGGACGTACGTCGCGCACGGGAACAGATCGCCTCAGGGCTCAGCCCGCGGCCGCGTAGCCGACGCCGTGGACCGTGCGGATGACGTCGCCCCCGAGCTTGCGCCGGAGCGCCCGCACGTGGGAGTCGACCGTGCGGAGACCGGAGCCGTCGCGGTAGCCCCACACATCGGCGAGCAACTGCTCGCGGGTGAACACGACACCGGGACGCGAGCCGAGGAGATGGAGCAGGTCGAACTCTGTCGGCGTGAGGTGGACGTCGTCGCCCCCGACCCTCACCCGGCGGGTCGCAGGATCGGCCTCCACCGCGCCGACACGCACCACCGGCCCCGCCGGCGAGCCGGCCGGCTCGCGATCGACGCGGCGCAGGATCGTCCGGATCCTGGCCACCAGCTCGCGCGGGCTGAACGGCTTGGTGAGGTAGTCGTCCGCTCCGACGGCGAGCCCGACGAGGAGGTCGGTCTCCGAATCGCGTGCGGTGAGCATGAGGACCGGAACCGGTCGCTCACGCTGGATGCGCCGGCACACCTCCAGGCCGTCGAAGCCCGGCAGCATCAGGTCGAGGACGACGAGATCCGGCGCCACCCGCTCCACGAGCTCCACGGCGGACGGACCGTCGAACGCGAGGTCGACGTCGAAGCCCTCGCTGCGCAGGCGAGCGGCCACCGCTTCCGCGATCGACGTCTCGTCCTCGATCACCGCGATCCGCCGGCGGGTCGTTGCCATCGGGTCGGAGTGTAGGAACGGCCTCTTGCAGAAGTCCCCGAAGAGATGTGGAGATGTCGTGCAGATCCGTCAGCCGTCGAGCGTGAGGTCCCAGAAGGCACGCTCGTGGCGCAGCGTCGTGCGGATCGCGCCGGCCGCCGCGGCGACCTCGTCGTCGGAGGCCAGCACCAGCGCGCGATCACACGCACCTTCGAGCGAAGACAGGAACGTCGCGAACTCCGGCGACGTCCAGTGCTCGACGAAGGGACGGTACGGGTCGGCTCCGGGCGGAGGTCCACGCGTCGAGATAGGCGGCCTCCACCGCCCAGAAGGCCGCGAGTGCAACCGGATAGCTCCGTCGAGCCACGTCGAGCAGCCACGAGTTGTAGGCGGCGGCCGCAGGCAGGTCGGCCGCGCCGAGGTCGAGCCCCCGTGCCGAAGCGACCTCGTCGAACCACTCGATCTCAGCGACGAAGGCGCTCACTCCGCCGGCGAGCAGGGGGAGGTCGGCAATCGGCCCCGCGCCGGCGGCGATCACTCCGGACCAGGCGCGGGTCAGCGCGACGAGGAACAGCCGGTCCTGCTCGAGCCACCGGTCGAACGCGGTGGCGGCAAGCGTGCCGTCGCGAACCCCGTCGAGGAACGGCGACGTCGTGGCCGCCGCCCACAGCGCATCTTCGGCTCGCGCCATCGCCGACACCGACCGCAAGATCGTCACGAGCGGTACGCGCCCTCGAAGAACGCGAGCTCGAGCTCCATCGCTCGCCGGTAGTGCGCGGCCACGTCGCCCGCACCCGCGTCGCCGTTGCTCGATCGAACGAGACGATCGAGGAGCGCCTCGAGCGTGGACGCAAGCTCCTCGAAGTCCGGCGACGAGTACGTGTCGACCCACTCCTTGTAGGGGCTGCCCGGGGCGGTCACCGGCGCGAGCTGCTGGCCGAGCCAGGCGTAGAGGCGCATGCACGGCGTCATCGCGGCACACGCAGCGACGGCCTCCTCGTCGGTCGCGACCTCGAGGAGGAACTCCGTGTACGCGCTGGTGGACGGCAGCGGCGGAGGATTTAGCGGCGCTCCCCACTGCTCGGCGTACGACCCGTGCAGGCGAAGCTCGTCGAACACGCCGTCGAGCAAGGCGCGGAACGACTCCATCGCCGCTCGATCGGGGGCCTTCGCGATGCAGAACGCGTATGCGCGCGCGAACGACTCGAGGAAGATCGCGTCCTGCCCGACGTACGTGACGAACGTGTCGCGCGCCAGGTCGCCGCTCGCGATCCCGCGCACGAAGGGATGGTCGAGGCAGGCGCCCGCGATGTCGGAGCTCGCGGCCCACAGGTCGTGAGCGACCGATGCAGTCGACGCGGTAGGTGTCACGGGAGCATCATCGTTGACCATGGCGACGCCGGTGCACGAGCTCGACCTTCCCACGATCGAGCTGCTTGGGATCGAAGACCGTGAACAGATCGTGGCCGCGTTCGAGGCGGTGGCCGACAAGCACTGGCTGGCGAGGATGCCCCTGGGGTACTCGGTGATGCGCCATGCAGATGTCGTGGCCATCCTCCGCGACAAGCGCTTCCACTCCGCGATCTCGATGATCCCGCAGATGGGCGGCGTCAGCGACGATTTCCTCGCCAACCGCCAGGAGTCGATCCTGACGATGGAGGGCGAGCCCCACGCCCGCCTCCGCCGGCTGGTCGCTCCGGCGTTCACGCCCAAGGCTGCCGACCGGCTGCGTCCGTTCATGCGCGACGTCGTCAACGGCCTGCTCGACGACTACCAGCCGAAGGGGCGCGGCGACTTCGTGCAGGAGATCTGCGAGCCGTACCCGATCCCGATCATCTGCGAGCTCCTCGGCGCACCCAAGGACGACTGGAAGCTCTTCTCCGGCTGGGCCACCGACATCTTCCGCATCTTCAACGGCGACCTGCAGAACGACGCCCCGAAGATCGTCGCCGCGTTTCGCGCGGTGGACGAGTACGTGAGGGAGCTCATCGCCGAACGCCGCGACAAGCCCGCCGACGACCTCCTCAGTGACCTCATCGCAGCCGAGGAGGCGGGCGACCGCCTGTCGACCGACGAGCTCGTGATGATGACCGAGGCGGTGCTGATGGCGGGCACCGACACGACGCGCAACCAGCTCGCGTGCGCGGTGGCGCTGTTCACCGAGCACCCTGAACAGTGGGCACGGCTGGCCGAGCATCCCGAGCTCGCACCCAAGGCCGTCGAGGAGTCGATGCGCTACCTCGGTGCGGTGCGAGGGACCGCGCGCCTCGCGTCGGAAGACATCGAGTACCGCGAGGTCGTCTTCCCCCAGGGGACGCTCGTCGTCACGAGCCTCGCCGGCGCGAACTTCGACCCGAACGCCTTCGCCGATCCCCACCGCTTCGACATCCAGCGCGACTCCTCGGCGCCGCAGATGACGTTCGGATCGGGCATCCACCACTGCCTCGGCGCGTCGCTGGCGAGAGCCGAGTTGCAAGAGGCCCTCCCGATCGTTGCCCGCCGACTCGGGCCTATCGAGGTCGACGGCCAGATCGAGTGGAAGCCCTCGACGGCCGGGATCTGGGGCCCGGCGCGCCTTCCTCTCCGCTGGTCGGTCTGAGCGACCGCGCCCACAGCATCGCGAGCTGGCGGGCCGCGTGGTCCGCATCGGGTTCGACCGGCGGTGGATCGAGCACGTAGGTCACGAAGCACCAGCGGTCGACCATGCCGGTCAGCGCCGGCGCCGCGATCTCGACGTCGATGTCTCTGCTCACCGTGCCCGCTTCGATGGCGGCGCGCAGTGCCGCGGCGACGGGCGCCGTGAACTCACGGCCCAGCTCGCGCCGCAGGGCGAGGAGCTCGTCGTCGATGAACGCGACCTCCTCCCAAACCTTCGCCATGCCACGAAAGCGCGCGTACTGGCGGATGTAGGCGGCGAGGATCGGTTCGATCTCCGAGGCGCCGCGGTCTGCTGACCACGTCACGCCGCGGCTGCGACGCAGCGCGGTGACCGACTGGCGCACGAGCGCCGACACGACGTCGGCGCGATCACGGAAGTACTGGTACACGGAGCCGAGGCCGACGCCGGCCTCGCCGGCGATGTCGGCCATGGTCGTGCGCTGGTAGCCCTGGCGCGCGAAGACGTCGGCGGCGGCAGCGAGGATCGTGTTGCGGGTGCGCGCGGCGCGCGGGCCGAGTGGCTTCTCCTCGCCGTTCTCCCTCCGAACGGCGCGGTCGGTCCAGATGTTCATGGCGACGCGGGAAGCTCTGCCGCACCGCCTAGGAAGACCGAGCGCAGCAGGTCGGTGCGTCCGGCGAGGTCAGCCGCCGCGCCGGAGAAGCGCACCTGCCCCTTCTCCATGAACACGACGCGGTCGCAGAACTGCATGGCGAACGTGGCGTGCTGCTCGACCAGCAGCACCGTGATGCCGCCGTCGCGGAGCGTCGTGAGCGTCGCCATCAGCTCCTCGACGATGATCGGAGCGAGGCCGAGCGAGAGCTCGTCGATCATGAGCATCCGCGGCTCGGTGACCAGCGCTCTGGCGATGGCGAGCATCTGCTGCTCGCCGCCGGAGAGCGTCCCTGCCAGCTGCCGCCGCCGCTGTCCCATCCACGGGAAGAGGGCCACGGCTCGATCGATCCCGTCAGCCAACGCCCTCCGGTTTCGCCGGAGGAGATGGCCGCCGAGGCGGAGGTTCTCCTCCACCGACAGGTCGGGCAGGAGGCCCCGCCCGCCGGGAACGTGCGCCAGCCCCCGCGACGCGATGACGTCCGCGGGCAGCGACGTGACGTCCTCTCCTGCGAACACGACCCGGCCGTGCGAGATCGGTGAGAGGTTCGATACCGCCTTGAGGAACGTCGACTTCCCTGCGCCGTTCGTGCCGAGCAGCGCGACCATCTCGTGCTCCGCGACCGCGATCGACACGTCGAAGAGCACCTGGATGCGCCCGTAGTGGAGGTCGATGTTCGTGGCGTCGAGCAGCGCGGTCATGCGGTCTTCCCCAGATACGACGCGAGCACGTCGGGGTGGTTGCGCACGTCGTCGGGACGACCCTTCGTGACGAGCTTGCCGCTGGCCATCGCGACGATCTCGTCGGAGATCCCCATGATGAGCGGCATGTCGTGCTCGATGATCACGACCGTCGCGTCGAGATACGCGGCCAGCCGGCGCAGCAACGGCGCGAGCGCCTCGGTCTCCGCCTGCGCGATGCCCGACGACGGTTCGTCGAGCAACAGCAACCTCGGCCGAACGGCGACGACGGCAGCCAGCTCGGCCAGACGCAGCATGCCGGTCGACAGCTCCATCGCGGGCTTGTCCGCGTGGGGAGCGAGGCCCACGAGCTCGAGCACCTCGTCGGCTCGCCGGGCGACCTCACGCTCGTCGTCTCGCGCTCCGCCGAGGCCGAGCACCGAGCGGAAGAAGCCCGAGCGGCGCATGCCGTCGTGCTGCACGGTCCGCAGGATGTCCCGGATCGCCATCGAGCGGAACAGCCTCGCGTTCTGGAACGTGCGGCCGACGCCGAGTGACGTGCGTTCCCACGGCGCGCGCTTCGTCAGGTCGACGCCGGCGAACGTGATGCGCCCGGCTGATGGACGTCGGAACCCGGAGATGCAGTCGAACAACGTGGTCTTCCCCGCACCGTTGGGCCCGATGATCCCGGTGATCGAACCTTCCTCGACGTCGAAGCTGACCCCGTCGAGAGCACGCACACCACCGAAGCGGACCTCGACGCCCTCGATCGACAGCGCCGTGCTCACCTCACCACCTCCGGATCGCGCGCCTCGTCACCCACCCGCCCATCGCCACCGTCGACCTCGGTCGCGACGCCTCCGGTCGCGGCGACCACCGCTTCGATGGCCTCGACGTCCGCAGGATCGGCGACGTCGTCGTACGCCGTCGCGCGGCTGCGCACGAACCGACTCATCGACGCGAGGCCTTCCGGGTTCACCGCCATGACGACGATGAGCAACGCCGACGCGACGATCTGCGGGATGAACGAGATCGAGGTCGCCTGCACCGCGCTCTTCGTCAGCTCCGGGTAGAGGCCGAACATCAGCGCGCCGATCACCGGTCCGGCGATGGCGCCGATGCCGGCGACGACCGCGTTCGCCAGCCAGCTGATGGAGAAGAACACCGACGCGTACTGCGTGTTCACGCCACCGAGCTGGTAGGCGATCATCGTCCCTGCCAGCGAGGCGATGGCGCCGCTGACGACGAAGCCCGTGAGCTTCGTGCGAACGGGCCGGATGCCGTACGCGGACGCGACCGTCTCGGAGTCGCGTATGGCGAAGAAGCTGCGCCCGACCCTCGTGCGCTGGATCCGCCACGCGAGCGCCATGGTGATCGCGGTGAGAGCGAGGAACAGGTAGTAGCGGGCGGTGTCGGTGTCGAGAGACGGCGGCAGCCGCACCGGGTTGGCGATGTCGAAGCGAGGGACGATCGCCCGCTCGGCCGCAAGGCCGAACGCGAGTGTGGCGACGGCGAGGTGCAGCCCCCGGAGACGGAGGGCAGGGAGGCCGACGACGATCGACACCGGTATCGAGAGCAGCACCCCGCCCAGCAACGGCAGCGGGAACGGGAGGTCGAAGGTGTTGGCGAAGATGGCGGTGCCGGCGCCGCCGACGGCGACGAACGCGCCTTGCGCCAACGAGATCTGGCCGAGCCAGCCGACCAGCACGACGAAGCTCAGCATCACCAGCAGGTAGATGAGCGTCAGGTTGGCGGGGAGCGTCCAGAACCCGGGCAGGGGCAGCAGCGGGAAGAGCAGCACGAAGGCCACGATGCCGCCGACCACCGCGATCTTGACGGCCGGCATCGCCCGCAGCCATCGCGGCGACGACAGCGGCAGGGCCGCCTTCGCCAGGCGGTACACCTCCACGGGGTCGATCATGCGTGCCAGCGCCGAGTCGGCCATGCCGCCGCGCGAGGTGACTCCCGAGTCCTCGTCTTCGCGGATGCCGGCGAAGATCCACTTCGGTCGCAACGCGAGCACCACGATCACGGCACCGAGCGTCAGCACCTCGGGGGCGCCCTGGAAGAGCGCCCGGTCGACGGGCAGGAGGTAGTGGCGGACGAGCTCTTCGCCGAAGCCGATGAGGAACCCGGCGAGCACGGCGATCGGGAACGACGTGAGCCCGCCGACGATCGCCGCGGCGAACCCCTTCACAGTGAGGAGGAGCAGCAGGTTGGGGTTCGACGAGACGACCAGCGATGCGAGGGCGATGCCGGCCGCTCCTGCGACGACCGAGCCGCCGACCCACGACACCACCGACAGCTGCCGCGCCGAGACGCCGAGCAGGCTGGCGACGTCGCGCTCCGTCGCCACGGCCCGGATCGCGAGGCCGGTGGCGGTGAACCGGAAGAAGGCGAACACCGCACCTGCGAGCGCGATGACGAGGAGGATGACGCCGAAGCGCTCCCAGCTCACGTTCACGCCCCCGACGGAGAAGGCCGCGGTGCGAGGGAAGATGGCACGCTCGTTCGACACGATGAGGTCGTCCGCTCCGAAGAGCTGCTGCGTGGTGGCCGAGAGCAGCAGGGCGAGACCGAGGCTCACGATGATGTGCACCACCATCGGCGCCCGCGCGAACGGGCGGATGATGAAGCGTTCGATCAGCAGGCCGAGCCCAGCTGCGAACAACAGGCTCACGGGCACGGCTCCCCAGAACGGAAGCCGTACGTCGCCCCGCCAGTCGACGTGCACGAAGAGGACGTCGAGCGAGACCGACAGCGAGCGCCCCTCGACGAGGTCGTAGTGGAAGAAGGCGACGAGGGTCGCCATCGCGCCGTACGCGAAGTTCGGGACGCGGGTCGCCTTGTAGATGAGCACGAGGCCCATCGCCAGCAGCGCGTAGACGGCGCCCGTGACGAGACCGCCGGGCAGCGTCGACAGGAAGTCGGTCATGGCCGCGTGACCCCGCGGAGGCGGCGCAGGCCGAGGTGGGTGAGCGCCATCCACGCCAGCAGCGCGGCGACGCCGAGGCTGACGCGGGCGACGGTCGACATCCGCACCGCGGCAACCGGCACGGTGCGGTACCGGGTGACCAGCTTCGTTCCTCGCGGCGCGCCGGCGGCGGTGGGCGCCTCGGCGGCCGGCGTCGCTGCAGGCTCGACGACCCCGATGCCGGTCGCCTGCCCGCCGATCGACGTCGGCGTGTCGAGCGACGATCCGAGCGCGCCGTCGCCCGAGAACGACTCGGAGTCGAAGCCGTCGGTCAGGTCGGCCAGGTTCGCGAGCGAGAAGCCGCTCGGTTCGGTGCTGGCGTAGGCGCCCGTGTAGACGAACCCGAGCACCGCCTGGAAGCGCTGCGGGCTGAATCCGCTCGGCTCGCTCAGGCTCGACGGGATGTCGCACAGCACCTGCATGCCCGCCCGCATCGACGACGCCGCCGTACCGTCTTCCGCCACGCCGATCTGAGGCGGCTTGCGCGACAGCAGGAAACCTTGCGGGAAGGTCTCGGGCTCGGTCGTCACGTCGATCCGGCACCCCGGCGCAGCCGCCTTGAGAGCCGTGTTCGCCGCGCCGACCACCGCCTTCGCAGCGCCGCCGTCGATCGGCACCTCCCGGCCCGCGATGACGAGGCGATCGTTCGCGATCGAGAAGCGGACGCCGGCCACGTCGACGTCGTTCACCGTGATGCGAGACATCGTCCTGGCTCCACCGGGAGCGCCGGTGACGGTCGACTCGCCACTGGCCTCGACCGAGCCGACCTTGATGGCCCCACCCGCCAGCGTGATGTCGCTCGCCCGTGCGGCCGCCTTCGACAGGAGGCGGCGCTCGACGGGCCGCGCCTCGCCGTCGGCTGCACCGCCGGCGACGAGCACCGACGGCAGCTCGGCCGCGCCGGCGGCGACCCGCAGCGACACGATGGGTCCGGCGTCACAACGCGCGATGGCGAACGACGTCGCCGGCAGGCCCGCGGTCTCGCCCCTCGTGTCGGTCGGGAAGTCGAACCGGGTGTCGACCGACGATCCGGGATAGAAGCACTCGACCTGCGGCGGAAGGTTCTCGTCACCCTTCTGCGACTTGTCGGGGTCGTAGTACGTGCCGCCGACGACGGCGTCGAAGTGGGTCGGCGCGGCGGCCAGCCCCTTCGCGTTCTCGCCCGCGCCGGAGCGACGGACCTCGCCGACGACGTGAGGCACCGTTCCCGCGCCGAACGGAAGCGGGAGGTCGTACTCGACCCGCACCGCGAACGCATCGAACTCGCCCGAGAGCACCCCCTCGGGCCCCGGATCGACCAGAGCGGGTCCGGTGAGGCTCTTCGCTCCCACCGGCGCCCCGATCGACCCTGCCGACGCGATCGCTGCGCACACCGCAGCAACAACCACGGCGACGCCGACGCGACGGTGCGCCCTCATGCGACCACCGCCGCCGCCTGCGCCTCTGGCGTTGATCTGGGCGCCACCGGGACCGCCGTCGCCGCGTACGTCGCGTTGATCGCACCTCGCACGTGAGCGAGACCTGCGATCACGAACACGACGGCGAACGCGAGCAGCGAGCGGACGACGATCACGCGCAGCAGGCTCGGCGTCGCCGGCAGGAGCAGACCCGCCATCGGACCGAGCACGAACGCCGCCACGATCAGGTACACGAACGCCTGCGGCCCGACGGGCGCGCTCGCCGGTTCGTCGAGCTCGACCCGCCCCAGCCGCGCGTCGACCTCGCCCCAGCTGCGCACCATCGGCGCGAACACCGCCACGAGCAGCACGACGATCGTCGCCACTTCGGCCACGACCGCTTCTTCGGTGAGCGCTCGCTCGGCGAAGGGATCACCCTGCACGTACTCGTGGAACAGCAGCCACGCGATGCCGGCGTTGACGAGCCCCTGCCCGATGGCGACGGGCAGGGCGATGTGCAGCCACGCCCTGCGACGGGCCGGCACCGAAGCGGGCGCCGCATCCATCGATCTACGGGCCAGTTCGACCCCGCGGCGGCGGGCCAGGAGGTCGACCGCGCGCCCCGACACACCGCCCAGCGCCGCGAGTGCAGCGATCACGACCAACGCGTTCGCGTGACGGCCGTCGAGCACCACCGCCACGAGCGCAGCGGCGCTGAACGACCAGGCGGCCGCCCCGGCCGCCCAGCCGGCGGTGCGAGCCCACAGCGTGCGGGGGTGGAGCTCGTCGTCACCCTCCGGCGCTGCACCGGGGGGCGCGTCGACGACGACGAGGCCCTTCAAGGTGTCGGCCGCACCGCCGTACACCGCGATCGGCCATCCGACGGCGACACCGCCGGCAGCAGCCGCGGCGACGACCGCCGCGAGCGTCCACGGCGTGAGGGCGTGCGCTTCGGCCCGGCTGGTTGCGAGCGCACCGATCAGCACCGCGACGATGAGCTGCACGATGCCGCCGACGAACGCGTTGGCCTCGAGGTAGTCGGCGAGGGGGCGGGGCTTCGGCGCCAGCGCCTCCTTGAGGCGGCTCATGTCGGGTCGCCGTTCGTGAAGATGTCGCAGCCGGCGAAGTCAGACGGCACGGAGTGCCCCGGCGGAAGCGGCGTCGACCGGAACTGCGGCGTGATCTGCTCCCACTTGAGCTTGCCGTCCTTCTGCTTCTTGATCTGGATCACGTAGCCGCCCTTCAGCGCGGCGTGGCAGTTCGGCCTCCACGTCCAGCGGGGCTGGTTCGGGTCGGTGGTGAGACCCGGGGTCCAGTCGGTGAAGGTGTTGAGGGTGTCGCGCAGCCGGGCGCGGCTGATGTCGTCACCGAGGGCGGCGATCGAGTCGCGCATGAGCAGCGCCGCGATGAAGTAGCTCGCCGTCACCGACGAGTACGACTCGGTCTTCGACGAAACCTTGCGGACCGCGTCGACGTAGTCCTTCACCTCGTAGTTGGCGCCGAAGGCGTCGAACGCGTACATGCCGATCGACCAGTCGCCCAGCGCCTCGTGGATGACGGGCACGCCGATGAGGTAGCCGCCCCAACCCTTCGGCGGCTTGTAGTTCTGGATCTGTGCCTCGACACCGCAGTTGATCGTCTTCGACGCGTCGATCTCGAAGACGATGAAGTCGACGGCGGCGTCGCGCGCCTTGCCGATCGCGTCGGAGCACGACGTCTGATCCGGAGCGAAGCCGGCGAGGACCGGCACCTGCATGCCGTACGCCTCGTAGTCCTTCTTCACGCTCGCGGCGTAGGCCTGGGAGTAGTTCGCCGCGCCGGCGTCGAGGTAGAAGATCGCCACTGATTTCGCCTGCAGGCGCTTCCCGAGGAACCAGGCCGTCGCGTAGCTCGCGAGGCGCTGCGGCCCGCCGAGCGGGAACCACCAAGGGTTGGTGAACTCCTCGTTGAACTGACCGAGGTGGTACACGGGAATGCCCCGCTGGGCCACGTAGTCGCCGGCGATGGGGGCGTACGCCATCGAGAGGGCGAAGACCTTGTCGACCTCGACGAGCCGCTTCACGTTCGCGAGCTGCTTCGCCGGGTCTCCCTGGTCGTCGTAGATCTTGAGCACCACCCGGCGACCGTTGATGCCGCCTCGCTCGTTCACGTAGTTGACGCCCGCGGCGAACCCGACGGCGATCTGCTCGCCGTAGACCGCAGCCGGACCGCTCGTGAAGGTCGACCCGCCGACGCGGATCTCGGTGTCGGACACCCCGGGATCCGGATAGGTGCGGGCCGTTCGTCCCGCTCCCCCGGCACGACCCCCGCCCACCACGACAGGAGATCCGCCCGCGGTGCCTGCCGCCGGACTTCCCGCGCCCGACGGTCCTCCGCCGCCGGACGAACCGGGCGTGGAGGTCCCGCCAGCGCCACCCACCTCCGACCCGGCCTGCAGATCGGCGGTCGAGATGCCAGACGACGTCGCGTCGGCGGCGTCGGCCGGGACCTCCACGTCGACCGCGACGGTCCGGGGCGCCGGCGGCTGCGCGGCCGCGCCGGCGATCCCCAACAACAGCAACAAGACGACGCCCAAGCCGACGTACGGCCGGACTCGCCCCCCAGCGAGGTCCCCCATGACAACCTGAGGTGTACATCAGGTCCGCCCTGAACGCAATACACCACCGCGAGTCACCCCTGCGACGCGCCAGGGGTGCAGCGACCACTTGAGCCGGTGACGTTGTTGCGCCGTCGCCCGCTGGCCCGTTACCGTCGGTAACCGTGACCGCACTGCAGCCCACCGGACCCCACCTCGACGTCGACGCAGAAGTCATCACCCAGTTCACCTGGGACTACGTGCAGCACCGCCCGCAGCTCTCGAGGCTGTACGAGAAGGGCAAGACGTCGCAGTGGAACGCGACGACCGACATCGACTGGTCGCCGGAGGTGAACTTCGGCGAGGTGCGCTCGGCCGAGGACGATCCCGCCGGGCAGATGTTCGGGTTCATGGACGCCGGCCCGCTCGCGAAGTACGGCGGCGACGATCCGACTCGCCGGGCCCAGCTCCGGTGGGAGTTCCAGTCGTGGATGGTCAGCCAGTTCATGCACGGCGAGCAGGGCGCGCTGGTCGCGACGGCGCGCCTCGTCGAGACGGTGCCGGAGATCGACGCCAAGTACTACGCCGCCAACCAGGTCGCCGACGAGGCCCGCCACGTCGAGGCGTACGCCAAGTACCTCAACGAGAAGCTGCAGCACTCCTACGAGATCTCGAAGCCGCTCGAGGCGCTGCTCATCGACATCATGAGCGAGAAGCGGTGGGACATCACCTACCTCGGCATGCAGATCCTCGTCGAGGGTCTCGCCCTCGCCGCGTTCGGTCTCGGCAACGCGATGTTCCAGGATCCGATCATCAAGCAGGTCACCGACTACGTGATGCGTGACGAGGCCCGCCACGTCGCCTTCGGCGTGCTCTCGCTGCAGGGGCTGTACCCGGAGATGTCATCGGCCGAGCTGGCCGAGCGCGAGGAGTTCCTGCTCGAGGCCAGCCAGCTGATGTACGACCGGTTCCTGCTCGAGCAGGTGTGGGAGCGGATGGAGATCCCCGTCGCCGAAGGCAAGGAGTTCGCGGCGAACAACCCGCTCATGGCGATCTTCCGCCAGATGCTCTTCTCGAAGATCGTGCCGAACCTCAACAAGCTCGGGCTGCTGACCCCCAAAGTGCGCGAGCTCTACGGCAACCTCGGCCTCCTGCAGTTCGAGAACGCACCGGATTCCGCGACAGAGGAGCTCGGCGCCGCGGCAAGCTGAGCTGGTGAGCTCCGCCGCTGCCGCCGACGTGATCGTGGTCGGCGGCGGCGTGATGGGGTCGGCGACGGCGTGGAGCCTCGCTCGCCGAGGCGTCGACGTCCTGTTGCTCGAGCGGTTCGAGCGTGGCCACGTGCGCGGCTCGTCGCACGGCGGCTCGCGCATCTTCCGCCTCGCGTACGCCGACGGCGAGTACGTCCGCCTCGGTCAGCGGGCGCGCGACCTGTGGCTCGAGCTGGAGGACGAAGCCGAGTGCCATGGCGAGATCCTCCAGGTAACCGGTGGGCTCGACCACGGCGACCCGGACGAGGTCGACCGGATCCACCAGGCGCTCGTCGCCGCTCGTGTGCCCCGGGAACGCCTGACCCCCGAGGAGGCCGGCGAGCGGTGGCCCCAGTTCCGCTTCGATCGCGCGGTGGTTCACACCTTCCAGTCCGGCCGGCTGCTCGCCGACCGGGCCGTTCGGACGCTGCAGGACCGCGCGGCGGAGAGCGGCGCCCGGCTTCGCTTCGAGTGCCGCATGCTCGCGATCGAGGCCAACCATCGATCGGTCATGACCTTCGAAGGCGAGATACTGCATGCCTCGCGAGCCATCGTCGTCACCGCGGGCGCGTGGGTGGGCGACCTGGTCACGCCGCTCGGCATTCCTCTCCCGCCGCTTCGGGTGACACGGGAGCAGGTCTTCCACTTCCCCGTCGCGTCCGGGCAGCCTGCGGAGGAGGAGTGGCCGAGCTTCATCCACTACGAGGCCCGCAGCCACTACGGGCTGTGCACGCCCGGCGAGGGGATCAAGGTGGCCGAGCACGGCACCGGCCCGGAGACCACCGGCGACTCCCGCACGTTCGAGATCGACGAGATCGGCCGGCGGCGGGTCGTCAACTACGTGCGCGACTGGATCCCAGGGCTCGTCCCCGAACCGGCGACGGCGACGACCTGCCTGTACACCAACACCCCGGACTCGTCGTTCGTGCTCGACCGCCACGGCAACGTGGTCGTCGGGTCGGCGTGCTCGGGCCACGGCTTCAAGTTCGCGCCCGCCATCGGCGAGCGGCTGGCAGACCTGGCGGTGCCGTGAGCGTCCGGCGCCTCGGTACCGGCGACGAGGAGGTCGCCGAGCGCGCATGCCGCGTGTTCGACACCGAAGGCGAGCTCGACACCGCAGCGTTCCTCCGCCGTCCCGAGGCCACGCTGATCGTGGCGGAAGACCGTGGCGACGTCGTGGGGTGGGTGTACGGCCATGAGCTCGTCCACCCCCACGGCGAGCTCACGATGCTGCTGTACGCGCTCGACGTCGCCGAGCACGCGCAACGGCGCGGCCACGGGCGGGCGCTGGTCGAGGCGTTCGTCGACGACGCCGAGCAGCGCGGCTGCACCGAGGTGTGGGTGCTCACCGACGACGACAACGAGGGAGCGCTCGCGACCTACCGATCGGCTGGCGGGATGCGGGAGGACGAGCTCTCGGTGATGTTCGTGTGGCGCCTCGTCGAGGGTGAATCCCCGTGACCGAGAAGAAGGAGCCCCAGGTCCTCGACGTCCGCTCCGTCGAAGCGTGGGAGGAGTGGCTCGAGACGCACGGTCCCGACCACGACGAGGGCGTGTGGCTGATGCTCCCGAAGAAAGGGAACGACGAGTCGTCGCTGCGGTACGAGGCGGCGGTCGAGTCCGCGCTGTGCTTCGGATGGATCGACGGCCAGGGCAAGCGCCTCGACGACGCGTGGTCGCTCCAGCGGATGACGCCGAGGCGGAAGCGCAGCATCTGGTCGAAGATCAACGTCGCCCGCGCCGAGCGGCTCATCGCGGAGGGACGGATGCGGCCGGCAGGTCTGGCCGAGGTCGAGCGGGCCAAGGCCGACGGACGGTGGGAGCAGGCGTACGACGCGCCCTCCACCGCGGAGGTGCCGGCCGACTTCCTCGAAGCCCTCGAGCGGGCTCCCGAGGCGAAGGCGTTCTACGAGACCCTGACCAAGCGGAACACCTACCCGATCGTCCACCGGCTGCAGACGGCGCGGACGCCCGAGACCCGCGCCCGGCGCATCAAGGCGATCGTCGAGCAGTTCGAGCGGGGCGAGAAGTTCTACGACTGACGCTGACGCTACGGTCGGCCGATGCCGCTGTTGGGTACCGCCGTCCGCCGCGTCGAGGACGCGCCGCTGCTCGTCGGGGAGGGGCGCTTCGTCGCCGACGTCGACCTGCCGGGTTGCCTTCACGTCGCCTACGTCACCGCCACGGTCGCCCACGCGCGGATCACCCACGTCGACGTCGAAGCGGCCCGCGCCGCGCCCGGTGTCGTCGACGTCGTCACCCCCGGCGACATCGAGCTCCCTCCCCTCTCTCCGATCAGTCCCGACTGGCCGGTGGAGATGGCGCGGCCGCTGCTCGCGACGGACGTCGTCCGGTTCGTGGGCGAGCCGCTCGTCGCGATCGTCGCGGAGACCGCAGAGGACGCAGCCGACGCGGCCGAGCTCGTCGTCGTCGAGGTCGACCCGCTGCCGAGCGTCATCGGATTCGACGCCGCGCTGGCAGGCGACGTGCTGCTGTTCCCGGACGCCCGCACCAACGTCGTCGCTCGACCACACGGAGGCGCCGACGGTGACCTCCCCTTCGATTCCTGTGAGGTGGTCGTCGAGGCGACGTTCGAAAACCAGCGCCTCGCTCCGTGCCCGATCGAGACGCGCGTCGCTGCGTCGTTGTGGACCGACGACGGCCGGCTCGTCCAGTACGCGTCGTGTCAAGGGGCTCACCCGATCCGGACCCAGCTCGCCAACGTGTACGGACTGGAAACCGATCAGGTGCGAGTGATCACGCAGGACGTCGGCGGCTCGTTCGGCGCCAAGGGACGGGCCTATCCCGAAGACCTGCTGCTGCCGCTGCTCGCCAAGCGGTCGGGACGACCCGTGCGGTGGACGCCGCCCCGCTCCGACGACATGGTCGGCCTCGGTCACTCGCGCGCCCAGCGCCAACGGGTCCGCATCGGCGGCGACCGCGACGGCACCATCCGCTGCCTCGAGGTCGAGCTCCTGATCGACTGCGGCGCCTATCCCGTGAACGGCCCGCTCCTGGTCGGCAACACCGGCGCGCTCCTCCCCGGCCCGTATGCGATCGAGCACGTTCGCTGGCATGCGACGGCGGTCGTGACCAACACGACGCCGCTCGTCGCGTACCGAGGCGCGGGCCGTCCCGAGGCCGCGGCGCTCGTCGACCGCGCGGTCGACGTGTTCGCGGCCGAGGCTCGGCTCGACCCGATCGACGTCAGGCGGAAGAACCTGATCGCCCCCGAGGCCTTCCCGTGGTCGAGCCCGACCGGGCTCACCTACGACAGCGGCGACTACGTCAAGGCGCTCGATCTCGCGCTCGCACTCGTCGACGTCGACGCCGTCCGAGCCGAGCAGGCGGCGCGCCGCGAACGGCACGACACGCGTGTGGTCGGCATCGGGACATCGGTCTTCATCGACCGGACCGCCGGCATCAAGGGAAGCGAGTACGGCGCCGTCACGCTTCGGCGCGACGGCTCGATCCTCGTGCACACGGGCTCGTCGCCGTACGGCCAGGGCCACTACACCGCGTGGGCGATGCTCGTCGCCGACCGCACCGGCCTGCCCCTCGACCGCATCGAGGTGTTCCACGGCGACACGGATGTCGTCCCGCGCGGAGGCGTCACCGGTGGCTCGCGCAGCGCGCAGAAGGCGGGCTCCGCCATCGCCGAGGCGTCGGACGCCCTCGTCGTCGAAGCCAGGCGGCTCGCGGCGAACCTGCTCGAGGCCGCGGAGGACGACGTCGTGCTCGACGTCGGTCGAGCGGAGTTCCACGTGGTGGGCGCGCCCGGGGCGCGGACGATCTCGTGGGTCGAGCTCGCTGGTGAGCTCGCCGACGACGGGCCCGGGCTCAAGTGCGAAGCAGACTTCGCCGGTGAGGGTCCGACGTTCCCGTTCGGGGCGTACGTGGCGGTCGTCGAGGTCGACATCGAAACCGGGAGCATCGACCTCCGCCGCATCGTCACCGTCGACGACGCAGGAACCATCCTCAACCCGATGCTGGCGCTCGGCCAGGTGCACGGCGGCCTGGCCCAAGGCCTCGCCCAGGCGCTGTTCGAGGAGTTCGTCTACGACGACGACGGCAACCCGCGAACGGCCACCTTCGCCGACTACATGCTCCCCACCGCAGCCGACCTCCCGGGCTTCGAGTCGTACCTGACCGAGACGCCGTCGCCGAACAACCCGATGGGGTTCAAGGGCATCGCCGAGTCGGGGACGATCGGTGGGCCGCCCGTCGTCCAGAACGCCGTCGTCGACGCGCTCTCGCATCTCGGCGTCCGCCACCTCGACCTGCCCCTGACCCCCGAGCGCGTCTGGAGAGCGATCCCGCGATGACCACCACCAGCCGTCCCCGCCTCGAGAACAAGACCGCAGTGGTCGTCGGTGCCGGGCAGACGCCGGGCGAGACGGTCGGCAACGGCCGCGCCGTCGCGATGCTCTTCGCGCGGGAAGGCGCTCACGTCGTCGTCGTCGACCGGCACGAGGCCTCCGCGGAGGAGACGAAGG
Organism: Acidimicrobiales bacterium; assembly: GCA_035540495.1. Taxonomy (GTDB): domain Bacteria; phylum Actinomycetota; class Acidimicrobiia; order Acidimicrobiales; family CADCTF01; genus DASVEG01. The sequence continues at coordinate 82,795 of DATLGL010000027.1, forward strand.
CTTTCATCGCCGGCGAGGGCGGGCGAGCCGACGTCGTGGTCGCCGACATCGCTTCATCCGGGGCACCCGCAGCCGTCGTCGAGCGATCGCTCGAGCTGCTCGGGCGCATCGACATCCTCCACAACAACGTCGGCATCGGCGCGGGCGACAGCACACCCGCGTCGTTGAAGGAAGACGCGTGGGACCGCATCCTCGACGTGAACCTCAAGGCGATGTGGCTCACGTGCAAGGCCGCGCTCCCGTCGATGCGCGAGCAGCGCGGAGGAGCGATCGTGAACATCTCGTCGCTCGCCGCGGTCGCTGCGGCCGGCAACCTGACCGCCTACAAGATCTCGAAAGCAGGCGTGAACGCGCTCACCCAGAACCTCGCGCTCACCAACGCCCGCTACGGCATCCGCGCCAACGCGCTCATGCCGGGCTTCATCGACACGCCGATGGCCGTCGACGCACCGGCACGGGCGACGGGAACCGACCGCGGCGAGTACGCCGCGCTCCGCGCAGGCCGTGTGCCGCTCGGCCATCAAGGCACGGCATGGGACGTCGCCTACGCCGCGCTCTACCTCGCGTCCGACGAGGCTGCGTTCGTCACGGGCGTCGTTCTCCCGGTCGACGGCGGCCAGGGCGCCATGACCGGCTGATCAGCTCCTCCTCGGACCGCCGGCGAACCTCGTGCCCGGCGGATCGACCGCCCACGACGCCGGCGACTCCCACCGGTCTTCGTAGATCAGCTCGCCGATCGGCTTCCGGCGCACGGGCCCGTGCGATCCGACCGGCCGCCCGAGGGGGATCGTCGCGCTGAGCGCCACGCCGTCCGGGATCTCGAGCAGCTCCCGCAGCTGCGGCTCGACGAACGTGTGCCACATCGTCACCACCCGTAGCCGAGCGCCCGAGCCGCGAGCAGGAGGTTCTGCACGGCCGGGTAGACCGACCCGCCCTCCGTGGGGTTCGGCTCGCGGTACCGAACGAGACACGCCAGAGCCACGACGGGGATCGTCTCGAAGTTGTCGACGAAGTGCTGCATCGCCCGCGCGGTGCGCGACTTCGGAGAGTCGTCGTCGGCGGAGTAGTCGTCGGTCACCCGCTTCGCGCGCCACCCCGTCGGAACGCCTCGCCCAGCAACGCCTTCGCCTGCGCCGCTCGCTCGCCGTCGCGCAGCACCACGAACCGGAACGGCTGTCGGTTCGAACCCGACGGCGCGCGGCTCGCGGCGAAGAACATCTTCTGGAGATCGTCGTCGGGGATCGGATCGGGGCGGAACCGGCGGATCGCCCGCGTCGTCGCGAGCCCTTCGAGGAGGTCGACCATCGGCGCCCGAGCGTACGATCCCGCCATGGAGCGGGGGGCGTGGTTCGACTCGGCGCGGTTCGGGATGTTCATCCACTGGGGCCATGTGAGCCAGCAAGGGCTCGAGCTGTCGTGGCCGATGGCCGGCGGCACCGCGGTCCTCCCCTACTCGACGCCGGTGCCGGTCGAGCAGTACCAGTCGTCGGCCGCCACGTTCGCTCCGTCGGTCGACGCGCCGAAGGAGTGGGCCGCGCTCGCAGCTGACGCGGGCATGCGCTACGCCGTCTTCACCTCGCGCCACCACGACGGCTTCTCGATGTGGCCGAGCGCCGTGTCCGACTTCCACGCCTCCGACGATCTGGTCGGCGCCTACGTCGACGCATTCCGATCCGCAGGCCTGCGGGTCGGGCTCTACTACTCGCTCTCCGATTGGCATCACGTCGACTACCCGGCGCTCACCGACGACGACCGGCCCTACGCCTTCTCGCCCCGCCGTTCCTCACCCGAGGCTTGGGGCCGGTTCGTCGACGACTACCTGTTCCCGCAGGTCCGCGAGCTCCTGACCGACTACGGGACGATCGACGTGCTGTGGTTCGACGGCGGATGGGAGCGGTCGGCGCGGGAGTGGAAGGCCGACGAGCTGATGGCGATGATCCGCGACCTCCAGCCCGAGTGCCTCGTCAACGACCGCCTCCCTGGCCATGGCGACTACGAGACGCCGGAGCAGTTGGTGCCCGCCGCACCGTCCGACGGCCGGTGGGAGACGTGCATGACGATGAACTCGACCTGGGGCTACTGCCCCGCCGACACCGGCTACAAGTCGGCGCGAGAGCTCGTGCACACGCTGTGCGAGGTGGCAGGGCGCGGAGGCAACCTCCTGCTCAACGTCGGGCCTCGCGGTGATGGCTCGCTCGCGCCAGAACAGGTCGAGCGCCTCGAGACGGTCGCCCGGTGGATGCGGGCGAACGCTGGCTCGATCCACGACACCACGCCGGGGCTCGAGCCGTGGCAGGTCTACGCACCGTCGACTCGTTCGGGCGACGCCGTCTACGTCCACCTCCTCGCGCGGCCCTACGAGACGGCGACCGTCCGCGGTCTCCCCATCCGGCGTGTTCGGGGTGTCACCCACGTCGCGTCCGGTCGACTGCTCGAACACCGGACGCGCTGCTCGGTGATGGACGACCTCCTCAACTGGGACCCGTCCGGCGAGCTGATCGTCGACGTCCCTGCCGACTGCATCGACGACCTCGCGACGGTCCTCGCCATCGAGATCGCCCCCGAAGGTTCCGAGGTGGAGCCCCCGCTCGCCTTCCGCACTCAGTAGCCGCCGTGTCGCGACCTCCGCGACAGAACCCCGTGTGAGGGGTGGCGTTCGTCGCGCAGGTCGGGCGCAGGTGGGGCGCACGACGCATGCGCGTCGCCGCTCAGCCGCCGGACAACGCCTGCATGATCGTGATCTCGTCGGCGTCGGTCACGGCAACCGACAGCGAGCGGTCGCGCACGAGCTCCTGGTTCACCCACACCCGGACGTGCTGGCGGAGCTGGCCGTGCTCGTCGACCATGCGGAAGCGGAAGCCGGGGAACTGGCGGTCGAGGTCGGCCACGACCTCGGCGACCGTCGCACCGGCCGCGCCGACCTCGGCCGCGCCCGCCGTGTACGACCGGAGCGGCGTCGGGATGCGGACGATCACCCGGCCGGCGGATACGCGCACTCGACGGCGTAGATCTCCGGCAGGTGCGCGGCAATGCACGCCCACGTCGCCCCTTCGTCGCGGCTCGCCCACACCTCGCCGCTCGTGGTGCCGAAGTACACGCCGACGGGATCGTGCGTGTCGGTGGTCATCGCCTGGCGCTTCACTGTGAACCACGCCCGCTCCGGCAGCCCGCCGTCACACCGGATCCACGACTCTCCTGCGTCGCGACTCACGTACGCCGCAGGGCGGCCGCCGGGGCTCGTGCGCGGCCACACGTCGGTGCCGTCCATCGGGAACACCCAGATGGTGTCGGGGTCACGGGGATGGAGCTCGATCGGGAAGCCGATGTCGCCGATCTCTCGGGGCATGTTGTCGCCGATGCGCACCCACTCGTTCGCCGGACGGTCGATCCGGTAGATGCCGCAGTGGTTCTGCTGGTAGAGCCGGTCGGGCTGCAGTGGGTGCAGCCGGACCGTGTGGGGGTCGTGGCCGAACTCGGGATACGGATCGGGGAAGAAGTCGGCCCGGCACCCCGCGTTGAGCGGCTGCCAGTCGTTGCCGCCGTCGGTCGACTCGAACACCCCACCGCCCGACAAGCCGATGTAGAGGTGGTCGGGATCGCGCGGGTCGACGTTCACCGAGTGGAGCAGCGATCCGTCGGGCGTGCCCTCGGTGTCGGGCCACTCGGCCCACGTCTCCCACATCTTGTGGTCGTTCCAACCGCTGACCGGCTCCCACGTGTCGCCGCCGTCGGCTGTGCGGAACAGCCCCTGCGGCGACGCGCCGGCGTACCACGTGCCCGGCTCGTCGGCGTGGCCCGGCGAGAGCCAGAACACGCTCCGCACGCTGCGGCCCAGCCCGAGCGGGTCGGGCGAGGTGAAGGCGGGCGGCTTCGACGCCTCCGTCCACGTTCGCCCCAGATCGGCCGATCGGAACACGGTGGGACCGAGGTGGCCGGTCTTCGCGGCGAGCAGCAGCGTCCGGCGGTCGCGGGGATCGAGCACCGCGTGGTGCGCGACGTGGCCGAGGAACGAAGGACCCGCCGCGCACCACTGCTCACGCGCCGGATCGGCGTCGATCCGCCACAGCCCCTTCCGGGTCGCGACCAGCAGCGACGGCCCGCCCAGCGGCTCGGCCGTCTCGATGTCGACGTATCGGGTGTGCACGTCAGGGAGACGATCGAACGACGCAGAACTCATCGGCCACTACGACACCACACGAAGGTGGGGTCGCGCCGGGGGCTCGTACGCCGCGAGGTGGTCGGGGTCGACGAGCGGTTCGACGTCCCACGCCCAGCCGTCGGACGCGCGGGCGTTGAGACCCGCCCACGCGACGGCGGTGTCTTCGTCGGCGAACGGGCCGACCATCCCCTTGTACGAGCCCCGATGGCTCAGCACGACCGTGAACGTCACCACGCCCCGACGGTACGACGAGGGTGGGACAACAACGCGGACGGTCAGTCGGCCCAGGCCTTGACCTTCTCGATCAACGCGAGCGGGTCATCGCCGACGGGCGTGATCGACAGGCGGGTCACGCCGGCGGCCTTGTACGCCTCGATCCGCTCTCGCACGCGCCCCTCGTCGCCCACGAGGGCGGTCGCCTCGAGGTAGTCGTCGGGCACGAGCGCCTCGGCCTCCGCCTTCTGGCCCGACAGGTAGAGGTCCTGGATCTTCTCGGCCTCCGCCTCGTAGCCGTAGCGACGGAAGACGTTGTTGTAGAAGTTCTTGCCCTTGGCGCCCATACCGCCGACGTAGAGAGCCGTGCCGCCACGGCCGCGGTCGCGGATCTTCTTGGCGACGTCGGCGTCGTTCGTGATCGCCACGGTGCCGCCGGCGACGATCTCGAGCGGAGCGAGCGACGGGTCACGACGAGCGGCACCCGCATCCAGATCGGGACCGAACACCTCGCGCGCCTTGTCGGGATGGAAGAACGCCGGCAGCCATCCATCCGCGATCTCCGCCGTCATCTGCACGTTCTTCGGACCGAGCGATGCGAGGTAGATCGGGATGTTCTCGCGCACCGGGTGGTTGATGATCTTGAGCGGCTTGCCGAGGCCGGTTCCCTGGTCGGGCGGGAGGGGGAGCTTGTAGAGCTCCCCGTCGTACTCGACCCGCTCCCGCTTCCACACCTTGCGGCAGATGTCGATGATCTCCTTCGTGGCGGTCAGCGGCTTCGTGTACGGCACGCCGTGCCAGCCTTCGATCACCTGCGGTCCCGATGCGCCGAGCCCGAGGACGAAGCGGCCTTCCGAGACCGCATCGAGGCCGGCCGCCGTCATCGCGGTGAGGGTGGGGGTGCGGGAGTAGAGCGGGAGGATGCCCGATGCGAGCTCCATCCGCTCCGTCTGCCCGGCGAGGTAGCCGAGGATGCTCACGGCGTCGAAGCTGTACAGCTCCGCCACCCACACCATGTCGATTCCGGCCGACTCGAACTCACGCGCCCGCCGCGCCGCGGCTTTCGGGTCGCCGGTGTAGCCGAGTCCCATCGAGAGCTTCATGAGACTGGCCTAGCACCTCAGAGCGCGTCGCGGTACTTCTCGAGGAGGTCGTCGAGCGCTTCGCGCAGAAGGCTCGCTTCGGTCCGGGATGTCGACGTCGAGAGCTTCGCCAGGCGGTCGAGGTTCGCCCGGCTGTAGTAGTTGCTCTTCAACGTCATTTTCTCCTCGACGTACAGCGCCACGCGATCACGTCCGTCGCGCTTCGCTCGCATCAGCGCCTCGCCACTGGCGCGGAACAACTCCTCCGCGGTCGATCCATGGGGAGGTTGCGACGCGACACCGACGGAGGCGCTGACGGCGGCATCGACCCCGTCGACGCGGCGCTCGGCGAAGTGGGTGCGGATCTCGTCGAGGAGGACCAGCGCGTTCTCCGCCGACATCCCCGGCAGGACCACCGCGTACTCGTCACCTCCGAGGCGGTACGCGGCGCCGACCTTCGTGACGTTCGCGTCGAGCAGCCGCTCCCACGCGGCGAGCACCCGGTCGCCGGCGTCGCTCCCGAACGTGTCGTTGATCCCGGCGAAGCCGTCGAGGTCCGTCAGCGCAACGGCGACGGGTGCGTTGCCGTGGTGGAGCGCCTTCTCGAGATCCGAGAGGAACTCCAATCGTGACGCCCGCCTCACCTTCGATGTAGTAGCCATGACGTATATATGTACGACGTATATCGAACGGTGTCAACGGCAAGTGCAGGAACCGCGGCCTCTGTGGAGAAGTGAGACGTGATCAGTGGAGGGGGTCGACGTGATCAGTGGAGGGGGTCTCCGTGCTCACGCGGTCCACGTCTGGGTTCAAGCAGTTGATGGCGCAGCCGAGCGCCCGTCTCGTGATGGGGCTGGGCCTCTGGTCGGTCGCGCTCTTCCTCGGAGCGGTGCTGGGTGCGATCGCGGTGAGCGACGGCGGCGGTGAACAGGACCTGTACGCGGGCCCGACCGCAACGACGCTGCCCGATGCGGGCCTCGGTACTGCGCCTGCTCCGGAAGGAGCCGTCGAGCAGGGGCTGGCCGAAGAGGCGCCCACCGACGCGGCGACCGGGCCCGAAGGGGCCTCGCCTGCGCCCGTACCGGGCGCTCCCGGCGCGCCGTCGTCCGCTGCACCGAAACCCCAGCCCGGCGCGACCGGCGCCTCCGGCGCGCAGCAGTCCCCGACAGCGACCGCCGCTCCCGCGCCCGCTGCGTCTGCGACGAAACACCCTTGCGAGCCGGGCGCTGACCGCACCGGTGTCACCCAAGGCAGCATCCGGTGGGCGTTGCATGCTCCGGTCACCTTCGACGGGGCGCCGCTCAACCTGGCCGAAGACCCGATTGAAGGCGTCGGCATCTACATCCGCTTCCTCAACGAGCGCATGGGCGGCGTCAACGGGCGCAAGATCGAGTACCAGGTCTTCGACGACCGCTACACCGTGAGCGGAGCGGCGCAGGCAGCCAACGCGATCAACGGCTACAACCCCTTCTTCGTCAGCGGCACCCTCGGCGTCGACCAGGTCGCCGTGATCGCTGCCGAGGCGCGCAAGCGGGGCATCCCGTACATGGCCGCCGGCGGGTCGGAGAGCCGCTTCCGCGACATCTGCATGTTCCAGATCGCGGCCAGCTACGACACCCACCTCGAGAAGCTGGCCGACTTCCTCGCCGTCGAGATCAAGCGGGCAGGGTCGCCGTACCAGGGCAAGACCAAGGTCGGCGTCACGGCGCTCGACTCGCCGTACATCACCCCGTCGGTCGAAGCCTTCCAGCGCCGCCTCGCGTCGAAGGGGATGCAGCTCGTCAAGGTCGTGACGATCCAGAAGCCGACGGAGCAGACGAGCTACGCCGCGCAGATCCAGCAGCTGAAGGACTCCGGTGCGCAGATCGTCGTGCCCGCGCAGGATCCGATCTCGACCTCGCGCATGGTGCAGGAGTGCGTGACGCAGCGATGCGGATGGAATTGGTCGTTCTCGAACTTCGCCCACGAGAGCGACACCGCGCTTTCGCTCATGGGCGGCAACTGGAACGGTGCGCGCGGTCTGGCCGGCGGCTGCTACTACCTGCCGGGGCCGAACCACAACCCGTACGACCCGTCGAAGTGCGGCGCGCTCAACCAGGCCCACGACCAGTGGGTGGCGATCAACGGCGAGGACGACTGGGTCAAGGACGGCCAGGGCGGCGCCAGCGGGTACCAGATCGTGCACTTCTGGCTGAAGGCCATGAAGGACGCCGGCCCCGACCTCACCCGCCAGCGCCTGTTCGCGGGGATGCTCGCCTACGACAACTACAACGACCTCGTCTCGTCGCCGATCAGCTACCGAGACAAGAACAACCTGGCCCACGGGGCCGAGGGCATGGTCGTGTACCAGGCGGGCGTCGACAAGTACCAGCAGCTGACGCCCGGCTTTGTCGACGGGTTCTGAGATGCGCTCGAAGACGCCGGCGCTTCTGGAGTGTCACGGCATCAGCGTCCGCTTCGGCGGCCTCCACGCGCTGTCCGACGTCTCGATCGAGGTACGGGAAGGCGAGATCGTCGGCCTGATCGGCCCGAACGGCGCCGGCAAGACCACGCTCATGGAGACGATCTCCGGCTTCCAGCGGGCCAACTCCGGCTCGGTGATGTACGCCGGTCGCGACCTCCTGTCGTTCGGGCCCGGCGCGCGTGCCGGGCTGGGCATCGGGCGAACGCTGCAGAACGTCCGCCTCTTCCCCTACCTCACGGTGCTCGACAACCTGCGAGTCGCGCTCCACCTCCACGGCGTCGAGGGCGGCCTGTCGAACGCGCTCCAGCTGCCGACGACGCGGAACGAGGAGGCGTCGATCCTCGCGGAAGCCGAACGGCTGCTCGACCTCGTCGGCATGTCGACGTGGGGGGAGAAGTTCGCGTCGGAGCTGTCGTACGGGACGCTGCGGCTGCTCGAGCTCGCGTGCATGCTCGCCCTCCGGCCGAAGCTGCTCCTGCTCGACGAGCCAGCGAGCGGCATCAGCCAGAAGGAGACCGAGGCCCTGGGTCCGCTGCTGCGCAACATCCAGGCCAGCACCGACTCGACGATCCTCATCATCGAGGACGACATGCCGCTCGTGATGAGCCTGTGCGACTACATCTACTGCCTCGACGCCGGCCAGAACCTGAGCGAGGGGACGCCTGCAGAGATCCAGGCGGACCCGAAGGTCGTGGAGGCGTACCTCGGCACCCCGCGCGAGCAGCGCATGGTCGCGGCGTCGGCGAAGCGCGACGAGAAGGGGGCGAACGCGGCCGCCGGAGCAGGCACCGGCGAGGTGCTTCTCGAGCTCGAGGGCGTCGACGTCTTCTACGGCAAGGTCCAGGTCCTCCACCAGGCCGACTTCAAGGTCGCTCGTGGGGAGCGGATCGCGCTGCTCGGCACGAACGGTGCAGGGAAGTCGACAGTCCTCAAGGTCGCCCACGGTCTCATCCCCGCTGCGGCGGGAACGATCCGGTGGAAGGGCGACGACGTGACCAACGCCTCGACGGAGGAGCTGGTGCGTGCGGGCCTCGGGCAGGTGCCGGGCGGGCGCGGCCTGTTCCCGACCCTCACCGTGGGCGAGAACCTCCGCATGGGCGGCTACCTGCTCCGCGACAAGAAGCAGGTCGAAGCCGAGGTCGAGCGGGCGGTCAACTACTTCCCCTGGATCTCCGAGCGGATGAACCAGATGGCGGGCAGCCTCTCGGGCGGTGAGCAGCAACAGCTCGCCTGCGCTCGCGCGCTGATGACCCGGCCGGAGCTGCTGATGATCGACGAGCTCTCGTTGGGTCTCGCGCCGATCGTGATCGAGCGGCTCATGGAGACCGTGCAACGACTCCACGAAGAGGAGGGGCTCACCGTCGTGGTCGTCGAGCAGCAGGCCTCGTTCGCCCTCGCCTACACCGACCGCGCCTACTTCCTCGAGAAGGGGGAGGTCCGCTACGAGGGTCCGAGCGCAGGCCTGGCCGACCGGCCGGATCTGTTGCGTTCGGTGTTCCTCGCCGGCGCGTCCGCCGGCTTCGAGCGCGAGGCGGTGCGGGCGTGAACACCTTCCTCTCGTACCTCGCCATCGGCCTGTCGGCCGGCCTCGTGTACGGCCTGCTCGCGCTGGGCTTGGTGCTCGTCTACAAGGGGACACGCGTCCTCAACTTCGCCCACCCGTACTTCGGCCTGCAGACCGCGTTCCTCGCGTGGTGGCTCACGGCGAAGGCGTCGTTCCCGCCGTTCTCGTGGCTGCCGTTCGGGGCGAACACGCTGCCTCGCTTCGCGATCGCCGTGGTGATCGCCCTGGGCTTCATCGCGCTCAACGGGTGGGTGATCGAGCGGACGATCATGCACCACCTCCGCAACGCCAGCCGTCTGATCCAGCTCGTCGCGACGATCGCCCTGGCGCAGGGCGCCGTCGGGTTCGTGACGCTGTTGTTCGCCCGGAACGACGAGCAGGCGGCCGACTTCCGCGCCCTCCCGCGAGTGCTCGACAGCCTGTCGTTCGAGATCGGCACCCGGGTCATCAGCGGAGCCGACATCCTCGTCTTCATCGTCACCCCCCTGCTGTGCGGTGGCGCCGCGCTCTTCTTCACGAAGACGAAGTTCGGCGTCGCGGTGCGGGGGGTGGCCGAGAACCGTGACGCCGCGCGGCTGCTCGGCATCTCCGCAGACCGCGTGTCGTCGTTCGTGTGGGTGACGGGCGCGTTGCTCGCTGGCATCGCCGGGATCCTCATCACGATGGTCCGAGGCAGCCTCGACCCGGGCAGCTTGTCGACCGGGTTCCTCGTGCGAGGCCTCGCCGCCGCCCTCGTCGGCGGCCTCACCAGCCTGCCTGGCGCCATCGTCGGTGGCCTGTCGGTCGGTGTGCTCGAAGCGCTCCTGCGCATGGTGACCGACGATCAGCCCGGCTGGCCCGAGACGCTGCTCTTCGTCGTGATCATCACGATCCTGCTGTTCCGCCCGGGCGGCATCTTCGGCCAGAAGGAGGAGACCGAGGACAAGGTCGCGTTCGTGCCCGCGCTTCGCGACCTCCCCGCGCGCCTGCGCGACACCGCGGGTGCTCGCACGCTTCGGTGGATGCTCCCGATCACCATCGTCTTCGTCATCGGACTGAGCCTGGTGACGGGCCCCGCCACGAACGGCGCCTTCATCCGCATCGCGATCTTCGCGATGGTCGGCATCAGCCTGACGGTGCTGATGGGCTACAGCGGGCAGGTGTCGCTCGGCCAGTGGGGTCTGACCGGCGTCGGGGCCTTCGCGGCGGCGAACCTCTACACCCGCGTGGGCCTGCCGTGGCTGGTCTCGGTGGCGATGGCCGTGCTCGTCGGGATGGCGGTCAGCCTCTTCATCGGTCTCCCGGCTCTCCGCATCAAGGGCCTCTACCTGGCCGTCGCCACGCTCGCCTTCAACCTCGCGGCCGAGTTCTTCATCTTCAAGAGCCGGCTCATCGGAGGCTCGACGGCGGGCATCGCCGTGAACCCGCCGAAGCTCGGGCCGCTCGACCTCGACAGCACGACGAAGCGCCCGCTGTTCCTCGTGTGCCTCGTCGCGCTCCTGCTCTGCGCGGTCGTGGCCCGGAACCTCAACCGCTCGCGCACGGGACGGGGGTTCCTCGCGATCCGGGAGAACGAGAAGGCGGCGACGACGTTCGGCGTGAGCCTGGTGCAGTACCGGCTCGTCGCGTTCGCCACGTCGGGAGGCATCGCCGCACTGGCCGGCGCGCTGTTCGCCACTGAGCTCAAGACGGTCGAGTCGACGACGTGGACCACGAGCTACTCGTTGCTCCTCGTCGCGATGGTGATGATCGGCGGCCTCGGATCCCTCCTCGGATCGGTGCTCGGTGCCATCCTCGTGTTCGGTGTCCCGCTCCTGGTGCACTTCGACAACGGGTGGATCGTGCCGATCGGCACCGGCATCCTGCTGATCGTCGTGATCACGCGGGCGCCGGCCGGACTGGCAGGCATCGTGCAGTGGCTGCGGGGCGAGGTGGTCGAGACGCTCGACGACCTCGACCGGCTCGGCGCGCCGCAGCCTCCTGCCGGGGGCGCCCTCCGCCGAACCCCGGTGTGATCGAAGCGCGCGGCCTCGCGCGCTCCTTCGGCGGACGAGCGGCCGTGCGCGGCGTCGACCTGCGCGTCGAGCCAGGCGAGATCGTCGGCTTCGTCGGACCGAACGGTGCGGGCAAGACGACGACGATGCGGTGCCTGCTCGGCGTGCTGAGGCCCGACACCGGGTCGACACAGGTGACGCGCCCGGTCGGGTACCTGCCCGAGCAGCTCGCCGTCTACGAAGGGCTGAGCGCCCGCGGCCACCTCCGCTACCTGGCGCGGATGAAGGGCGTGGCGGTGCACGACATCGACCGCGTCGCGCAGCTCACCGACGTCGCCGACCTGCTCGGCCGGCCCATCTCTCGTCTGTCGAGGGGACAGCGTCAGCGGGTCGCGCTCGCGGGGTCGTTGTTGGGTCCGCCTGCAGCCCTCGTCCTCGACGAACCGACCCAAGGGCTCGATCCGGCCCAGGTCGTAGCCGCGCGAGACGTCATCCGCCGGGCCGCTCGCGACGACCGCGCGGCCGTGCTGTTCTCGACGCACCTCCTCGCCGAAGCCTCGGCGATCTGCGACCGCGTCGTCGTCCTCGTCGCCGGACGCGTGGTCGCCGACGTGGAGCGAGCTGCGTTCGGCGACCTGGAAGAACGGTTCCTTCGACTGGTCGGCGAAGCGACGCTCGCATGATCCGCGCCGTCGTCCGCAAGGAGCTCGCGGTGCTGTGGGCATCGCCCCTCCCCTACGCCGTCGCGATCGTCTTCAACGCCGTCGCCGGCGTCCTCTTCGTCGACCAGCTGGTCGGCCGCCGGCAGGCCGTCGTCCAGCCCCTCTTCCCGATCGCCGGGTTCCTCCTCGTCGTGCTCGTGCCGGTCCTCACGATGCGCGCGATCGCCGACGAGGAACGCAGCGGGACGCTCGACGTGCTGCAATCGATCCCGGTCCAGGCCGCGACGCTCGTCGCCGGCAAGTGGATCGGGGTCGTCTCCACCGCGGCCGCGGTGGTCGCGCCGTGTCTCCTCATGCCGCTCCTCCTGTCGTGGTGGGGCGATCCCGACTGGGGTCCGGTGGTCACGGGATTCCTGGGCCTCGCGCTCGTCGTCGCAGCGACGGCCGCCATCGGCCTCCTTGCGTCCGCGTGCACTTCGGCGCAGGCGGTCGCCGCGATCGTCGCCATGTTCGTCGGGCTCGTGCTGTGGTTCGCGCAGTCGACGCAGACCGCGAGTGCGGCCGGCGCCGTGGCGCGGTTGTCGATCTCCGACCGGCTCCACTCGTTCGCGGGCGGTGCCATCGACTCCGCCGACGCCGGCTTCTTCGTCTTGATCACGGTCTCCGCGCTTGTCGCCGCCACCGTGTGCGTCGACGCCCGGCGGCGATGAGCGGCGTCGTGCGCCGGCGGGCGCTTGCGGTTGTGGCGGCCGTGGTGGTCGTGGTCGCTGGCACCGCCGTGCTCGACCGCGTGCGGACCGAGGTGGACCTGACCGCCGACCGGTCGCTCAGCCTCACCCGCACCTCCCTCGACGTGGTCGCAGCCGTGGACGGCGAGGTGAGGGTCACGGCCTTCCTGCCGCGGCAGGAGCCCGGACGGGCAGAGGCCGCGGCGCTGCTCGACCGCTACCGCCGCGCGAACCGTCGCATCTCCTACCGGGTGCTCGACCCCGCCGACTCACCGGGCGAGCTTCGCCGTCTCGGCGTCGATCCCGCCCTCGGTGGCCTCGCGCTGGAGCAGGGCGACCGCATCGAGACCGCACCCACCGCCTCCAAGCAGGACGTGACCGCAGGCCTCGCTCGACTCCAGCGAGACGGCCAGGCGACCGTGTGCTTCGGCGACCAGCACGGCGAGCGCCCGCTCACTGCCCAAGCGGAGGGGGTCTCCGCGCTCGCTCAGCTCCTGACCTCGAACGGATACCGGGTCACGACCACGTCTGCCGCCGCGCTCACCGAATGCACCGCCGTCGTTCTCGCCGCTCCGACGGCGGACGTCGGCGCCGGCGACCCGATCGTCGACTGGATGCAGCGCGGCGGGCGAGCGCTGGTCCTGACCGATCCCGAGTCGACGGCGTCGCTGCGCCCACTGCTCGAGCCCTACGGCATCCGCATCGAGCGCGGCGTCGTGCTCGAGACGAACCCGAGCGGCCACGTGCCGGGGGACCCTGCGACACCCGTGGTCGCGGCGTACCGTTCGGGCTTCCCGTTCGTTCGCCGGCTTCCTCCCACGATCTACCCCGGCGCGCAGGCGCTCGCGATCGACCCGTCACCGGCCGAGGGCGTGGCGGTCGCCGCCGTCGCCGCGACGACGAGCGGCGGACGGCTCGACCGGAGTGACGGCGGCGAGCGGCTGGAGGGGCGGCTCACGCTGGTCGCGGCGGCCGACGCCTCGCGTGTCGACGCCACCAACGACAACGTGGTGCGCTCGAGGATCGTCGTCACGTCGGATGTCGACCTCCTGTCGAACGCGTTCCTGAGCGAGCTCGGCCACAGCCGGCTGGCGATACAGGCGCTCGACTGGCTCACGCTGGAGGACGACCTCGTGTCGGTGTCGGCGAACCTCGCACGCCCTCGCCCCCTGGTGCTCACCGACGCCCGCATCGGCTACGTCCGGGTGCTGATGGCGGGCGTCGTGCCCGGGATGTTCCTCCTCGCCGGGCTCGCGGTATGGGCCGCTCGCCGGGGCCGCTAGACCAAACTGGCGCCATGAGCGACACGCCGGTGGGCGCAGACTGGTGGCAGGCCTCCGACGGCAAGTGGTACCCGCCCGAGCAGCATCCGGACTACCGCCCACCCGAGCAGCCCGCGTCGCAGTACTCGCCGTATGTGCCGCCCTACGGGTCGAGCGACCCGCCGCCCTACGGATCGACCTCCACCCCCTCCTACGGGTCGACCGCGTACGGCTCGACCTATGGCGGCTACGGCCAGCCGGCGTACGCAGCCGCACCGCAGACCTCGTCGAAGGCCACCATCGCGCTGGTCCTGTCGATCGTCTCATTCGTCGTCTGCCCCGTGATCTCGGCCATCGTGTCGTTGGTCTTCGCGAGCCAGGCGAAGAAGGAGATCCGTGCGTCCGGCGGGCGTTACACCGGCGACGGGCTCGTCACTGCGAGCCGGATCATCAGCATCGCCAACATCGTGCTCACCGCGCTTGCCGTCGCCGGCTTCGCCCTGCTCATCGCCGCGATCCCGGACGACGCGTTCGACGAGGTGGGCGGTTCGATCACCGAGTCGAGCGAGGACTTCGCGGCCCAGAGCGACCTTCGCGACGCGCTCTTCGCGCAGCAGACCTACTACATCGACAACGACCGCTACACCGACAACCTCTTCGAGCTCGACCAGATCGACCCGTCGATCCAGTTCGAGCAGGGGAACGCCCCCGGCTCCGTCGGCGTGGTCGTGGTGCAGGTGGGCGGCCAGCAGGTCGTGCTCGGAACTCGCAGCGCGACTGGCGAGTGCTTCTACATCACCGAGTCGCAGATGTCCGACACCCGGTACGCCCGTGACCCCGGTTGTGGCCCGTTCTCGTCACAGGTGTTCCTGAACGACTGGTAGCAAGGACGGGTGGACGATTCCTCCTTCGCCGCGCTCGGCCTCCGCCAAGACCTCCTCGACGAGCTGGACACCCTCGGCTACGAGGAGGCGACGCCGGTCCAACGCGCCACGATCCCCCTGATCCGGGAGGGGCGCGACCTCCTGGGTCAGGCCGCAACGGGAACCGGCAAGACGGCGGCGTTCGCGCTGCCGATCCTCGAGCAGGTGGGCGACGGCGGGCCCGAGCGCTTCGACCGCACCGAGCCGACCGCGCTCGTGCTCGTGCCGACGCGCGAGCTGGCGATCCAGGTGTCGCAGGCGGTGCACCGCTACGGGCGCCGCTTGGGCGTCCGGGTGCTGCCCATCTACGGCGGGCAGCCGATCGTCCAGCAGCTGCGGGCGCTCGACCGCGGCGTCGACGTCGTCGTCGCGACGCCCGGCCGTGCCGTCGACCACCTGTCGCGAGGCACGCTCCGCCTCGGAGCCGTGCGCATCGTGGTGCTCGACGAGGCGGACGAGATGCTCGACATGGGGTTCGCCGAAGATCTGGAGGCGATCCTGGCCGAGGCGCCCGAGGAGCGGCAGACGGTGCTGTTCTCCGCGACGCTGCCCGCTCGCATCGGGGCCATCGCCGACCGTCACCTGCGCAACCCCGCTCGGGTCGAGATCGCGGCCGACCGAGCCGCGCCCGGTGACGTCCCTCGCGTCCGCCAGAGCGCGTACGTCGTCCCCCGGGCCTCGAAGCCCGCTGCACTCGGGCGGGTGCTCGACGTCGAGGCGCCGACGGCGGCGATCGTCTTCTGCCGCACCCGCGAGGAGGTCGACACCCTCACCGAGACCCTCAACGGCCGGGGCTACCGAGCCGAGGCGCTGCACGGCGGCATGACCCAGGAGCAACGCGACCGCGTCATGGCACGCCTTCGGTCGGGAACGGCCGACCTGCTCGTCGCCACCGACGTCGCGGCGCGAGGGCTCGACGTGGAGCACCTGACCCACGTCGTCAACTACGACGTCCCGTCCGCGCCCGAGGCGTACGTGCACCGCATCGGGCGCGTCGGCCGCGCGGGCCGAGAGGGCGTCGCCATCACCCTCGCCGAGCCGCGGGAGCACCGCATGCTGAAGGTGATCGAGCGGGTCACCGGCCAGAAGATCGACGTCGAGAAGGTGCCGACGGTCGCCGACCTGCGGGCCCGCCGGCTCGAGCTCACGCGGGCCTCGCTGCACGAGAGCTTGCTGGAGGACGAGCTCGACGCGTTCCGCCCCGTGGTCGAGACCCTGTCGGACGAGTTCGACCTGATGGAGATCGCGCTCGCCGCCGTGAAGCTCGCTCACGAGGCGACGACGCAGGGCGCGGACGACGAGGTCGAGATCCCCGACGTCGAGCTGCGGCGCGATCGCGACCGAACCGATCGCGGCGGCGACCGCCGGCAGGGCGGCGGCGGTCGGTCCGACGAGCGCTTCCCGAAGAAGGGCGGCAGGGCCGGTCAGGGACCGACGGCCAAGGTGTTCGTCGGCGCCGGTCGCAGCGCGGGCGTGCGTCCGCAGGACCTCGTCGGCGCGATCACCGGCGAGTCGTACCTCAAGCGACGAGACATCGGCGCCATCGAGATCGCCGACCGCTTCGCGCTCGTCGAGGTGCCGGAGCATGCGGCGGGAGACGTGGTCGCTGCCCTGCGCGGCACGACCATCAAGGGTCGGAAGGTGACGGTCCGCCTCGATCGCCACCAGAGGTCGTAGGCGGTGCGCTTCCTCGACATGATGCGGCTCGAGCCGCACGGCCCGGACACGTTCGTCGGCGTCGGACCCGCGTATCCGTGGGGCGGCCTCTACGGAGGGCAGATCGTTGCCCAAGGCCTGCGCGCCGCGGGCCTCACGGTCGAGCCGCAGTTCCGCGTCCACTCGCTCCACGCCTACTTCGTCCGCAGAGGTGATGCATCGGAGCCGATCCGCTTCGAGGTCGAGCGCGTCCGCAACGGACGGTCGTTCGTGACGCGATCGCTCGAGGCTCGGCAGTCGACGGGCGCGATCCTGACGATGACCGCTTCCTTCCAGGTCGACGAGGACGCACCCGAGATCCAGCGAGCGACCATGCCCGAGGTGAGCGGGCCCGACGCGTTCCCGGCCGGCGGTTGGAGCGAGGTGTTCGATCGACGCTTCGTCGTGGCCAACGAGGACGGCTGCGCCCGCGCCTGGGTGCGGGTGAACGAGGACCTCGGCGACGACCCACTGGTGCAGGCGTGCGCCCTCGCCTACGCGTCCGACGATCTCCCCACCGACGCCCTCGTCGCACTCCATCCAGATCGTCGTGACGCTCCGGACGACGACGCCTCTGGTGACGACGAGGAGGAGGGCGGCAACCAGTTCATGGCGGCGAGCCTCGACCACGCGATCTGGTTCCACCGCCCGTCACGGGCCGACGAATGGCAACTGCAGGACTTCACCGCGCAAGGCATGCGCGGCTCACGCGGCGTCTCCGTGGGCCACTTCTTCTCGGCCGACGGCGTTCACGTGGCCACCGTCGCGCAGGAGGTCCTGCTCCGAACCCGCCGCCGCTGAGCTACGCCGACTGCAGGTTGGCGTCGGCGCCCGAGGCGACGAGGCCGTCGGTCGACACCGTGCGGTCGAGGCGCCGGCGTCCCGCCAGGCCGCCCCAGATGCCGGCGCCGATGCAGGCCACGCCGCCGACGACGAGCCCCATCCGGGCGCCGAACACCTCCGACACCCAACCGACGATCGGGCCGCCGACGGGCGTGCTGCCGAGGAACACCATCGCCTGCAGCGCGAGCACGCGGCCGCGCATCGAAGGGTCGGCGCGCAGCTGCAGGAGCGCAGTCGAAGACGTCATGAAGATGATGCTCCCGAGCCCGACGAGCACCGCGAACGGGAACGCGAGCGCGATGCCCGGCGATCCTGCGAGCAGCAGCATCGCGGCGCCGAAGAGGAACGCCGCGACGACCACTTGGCGGAGCTCCACCGACTCCCGTCGCGCCGCCCAGAGCGATCCTGCGACCGAGCCGATGCTGACGACGGAGAACAGCAGGGTGAAGAGCTGCTCGTCACCGTCGAGCGCACGGGTGACGAAGAGCGGGAACGTCACCGAGAAGTTGAAGGCGAGCGTGCCGATGACGGCCATCATCACGAGCGAGATCCAGAGATCGGGCGTCGCTCGGGTGTAACGGAGTCCCTCGCGCACCTGGCCCTTGCCCCGGATCGCAGGCGGCGCCGGGCGCAGCTCCGCGGGCCTCATCATCCAGAGCCCGGCGAGCACCGCGATGTAGGACAAGCCGTCGGCGAGGAACGCCCACCCGTAGCCGACGGTCGTGATGAGGACCCCGGCGAGTGCCGGGCCGAAGATCCGCGAGCCCGTCATCATCGCGGTGTTCAGCGCGACGGCGTTCTGGACGTTCGCCTCGGGCACCATCTCGACGACGAACGAACGCCGCGCCGGGTTGTCGAAGGCCGTCGCCACACCGCCGGCGAGAGCGACGGCGTAGAGCGCGAGCACCGGCGGCCTGTCCATGAACGCGAGAGCGGCGAGCGCGAACGACTGGCCCATCAGCGCCGTCTGCACGATCAGGAGAAGCTTGCGCTTGTCGGAGCGGTCGGCGACGAGCCCCGCCCACGCGCCGAGGAGCAGCACGGGCAGGAACTGGAACGCCGTCATGAGCCCGACGGCCACGCCGCTGTCGGTGATGTGCAGGACGAGCAGCGCCATGGCGACCATGCGCATCCAGGTGCCGATCTGGGAGATCGCCTGGCCGATGAAGAAGAGGCGGAAGTTGCGGATGCCGAGCGAGCGGAAGGTGGCGTTCATGCCCGCTGCATCTCCGTGGAGGTGAGCCCCTCGAGCACCTCCACCGCAGCGGCAAGGCGCTCTCGCTCGTCGGCGGAGAGCCGGCGGAGCTCTCCGGCGAGCCACTCGGTGCGGCGCTTCCGGTCTGCGGCGAGGAGCGCGGCGCCGGCCGGCGACACCGACACCCGGGTGACCCGGCGGTCGTCCGGGTCGATCGTCCGCTGGATGAGGCCGCGCTCGTCGAGCTGCGTCACCACCTTGGTGACCGTCGGCGGCGCCATGTGCTCGATCGCCGCGAGGTCTCCGAGGGTCAAGGGTCCTCGACGCTCGATCGTCGCGAGCGCCGCCCGGAAGGTGAGCGTCAGCTCACCCTCGTCTTGCTGGCGCAACATGCGGGCGAGGCGGGTGGTGACGTGTGACACACGTTCGGCGAGCTGCTGCGATGACACGCAGACCACGATACTTCACCGGGTGAAGTATCGGGCCAGTCGGGGCATGGAGCCACCGGACTATCGAGCCGGCCGCGGCTCCTTCGGAAGGCCCAGGATGCGCTCACCGATGATGTTCCGCTGGACCTCGGTCGTGCCGCCGGCGATCTTGCCCGCCGGCGCGGCGACCACGGCCGCGCTCGCGTCGCTCGAGAGCATCCCGGCAGGACCGGTGGAAGCGAGACGGGCGGACGCTACGTCGACCATCAGCTCCGTCACGCCGAGCTTCATCAACGACGCCGCCACCGAGGCGACCGGGCCCTGACGCCCCGAGAGAGCGAGCAAAGCGATCCCCCGCGCCAGCAGTGCGCTCAGCTCGTCGCGCGCCACCGGGTCGAGTCCTTGCCCCGACGCAGCCATCGCGTCGAGTCGGCGCCGCAGCGAGATCGCCGACGCCCCGATGTGCCCGCGTTCGTTGGTGAGCGTCGCCATCGCCACACCCCAACCGCCGTGCTCCGGCCCCAGCAGGTTGCTGGCCGGCACCCGCACCTCGTCGAGGAACACCTCGTCGAACTCCGACCCGCCCGTCATCTGCCGGAGCGGGCGCACCTCGACGCCGGGCGCGTGCATCTCGACGAGGAAGAACGAGATGCCTTTGTGCGGCACAGCGGAGGGATCGGTGCGGGCCAGGCAGATCCCGTAGTCGCTGATGCGCCCGTTCGAGCACCACACCTTCTGCCCGGTGAGCACGTACACGTCGCCGTCACGCTCCGCCCGCGTGGTGAGTGAGGCGAGATCGGAGCCGGCCCCGGGCTCGCTGAACAGCTGGCACCACACGCGCTCGCCCGTGAGGATCGGCCGAAGATGCTCCCGCTTCTGGTCGTCGGTGCCGAACAGGAGGATCGACCCTCCAGCCAGCACCACGCCGACCATGTTGATGAACGCAGGCACCTCGGCCAGAGCGCAGGCCTCGATCCACGCCGCGGTGTGCTCCGGCGTGAGCCCTCGGCCGCCGTGCTCTTCCGGCCAGTGGATCCCGGCGAATCCGGCGTCGAACAGCCGCCGCTGCCACGCCCGTCCCGCATCGCCCAGCTCGGGCGGGAGGATGGCGCCGTAGTCGCGGGGCGCGACGGCAGCGTTGTCCGCGAGCCATGCATCCGCGGAGGCGTGAAAGTCGTCGACGCCGATCATCGGTTCAGGCCGCGCTTATCACCAGCGACCGCGGGCTGCGGAGGAACAGCATCTGCGGGTACTCGAGCTCGTCATCGTTCGTCAGCACGTCGAAGCGCGGCGCGACCTCGAGCAGCTCCTCGAACGCGACCTTCGTCTCGCGCCGGGCCAGCGGCGCGCCCAGGCAGTAGTGGATCCCGTGACCGAACGACACGTGGAGGTTGTCGGAGCGGCCGACGTCGTAGACATCGGGATCCTTGAACACGTCAGGGTCTCGATTCGCCGCCGCGAGCATCGTCAGCACGGGCGCACCTGCGGGGATCTCCTCGCCCGACACGATCGACGGCTGCTTGGTCCCGCGGAACAGCATCTGCACGGGGCTGTCGTAGCGGAGCGTCTCCTCGACCGCAGTCGGGATCAGCTCACGGTCGGCCACCAGGCGCTCGAGCTGGTCGGGATGACGGCCGAGGGCGAGCGTCATGTTCGTGATCAGCCGCATCGTGGTCTCGTTGCCGGCGATGAGCAGCAGCACGCACGACGCCACGACCTCGGCATCGGTCATCACCTGGTCGCGGTTCGCGACGACCATCCGACCGATGAGGTCGTCGCTCGGGTGCGCCTTCCGTCGCTCGATCTGTTCGCCGAGGTACGCCCGCAGTTCGGCACCGAAGCGCTGCCGGGTCTGTTGCGTCGTCGCCGTGCGAACGTCGGTGCCCGTGACGGCCTCGGTCCAGCGACGGAAGCGTTCGCCGTCTTCCGGGGGGATCCCGAGCAACTCCGCGATCACGATCGTCGGGAGCGGAGCGGCGAAGTCGGCCACGATGTCGAACGGCTCGCCCTTCGCCAGCGGGGCGAGCAGCGACCTCGTGATCTCGCGCACGCGCGGCTCGAGGTTCGTGATCGACGTCGGCGTGAACGCGCGGTTGACGACCCGCCGGAGCCGTTCGTGGTCGGGGGGATCGGTGGTGAGCATGGTCTGGGCCATCAGGAAGTCGCCGCCGCCCATACCGGCGCCGCCCTCTCCCCCGCCGCCCATCGCTCCACCGACGCCGGCGCCCATCGCGGCCATGCTGAACGACGCGTGGTCGCCGTGGACGTTGCGAACGTCGGCATAGCGGTGCACCAGGTAGAAGCCGAACGACGTCTTCAAGACATCCCCCGCCTCCCGCATGCGGTCGTAGAACGGGTACGGGTCGCGCGCGACCTTCCCCCCGAACGGCACGAACTCGAACGTCGCCGCGGCCATGGTGTGCCCCCCTGTTGACGGTGTCGTCAGTCTGCAGCCGGGAAGCCGGTACCCGCCACCCGATCGGCTGGGCGGTCTGCCCCCTCCTTCGATCCTCAACCCGACGCGGCACGTGAGCACCTCGCCCGACATGGCCGGAATCGCCCTCTCGACACGCGGCGCGGGCGAGCGCACAGTCGAGTCGGGCAACGAACAGAGGGGGTTCCATGTACCTGTTCAACCGCACCGCCCGACTCGGGTTCGGGCACGCCCGCGACGGCATCGAGTGGGCCGTCACGGTTACGGAGAAGGTCAACCAGATCACGTCGCTCGACGCCGGCCTGTGGGTGCCCGTGATGTCGCCCGGTGTGAACGCGGTGTCATGGGGCTGCACGCTCGAGACGCTCGCCGACATGGAGGCCGCCGACGCCAAGCTGCAGGCGGACTCGATCTTCAACGACCTGTTGGAGCAGGGCGCGACGAAGTTGACAGGCACGGTCGACGACGAAGTGGCGCAGTTCGTCGAGCGGCCCGCTGCCACGCCCGATGCGACGCACGTCGCGGTCGTACGTGCGCAGCTCTCGAACGGGGCGCTCCAGCGTGGCATCGCGGCCGGTGTCGAGATCGCGCACCGCGCAACGGCGATAGGTGGCCTGCCCACCTCGTTCCTGGTCGCCGTCACCGGCCAGTACGGCGGGTGCGGGTGGATCACCGCGGGAAGCTCCCTGAAGCAGCTCGAGGAGGCGGAGCAGGCGATCAACACGAACGCCGACTTCGTCGCCTTCCTCGACGGCGAGGCCGCGTCCTGCTACCAGCCGGGCGTCACCACCCAGTCGATCTGGAAGCGCGTCATCTGACTCCTCCCGCCGAAAGGAGGTGAGCAGGAGCGGCGGTGCGGGTGCGCGCGATCGCGTCCCGCACCGCGGCGCCTCCGTTCAATCGTCCGCGCTGCTGGAGTACCGGACGCGAACCTCGGCGAAGCGGCGGCGTTCGTTACGGATCCAGAGCGGGTCCCGACCTACTCGAACACGCACGTCACCCGCAGCTCGACGCTGGAGCGGCTCGGCTGGCCGAGCGCGACCTCCGGGTCCCGGTACGCGGAGTGCGGGGTCCAGTACGGCTCGCCCGTCGCGACCATCGCGGTGTCGAACGTGCGGAACGCGACGACCTCGTCGACCTGCATCCGGTCGAACCCGTACCACTCGTGGGCCGACGGGTCGCGCGGCGCCTCGAAGCCGAGCGCTTCGAAGTCGAACCCGCCCCCGGCGTAGTTCGTGACGGGGAACGGACGGATCGCCCGCCGCGGCACGGTTCGGGCATCGCACCACGCGAGCGGCATGTCCATCTTCACGGGCCCGACGTTGCGCCAGAACTGCAGCACGAGGAGCCGTTCCGCCCGCGCGACGTCACGGCCGCGGAGGCCCGCGGCCTCCAGCGCCGCCGCCTCCTCAGGACCCGGCTTCCGGTAACGGTCTCGAAGGAGCTGCTCGTAGGAGTCGGCGAAGTCGCAGTGGACGAGCGGGATCGGCGCGAGGTCGTGGTGCGCGCGTGCCTGCTCGGGGTTCCGCTTGATGTGCCCGATCAGGAGGGTGTGGTCCGCGCCGGAGAGCTCCTTCGCGATCGCCTGCATCTCCGGGTAGTGGACGGAGCAGATCTGGTCGTCGTCGCCCCAGTCGGTGACGTCGGATGCGTGCGAGAGGAGCTGGAACCCGCACGTCTCCCATCCAGGCAGGTCGGCAGCCCGGCCGTCGTGGATCGTGACATCCACCGCGCCCGACGAGGTCGGCCCCCCGAAGTACTGGAGGGTCGTCGTGCAGAGCGCAGGAGCGAGGGTGGTCACGCGCCCGAGCGTACGACGGCGGGGTCAGAGGAGCGACTGGAATCGCACGGTCGCCGCATCGTCCGCGCCCAGGAGGCGCACGAGCACCCCGAGGACCCGGTCGACGTCGACCGCCCGCGCTTCGACCATCGCCTCGAGGTCGGCCCAGTCCTTCGTCCGGTTGAAGAACGCCTTGAAGACGGCGAGCGCATGGCAACCGAGGACCGGGATGGTCGAACCTTCGAACGGGACCTCGCGGATCTCGGTGGCCACCTGACGGTGGAAGTCGTGGACGTCCAGGAACACGTCGACGGGCGTCTCCTCCCACCAGACGCGCACCTGGCCGTCGCGGCGCGCGAGCTCCCGATCGGCGGGACGCACGGCGACACCCTCGGGCATCGCGTCGAACACTCGATCCGCATCGTCGGGCGGCACGAAGACGTTGACGTCGATGTCGCGCGTGCCCCGGGGCTCGAACGTGCAGTACGCCAGCGCGATCGCACCGCCGAAGGCGTGCGCCAGCCTTCTCCTGTCGAGCGCATCGTGGATGGCGACCATGCGATCGCCGAGGAGGCTCAACCGATCCGTTCGAGGAACGTCGGCCCGCCGAGGGTCCGGCTGCGGCGAAACGGCAGCGACTCGGCGAGGTCGAGCACCTGGGAGAGCAGGCGCCCGGCCCGATCGAGATCGATGCCGCTGGTGGGGACGACGGAGACGTCGCAAGCGGCCGCCGCGACCAGTCTGGCCAGCGCGTCCGCGCCCGGTTCCCTCGTGCCCCGCTCGTAGGCGTTCACGACAGATCGCGGCATGCCCGCCCGCCGCGCCAGGTCGGCCTGCGAGAGTCCGCTGCGGCGCCGTGCCGTGCGGATCAGCGTGGGTGCGGCGTTCGCCATCAGGCTCCATCGTACCGCGTTAGCGGATCCGCTACACCGGCCGCGGCCGCCGTCGCTCGGTCTCGTCGACGGCTCGAGCGGGCTAGCTTCCTTCCTCGCCGCCGGCACGGCCGTGCTTCCAGTAGCCCCGCACCGTGCACTGAGACCGCGGCAGGCCTCGCTGCTCGAACAGATGCTTCCGGATCCGCTGCACGGCGGCCGCCTCGCCGGCCACCCACACCCGCGCGCCGTCGGGGATGACGGCGGCCTCGACCGCGCGGACGAGGCTGTCGCCCGGCGGCGCGTCCGGTTCGGCCACGTGCCACGAAGCGTCGATGTGCGGGATGGTCGCCGCGGGGTCTGCGACCTCGACGTCGACCGTCACCGCAGTGGAACTCGGTACCGCTTCGAGGAGCTGGCCGATCGCCGGCAGCGCGGTCTCGTCGCCCGCGATGACGAACGCCGGCGCTGCGGTGTCGAGGTCGTACCCGCGCCCGGGACCCGAGATCGCCACCTCGTCGCCCGGCGAAGCGACGTCCACCCAGGCAGACATCGCTCCCCCGTCGTGGCGGACGATCTCGACATCGAGCGTGAGAGCCTCCGGATCGAACCGCAGAGGCGTGAGCGTTCGGATGACGGGGCGGGTGCCGTCGGCAAGGAGGAACTCGTTGCCGTTCCACGTCGGCTTCTCGTGCGAGAGCAGCAGCCGGACGCTCGCGGCCAGACCGGGATGCTCGAAGCCGTCGAGGTCGTCGCCGCCGAGGGTGACCCGATGCAGGCGGGACGTCACCGGCTCGAGACCCCGGACGGTCACGCGCCGGAAGCGGGGCGGCTCGCGGCGGAGGCGGAGGGACATCGCGCCCACGTTACGGCCGCCCGATAGCGTCGCCGCGATGAGGTTCGGCATCGACGTGGCCCAGCAGCGGATGCCCTGGGACGAGATCGTCAGCAGGGTCCAGTTCGGCGAGCAGCTTGGCTTCGACGGTGCATGGGGCTTCGATCACTTCCAGCCGATGTACGGCGAGGGCCCCGGCGAGACCTTCGACGGCATGACCACGCTCGCGGCCCTGGCCGGGGTCACCTCCACGATCCGCCTCGGTCTGCTCGTCACCGGTGTCACCTATCGGCACCCTTCGGTGTTCGCCACCCAGGCCGTCACCGTCGACCACGCCTCGCACGGCCGCCTCGAGCTGTCGCTCGGAGCTGCGTGGTTCGAGCACGAGCACCGGGCGCTCGGCATACCCTTCCCGCCAACCGCCGCGCGGTTCGACCTCCTCGAAGACGCGCTCGAGATCCTCACCCGTTTGATGACCGGCGAGCGCGTCTCCTACGACGGGAAGATCGTGTCCATCGCCGACGCCCAGGTGCGGCCGGTGCCGGTGCAGCAGCCGCACCCGCCGATCTGGATCGGCGGGAACGGGCCTCGCCGCACGCTCCCCCTCGTCGCGCGGTACGCCGATGTGTGGCATGCGTTCGGGACCCCGAACTCGCTGCAGGAGGCGAGCGCGAGGGTCGACCAGCTGGCCGAGGCTGCGGGACGAGATCCGTCGGCGATCGCGCGCGCCGGCTCGCTGTCGTTGTCGGACGACTTCGACACCGTCCGGAAGTACGTGTCGAAGTGGCGCGACCGCGGCTGGTCGTACCTCGTGTGCGGGTGGCCCGACGAAGGACGGCAGCGGGTCGAGGAGTTCGCCACCGAAGTCATGCCGGAGTTCCTGGAACCTTGACCACGACCCCCGCAGCACCGGTCGAACCGGCACCCGGCGCACCGAGGATCCTCGCCGCGTTCAGCGAGCCGGCGTTCCGGCTGCTGTGGGTCAACACGTTCCTCTTCGCGCTGGTGCAGTCGACGCAGCGCTTCACCTTCGTCTGGCTCGTCCTCGAGTTGGGAAGAGGCGCCGACGCCTCCGGGCTCGTCCTCTTCGCGATCGGCCTGCCGGTGTTCCTCGTCGTGCTGCCTGCAGGGGCCATGAGCGACCGCGTCGACCGGCGCCTGCTGCTCGTCTCGAGCCAAGGCGGCGCCCTCTTGATGACCGCCCTCACCGCGCTGCTCGTGGGCACCGACAACGCGTCGATCCCCGTCACGCTCGCGCTGGCGTTCGGCCTCGGCGCGGCGCTCGCGTTCGGGCAGCCCGTCCGCACCGCCGTCCTGCCCTCGCTGGTGCCGCGAGAGCGACTGATGAACGCCATCGTGCTCACGACGATCGGGATGAACATCTCGATGATCGCGGGGCCTGCGCTGGGCGGAGCAGCCATCGCCCTGTGGGGGCTCGGTGGCGCCTTCGCCGCGCAGGCGGTCCTCTACGCGATCGGCCTCGTCGTGCTGCTGCCCTTGAAGCTGCCCGTCGTGACCGACCGGCCGGCGCGGCGGAAGTTGCGGGTGGAGATCGCGGAGGGCATGCGGTTCGTCGGGCGGCATCGTGAGATCCGTGCCCTCTTCGTCCTCCTCGCGGCGTCTGGCATCTTGATGCTGGGGCCGTACCAGGCGCTGATGCCGAAGATCGCCCGTGACCAGCTCGGCCGGGACGCACTCGGAGCGAGCCTGCTCTTCGTCTTCCTCGGGCTCGGGATGGCATGCACGTCGCTCTGGCTCGCCGCGCGGCGCGACCTGTCGAACAAGGGCGCCTGGTTCGCGGGGTTCCTGGTGATCGGCGGGCTCACCCAGTCGGCCCTCGGCCTGTCGACCGTGTACGTGCTGAGCGCCGCGCTCATGTTCTTCTGGGGCGTCGGCGGCGGCCTCTACATGAACCTGAACCAGACGCTCATCCAGTCGCACACACCGAACGAGGTGATGGGACGCGTCATGTCGCTGCACACCCTCGCCATGGTCGGGCTGTCACCGATCGGCGCGCTGTTGGGAGGCGTCGTCGCGACGGCCGCAGGTGCACCGGCGACCGTTGCGGCCGCCGGCGTGATCATGAGCGTCATCGCCGTGATCGTTCTCGTACGGGTCGATTCGATCCGCACGATGAGCTGATCAGTAGCGCTCCCGGCGATCCTCCTCGGCCGACTTCCCGGTCTCCACGAAGAACGACTCCTTCGCTGCGGCTCTCGCCGCCGGCGATGCCGCGCGGTGCCGCTTCATGGCGGCGTCGAGGCTGGAGTACGCCAGGCGGGCGCCGTGGCCGTCGGGCGCGAACGCCTGCGTCGACCCGGCGGCGTGGCCGATGGCGCCGCCTTCGGCGTACGCGTCGAGGCCCGCGCCGAGGAAGACGAACGTCCAGCCCGCTTCCTCCTTCGCCTTCACCATGCGTTGGACGTCGGCGCGGGTGTACCGGACGCTCGAGTTCTCCTCTCCGTCGGTGAAGGTGACGAACACGATGTCCTCCGCCTGACGCCCAAGCGCTCGACGCTCTTCGACTCGTCCGGCCGCGCGGCCGATGAGGTGAGCCGTCGCGTCGTAGAGGGGCGTGCCGCCACGCGGCTGGAACCGCTCGTGGGTCAGCTCCGGCACGTGGTTGAGAGGGAGCCCGTCGGCGATCACCTCGAACGGGTCGACGGTGTCGAACTGGACGAGGGTCATGCGCGCGAAGCCGGGCTCGGCCCGCTGCGACGCGAGGAACCCGTTGAACCCGCCGATGACGTCCGCCGCCATGCTCGCCATCGACCCGGTCCGGTCGAGGAGGAAGTAGATGTGGGTGGTCTGTTTGGTGTCGTTGCGCTGTGTCATACCGGCACCGACGGCGAGGCCCTGTCGATGTGACATGTCACAACGCGGCGTCGTCTGCGTCGATGGTCTCGTGAGCGTCACATCCGACTGGTACGAGTAGAGGCACATGGGCGGA
Source organism: Acidimicrobiales bacterium (assembly GCA_035540495.1). Lineage (GTDB taxonomy): Bacteria > Actinomycetota > Acidimicrobiia > Acidimicrobiales > CADCTF01 > DASVEG01. The sequence continues at coordinate 110,857 of DATLGL010000027.1, forward strand.
GCTTCCACGACCCCTCTTGCGCAGATGTACGCGTGGCTCGCGGACGATGAGGCTCGCGCGGCCGCGGCAGCCGAGCTGCACCGGCGTGCGCTGCCCGTGGTGCTCGTCGACGACGTCCTCGGGGCCGCCGCGCTCGCGGTGGCGAGCCTCGAGCCGGCATCGCTCGCCGGGATCGACAACCCGATCGGCTACGTGCGCCGGGTGGTGACGACCAAGGCGATCGACCTCCTCCGGGGCCGCATCCGAACGCAGACGCACGAGCGGGAGCTCCACCCGTGGGACGAAGACGATGACGACGCCGGCCTCGACCTTCCTGCGCCGGGTGCTGCCTCCGTCGCCGACGACGTGGTCGCGGGCGAGACGGAGGACGCGCTCCGAGTCGCACTCCACCGCCTGCTCGCTCGACGCCGGCCGTGGATCGCCGCGGCGGGCATGACGGCGCTGACCCTCGCTGTGCACCGTGACGTCGCTCTGCCCCGGGCGGTCCCTTCGCCAGAGGGCGCGGCACCCGGACAAGCCGACCGGTGGGCTGCGCTGTGGCTGGCGGGTGAACGCCACTGCTTCGCAACGCAGAGCCGAGCCGAAGACGCCGCGATGCGCCAGCGTCGTTCACGGGCGCTCCGGGCGATCGACGAGATCCTGCTCGAAGCGGCGCACGCGATCGGCCTGGAGCCGGCCGATGGCTGACCTCCTCCTGGTGCCGGAGCAGCGGCGAGCGGTGTGGGTGCCCGATGCCGAGCAGATCGTCGTCATCGGGTGGCGCCCCGGTCCGGCAGGCGTGTCGTCGATCGACCTCACGCCGACACTGCGTCTGTCGGTCGACCACGAGTCACCAGCCACCGTCACCGACATCGTCGTCGCCGCGCCCGACGGCCGAGTCGCCGAGGCCGACGCTCGCCTGCTCGCGGCGCTGCTGGGCGACGACGTCACGGCTCGCCTGATGACGCTGCGCAAGCCGTGGCGCGGCCGCCCGGTGACGCTTCCGGGTCCGCCGCGCTACGACGAACTCCGCCGGCGGGAGTCGCCGATGAGTCGCCTGACGCTGGCCGCCGATCTGGCGGACGACCACGACCTCGAGTGGGACGTCCGGGTCGCTGCCGCTTCGGAGGCGAGTCGCCTCCTGTTCGATCACATCGATCTGCTCGGCGAAGACCTCCTCACCCGGATCGGTCGCCCCTTGCGGCGAGTGAGCCACGAGCCGATGTCGCCGGCGATGCTCGACGCGCTGCTCAACCGGTACCGGCGCAGCGATGATACGAACGCCGCGGGCGCAGCGTTCGACGCCGTCTCGCGACCCACGGTCGCTGCGCGAGCCGCAGCCGCGCCTGCGGCGGTGAAGCGCCTGGCTGCCGTCGAGCGCGAGGTCACAGCAGACGATGCGATCGAGGTCGACGCGTCGACCGGTGCCCGGGCTCGGGCCTGGCTCGACGAAGGCGGAAACGTCCGGATGAACGGGCCTCGCTCGCTCGAGGGCGACTGGGCGCGCGTGTTCCGGCGGAAGGGTGCGCTGCTCCTCGGGCTCTCACCGCTGCTCGCCGACGACTCGCGCGATCGCACGGCCGGCGTCGACGCGATCGTCGTGATCCCGTCGGGCTACGGGCCCGAAGAGCTCGTCGTCGACGTCACCGACGATCCCGCCGCGCCGCGCCCGTCACCGCACCTCGTCGAGCTACGACGCGCCGTGCGTGCCGGACGCACCGCGGCTCACCACGACCGCCTCGCCAACACCAGCCAGGCCGCGGCTGCGTGGCGCGACTGCTCCGAACGATGGCGTTCCCTCGGCGACGAGAGTCGAGCGAACGCAGCCGAGCAGTTCGCGGCCGACCGCCGGCACCGGTTCCGCGGAGCCGCCGCCGAACCTCTCGTCGCCGACCACGTGTGGGAGCGCCGATGGCCCCGTCGCTGACCCCACCTCGACGACCTGGAGGAAATTCTCCGGACATGTTCCGGAGAATTTCCTCCAGATCGACCAGCGCGGCGCATCGACCAGCGCGGCGCATCGACCAGCGCGGCGCGTCGACCAGCGCTACGAGCCTTCGATCTTGCGCCGGATGGCCTCGAGCTCCTCGTCGGCCGCAGCTGCCCGCTCCTGCTGGATCGCCAGCTTCTCCTCTGGCGTCCCGTGCAGCTCGCGTTCACGAGCGTCGAGCGACCTGTTGGCCCGCTCCTCGAACTCCCGCAGCGCCTCGTCGACGTCCTGCTTCTCGCGCTTCAGCGCCGCCCGCACCCGATCCCAGAAGCTCACGGCTGGAGGCTAGGCGCCCCCGGCTCCAGCTCGACGAGCGACGCGAAGAAGTCGCGGTCTTCCAGGATCGAGACGTCCGACAGGTACATCCGGCCGTAGCGCTCGAAGTACATGAGCTGCTTGCCGAGGAGGAACAGGCCGCGGTTGAACGGCGGCGCCGCGCCCTGGGCCGGATCCTGCGCATCGCGCCGGCGGCGCTCCTCGCGCCTGGCCCGTCGGGCCGCCCGCTCACCCTCGGCCTCCGCGGCCTCGCGCTGGTTGTCGCTGATGAGCGCTCCGAGGCTCATCTGCCCGAACGGCTGTGTGAGCACCGACTCGATGCGTGGACGCACCAGGGCGACGACATCCGCTGCGGTCATGTCGGCCCGCGCCAACAGCGGCCCGAGCATCTGGGCGAAGAACGCCGCGATCTCGTCCCACGCGGCCTCGTCGCCGAGTGATCCCGCGATGAGCTGGCGGAAGAACCCGTGCGTCGCCGGATCGAGGCGGGCGACGATCCCCCAGTCGATCAGCGCGATCCGGCCGTCGCGCAGGAGCATGAGGTTGCCGGCGTGCACGTCACCGTGGAAGGTCCCGTAGACGACGCCGGTCAGGAACCACGCCTTCACGGCCTGCTCGACGAGTGGAGCGGGGTCGACGCCGAAGGTCTCGATGCTCGCCAGGTCGTCGACCGCCACGCCGTCGAGCAACTCCATCGTGAGCACGCGCCTGCTGCTCAGCTCGAGCTCCGGCTTGGGTACGACGACGTCGGGCAGGTCGACCGCGGCCAGCAAGCGCCGGTAGTGCACCATGGCCTGCGCCTCGTTGCGGAGGTCGAGCTCCTCCGACACCTGGCGCCGGAACCCCTGGAGCATCTGGAGCAGCGGGCCGAGCAGCCGAGCAGCCGACGGCCCGGCGACCCTGATGAACAGCGGCTCCATCAGCGCGAGGTCGGTCGCGAGGATGTCTTCGATCCCCGGGCGGATCACCTTCACCGCCACCGGGCGGCCGTCGGCCGTCACGGCACGGTGGACCACGGCGATCGACGCCCGCCCCAGCGGAACCTCGTCGATCGAAGAGAACACCTCGTCGAAGGGCCGGCCGAGCTCCCGTTCGATCAGGGCTCGCACCTCGGCGATCGGCGCGGCCGGACCGGCATCGAGGGTCGTGCGGAACTCGTCGGCCACGTCGTCGCCGAAGATGCTCGGAGACGATGCGACCAGCTGGCCGAACTTCACGTAGCCGCCGCCGAGCGTCTCGAAGACCGGGCGCAGCCCCCGAGCGATCTCGATCGGACTGATCGGGCGGCGGAACGCGCGCTTCAGCAGCAACCGCCAGCAGTGACGCCCGATGACGAAGAACGTGCGGCGCACCCGCCGCCGGCGCGTCGTCCGGTCGGGCGAGCTGAGGTCGACCGCGACGGGCACGGGATAGCCGAGCCGAGCGGCATGCGCATCGGCTTGCTGGGCGATCGTGGGCGACACCCTTCGCTCGATCCGCGACACCAGACCGTCACGGAACCGAACCTCGACGAGCACTTCGCCCTCGGCCGGCGGCGGCGTCGCCTGCAACGTCACCCAGCCTCCGCGAGTGTCGCCGTCGACGGCCACGACGCGCCAGCCCCGCTGATCGCCCGCGCGGTCGTCCCACTCGTCGGCCATCAGCCGCTGCAGGACGATGGGCTGACCGTCGTGCTCGCCGGCGCCGTCGACGCACACGACGTCGTCGGCCAGCAGCTCGGCGAGCGCCGCGACGTCGGCGGTCGACGACGCGGCCTCGGCCGAGACCACCACTCGCGCAGCGGCGACGATCGGCGGGTCGTCGGCACCGGCCGCCGCGGGCCGCACGTACGGGTTGCCCAGTGCATGCCGGCCCATCTCGAACACGACGGTCGCATCGACGTCGTCGACGTCGACCTCGCCTCCGAACAACGACGAGCGCTCCGTCCGCTCGCCTCTCGCTCGCCGCGCCCGCGCCGCACGGATCTGCTCCCGGACGGCGCGGCGCACGTCGACCCGCTGCGACCACTCCGGCAGCCACAGCCGGGTCATGAGCGCGGCGTTGACCAGGCCGAACCCCGCCGGCAACAGCCACATGGTCCGGTAGCTGCCGGTGATGTCGACAGTGATCGCCGCGAGGTACGTCGAGAGCACGCCGACGAGAGCGAAGGGCCCCGCCGCCATGCCGACTCGCTCCCCCATGCCACCACTGCGGGGCAGCAACTGGAGGACGAGGTTCGCCAGCGCGATCGTCGCCGCGACGCCGAACGCGCCCGTCATCACCCCGACCGCAACCGACTGCCAGATGTTCGTCAACACGATGTGCGCCAGTGCGCCGACGACGCCGACGACCTGGGCGACAACAGCCAGCGTTCGACGCGTCGCCCTCCGGCTCAGCCACACGCCGCCCGGGATGCTGACCAGCAACCCGAGGACCGCCGCCGCGATGGCTGCGGCCGACTGCTCCGCTCCGCCGGCACCGAGGATCTCGCGGTTGTAGAGCGGGAGGAGCCGCGCGGTGGCTCCGCTCGCCGCGACGGTCAGGAAGAGGCTCGCGAGCAGGATGCGGGCGTTCGGGACCTCGAGGATCTCCTCGATCCGCTCCCGCAGCGACTCCTTCTCCGTCTCCCGCTTCGCCACCTCCCGCGCCGCGGCGCTGTCGCGGATGAACAACAACACGATGACCCCGGCGGCCACCATGAACGCCGCGGCCATCCGGAACGAGATGTTCCAGGTCGACGGATCCGCCTCGTCCCAGGTCGCGATCACGGTGACCCGAACGCTGAGGGCGACGACGGTCCCGGCGATGGCCGTCGCGATGATCGCCCGCAGCCACCGACTGCGGCCGAACGTCTCGGGCACGACGGCGACCGCCGCGATCTGGCGGCTCGTGTTCGCCATCCGGGCGACGAAGATCGCCGCGACGAGCGGCCAGTACCCGCCGACGACGGTGTACGCATACGTCGCGATCCCCATGACGATGAGCCCGCCGCCGAGGAACGGAGCTCGTCGCCCGAGGCGGCTGCGGGTCGCGTCGCTCCACCGGCCGCTCAGCGGGAGCACCAACCACGAGAACAACCGGTGGGCGGTCAGCGCGAACGCGGCCATGAACGCGCTGCCGGTGCGGGCGCCCACGAGCAGCGTGAGGAACGTGCCGTGCACGACCTCGAACGCCCGCGGACCGACCCTCGCCAAGGCCAAGCCGGTGAAGTTGCGCACGCGTGCGCGGTCGACGGTCGTGGCCCCCATCCCTTCAGGTTCTACGACAGAGACCAAAAGACCTGTCTAGTCCGGCGGCAGGCGAGGCGTCATGGCACGATCGCGTCGTTTCTCGCGATGTGCTCAACGCGCGCGCGGTCCGCGGTCGATGATGCAGGCATGGCCACCGTCGCACACCCCACGTCGAACATCGTCCCTCGCTCCACGGCCATCGCCGTCGCCGTCGATACGTGGGTCCTGGAGTGGCTCCTGATGGCGATCGCGGTGATCGTCACCGTCGCCTCGTTCACCGTCGGCTACAAGGTCGGCTGACGCCGGCTCGGCTGCCGCCTACCTGGTGACGACGTCTCCGTCGGCACCAACGATCCGGTAGCCGGCGCCTGCCGGCGCGAAGTCGACGAAGGGGACCTGGGGCTGCCCGGTCACCGCCGAGCCCCGGAAGGTGGCATCGCCGAAGGTGAACACGCCGCCGTCCTCGGCCGCCATCCAGTACCCGTTGCCGGTTGGAGTCGGGGCGATGCCGACGATGGGCTCGGCCAGCGGGATGTTCCCCGTCGACCCGAAGAACGCGGCGTCGCCGAAGGTGAACACACCTCCGTCAGCCGCCACGAGCCAGTACCCCCGCCCCGTCGGCGTCGAGGCCATGCCGACGACCGGTGAGTTCAGGCGGGTGCCACCGAGGCTCCCGTAGAACGGCGCGTCGCCGAACGTGAACACGCCTCCGTCGGCCGCAACGAACCAGTAGCCGCCGCCCGACGGTGTCGCGGCCATGGCCACGGCCGGCGCGTTGAGCCGCTGGTTCCCGGTGGAGCCGTAGAAGTCGGCGTCGCCGAAGGTGAAGACGCCACCGTCGCCGCCGAGCATCCAGTACCCCTGGCCGGTCGAGGTGGTCGTGGCATCGACGATCACCCACCGGAGGTCGATCTGGCCGAGGTCGCCGTACGAGCGCATCGTCGCGCCGGGGCGCTGCTCGACCCTGCCGAGGCCGGTGACCAGCGTCGACCCGTCGCCGAGGGCAGCGACGACGTCGGCTCGGACGACGGGGCCGCCGTGGGTCCCGCCGTCGCCCACCCACTCCCAGTGCCACGGCTCGGCGCACGCCTTGCCCGGGCCGGCCCAGTCCGGATGCACCCACCCCGCCGCCTCCGCGTGCTGACTGAGGAACCGGTAGCCGGCGGAGCTGAACGTCAGCGTCGCTCCGTGCTGGCCGAAGTCGATGGCCTTGCCCCAGCCGTGGTTCGACGTGCCTCGGGGGCGGCCGTCCGGGTAGTAGCTCGGCTTCGCCGTGCACGGGCCTCCCGACGCCGTGTTCGCGGCGTAGAGGCTCACCTGGCGATCGATCGGCCGGTAGCACCCCCGGGCGACGAGAGGGATGTTGCGCGAGCGCGCCTGGCGGAAGAGGAGCGCGGCCGACGGTCCCGCTTCCTCCGCCACCTGGCAGTCGGCCGCGACCGTGATGAGGCGATCGGCAGGCACCCGACCGTTCTCCGCTCCGGCGATCGGCGTCGGGCGGTTCGCCGAGCTCAGATCGGCCGCAGGACCGGCGGCCGCTGGTGCCCAACCGGAGGGCGCGGCAAGCGCACCGACGATGGCGATGGTCCAGCTGGCTGCGACGACTCGGAGGCGCATCGTCCGAGTTTGCCCGGACTGACGGGGCGCCTCGGACGCGCCCCGCAGTCCCGTAGAGATCAGACGAGGCTGTCGAGCCAGGCCCGGTGGAGGGCCGCGTAGCGCCCGTCCCCGCCGACGAGATCCTTCGGCGAGCCGTCCTCCACCACCCGACCGGCATCGATCACGAGCACCCGGTCGGCGATCTCCACCGTGGTGAGGCGGTGGGCGATGATCACCGCGGTCCGGTCGGCGAGCAGCGTCCGCAGGGCGCGCTGCACCAAACGTTCCGACGGGATGTCGAGCGACGACGTCGCCTCGTCGAGGATCAGCACCGCCGGATCGGCCAGGAACGCTCGCGCGAACGCCACCAGCTGACGCTGACCGGCCGACAGGCGGGCGCCCTTCTGGTGGACGTCGGTGTCGTAGCCCTCCGGCAGCTCCCGGATGAACGCATCGGCGCCGATCGCCCGAGCCGCGGCCTCGATCTCGCCCCGGGATGCACCCGGGCGGCCGAGCGCGATGTTGTCGGCAACCGTCCCCGAAAAGAGGAAGTTCTCCTGGGTGACGGTGACGATCGCCCGGCGCAGGTCGTTCTCCGTGAGCGACCGGAGGTCGACGCCGTCGAGCGTCACCCGGCCCTGGGTCGGGTCCCAGAACCGTGCGACCAGACGGGCGACGGTGGTCTTGCCCGCACCAGTCGCGCCGACCAGCGCCACGGTCTGGCCGGCCGGGATGTGCAGGTCGAGCTCGTGGAGGATGACGCGCTCGCCGTAGCCGAACTCGACGCCGTCGAACACGATCTCGCCTCGCGCCGCCTCGAGCGCGACGGGCGACGACGGTTCGGGCACCGACGGCTCCTCCTCGAGCACGCCGCTGAGCTTCTCGAGCGCGGCCGATGCGCCCTGGAACAGGTTGTAGAACTGGCTGAGCTCCTGCATCGGCTCGAAGAACCGGCGGACGTAGAGCATGAACGCGGCGAGCACGCCGACGGTGATGTCGCCGTCGATGACGCGGAAGCCGCCGTAGAGCAGCACACCCGCTGTCGTCAGGCGCCCGACCAGTTGCACGCCCGGCCCGTACGCGGCCGCCAGCCGCTGCGACCACAGGTTCGCCCGCTGGTAGCGAGCGTCGAGGTGGTCGAAGATCTCCTGGTTGCGCGGCTCACGCCGGAACGCGTGCACCGCCTGGATGCCGCCGAGGCTCTCGACGAAGTGGACGATCACGAGCGCGATCGAGTCACGCGTCTCCCGGTACGCGCTCTCGGAGTGGTGCCGGAACCACCGAGTCATCGCGTAGAGGATCGGGAACGACACCATCGACGCCAGCGCGAGCGGGATGTCGAGGAACAGCAGCATGATCCCGATGCCGACGATCAGGAGCATCGAGGTCACGAGGCTGATGAGGCCGTGGCCGAGCAGCTCGCCGATGGCATCGACGTCGGACGTCTGGCGGGAGATCACCCGGCCCGACGTGTACCGCTCGTGGAACGCCATCGACAGCTTCTGGAAGTGGACGAACAGCCGCCGCCGAATGTCGAGGATGATGTCCTGACCGATGCGCCCGGTCAGCAACAGGAAGCCGTTGTAGGAGCTCACGCCGATGATCGTGTTGATCAGGTAGGCGACGACGATGATGATCAGCGTCCTCGACGACTTCTCGGGCTGGAGCAGTGGCGGGATGCCCTTGTCGATGCCCTGCTGGATGAGGAACGGCCCGGCGAGCTGCGCGCCCGTGTTCACCGCGATCAGGATCGAGGCGAGGATCATCGGCCGCTTGTGCGGGCGGAGCAGCGACCCGAGGAGGCGCCGGCTCCGGCTGCGCAACATGCCGGCGAGGCCGGCGGTGGGCTCCTCGACGTCTTCGGTCTTGACGCCGCGCCACGAGTCGACGAACTCGTCGCCCGTCAGGTCGAGGGGCGCGTCCTCGTCGATCTCGTGGACCTCGTCGGGCTCTCCTTGGCCCCAGTCGGTGGTGGTCATGCGATCTCCCGCGCCCGCTCGAGCGCTTCCTCTGCCTCCGCCTCCTGGCTGAGGATCGAGCGGTACCGCTCGTCGCTCTCCATCAGTTCGTGGTGGGTGCCGACGGCGACGATGCGCCCGCCGTCGAGCAGCGCCGCCCGCTGCGCGAGGGCGATGGTCGACGGGCGGTGGACGACGACGAGCGCGGTGCAGTCGTCGAGGATCGGGCGGAGGGCTTTCTCGACGAGCGATTCCGTGTGCACGTCGAGCGCCGACAGCGGGTCGTCGAGCACGAGCACCCGCGGGCGCGCGATCACGGCGCGAGCGAGCGCGAGACGCTGACGCTGGCCGCCCGACAGCGACAGACCCTGCTCGCCGATGCGGGTGTCGAGCCCCCACGGAAGCTCGTACGCGAATGTCGCCTGCGAGATGCGCAACGCCTCGTCGACCTCGTCTTCGGTGGCGTCGGGCTTGCCGATGAGCAGGTTCTCGCGGACGCTGGCCGAGAACAGCGTCGGCTCCTCGAAGGCGAAACCGATCTGGGCGCGCAAGCTGCGCACGCTCAGGTCGCGCAGGTCGTGGCCGTCGAGGAGGATGCGTCCGGCCGTCGGGTCGTGGAGGCGGGCGAGCAGCGATGCGACGGTCGTCTTTCCGGCACCGGTCGCGCCGACGAGGGCGATCGTCTCCCCCGGCTTGATGACGAGGTCGACCCCCCGCAACACCTCACGATCGGACGCCGGATAGGTGAAGTGGACGTCCTCGAACCGGATCTCGCCCGCGGCCCGCTCGAGATGGCGCGCGTCGTCGGAATCCGCGATCGCAGGCGGTGTGTCGAAGACCTCCCACACACGGCCGGCTGCGGTCTCCGCCTCCTGGGCCATGGCGAAGATCCACCCCAGCGCGTCGACCGGCCACACCAACGCGAGCACCAGCGACACGAACGCGACGAGGCCGCCGATGGTGAGCGACCCGTTGCCGACGGCCAGCGCGCCGATGAGGACGATCGCGGTGAGAGTGAGGTTGGGGACGAGGCCGAGCGTCCAGACGAACTTCGTGTGGATGCGGACCCGCTCGATGTGGGTGTCGTAGAGGGTGCGGCACTGCTCGTCGTAGCGGTCGAACATCTGCCGCCCGCGTCCGAACGCCTTGAGGACCCGGATGCCCTTGGCGCCTTCCTCGACGGTCGTGGCGAGGTCGCCGGTCTGGTCCTGCACCCGACGGACGACCTCGTGGTACTGCTTCTCGAAGCGGCGGCAGAGCTCGAGGATCGGCAGCATCGCGATCATCGTCAGCAGCGCCAGGGGCACGTGCAGCCGAAGGAGCAGGACGAACGTCACCACGACGTGGCCCACGATGATCACGAAGAAGATGGCGCCGAACGCAGCGAACCGGCGCATGGTCGAGATGTCGGACGTGGCTCGAGACAGCAGCTGGCCAGACTGCCAGGTGTCGTGGAACCCGATGTCGAGCGCCTGGAGCTTGGCGTAGAGCTCGTCGCGGAGCTTCGTCTCCATGCCGGTGGCGATCTTGGCCAGGTCGATGCGACGGCGATACGTGAGCACCGTCTCGACGAGCGCGAGGAACGCCGCCAGGCCGGCCAGCGGGATCACCCCGCCACGGTCACCGCGCGCTATCGGCCCGTCGATGATCGCCTTGGCGACGAGCGGGATCGACAGCGCCGCGCCCATCGACAGGAACGCGGAGACGATCACCAGCACGATGGTGGCCTTGTACGGCTGCAGGTAGAGGCGCACGCGCCACAGCGCACTGTCTCGCATGTCGACCCCTCCTCCCCGTGGTCATCCGGCTGGGCGGGCCGGCCTCGGCGATCCTACGAAGGCGGCTGCTGCGAGCGACACTTCTTTTCGCGACGCGGGGCCGGACGGCGACAGCGATGGCCTGACCGCTTCGGTGAGGGCTCGGGTCGCCAACTCCGTCGACGACGTCCTGCCCGTCGGGGTGACGGATCGCTGCTCCGCTGGCGCGGAGAACGGGTGCAGATGTCGTCTACCGTCGCATCACCCTCCGGTACCTCCCGGAGGCGGCGGCCGACGCCTACCTGAACGACACCACCTTCGGCGCCGCGCTACTACCACGAAGGACACCCCCGAGCGGCCCGAGGCTGAGCCTTGCCAGCCTCGTCAGGCGCTGGCGAGGTAGGCCTGGTGCAGGCGGGCGTACGCGCCGCTCGACACCAGCAGCTCGTCGTGGGTGCCTCGTTCCACGATCCGCCCCTCGTCGATCACGAGGATCTCGTCGGCCGCGGCGACCGTCGACAACCGGTGCGCGATCACCAGACGAGCGGTGTCGGCGAAGATCTCCGTGAGCGCCGTCGTGAGAGCGACCTCGGTGATGTTGTCGAGGTGGGCCGTCGCCTCGTCGAGGATGACCGCGCTCGGCTTGCGGAGGATCGCTCGAGCGATCGCGATGCGCTGACGCTCGCCTCCCGACAGTCGAGCGCCACGCTCCCCCGCGATCGTGTTGTAGCCGGCGGGCAGCTCGTGGATCCGTTCGTGGATCTGCGCGGCGCGGCACGCCGCAACGAGCTCCTTCTCCGACACCTCGCCGAGACCGAAGGTGATGTTGTTGCGGATCGTGTCGTGGAAGAGGTGCGCGTCCTGGGTCACGAACGCGACGCTCGGCCGTGGCACGTCGTGGCTCCCGTCGGGCGCCACGCCGTCGACGAGCACGTGCCCACGGTCGGGGCGATACAGACCGGCGGCCAGCGCAGCGATCGTGCTCTTCCCCGATCCGGTTGCGCCGACGAGCGCGACGATCGAGCCCCGCGGCACCGTGAAGTCGACGTCGCGCAGCTCGAACCCGGCGTCGTCGCCTGGTTCGGCCCGGTTGCCGAGACTCGGCAGGATCACCCTGCTCGCCTCGGGATAGCGGAACGACACGTTCGCGAACTCGATCCCCTGCGAGATCCGAGGGATCGGTGCGAGCTCTTCGATCAACGACGGACGCCGCCCGCCGGGCTCGAACTCGAGGACCTCGAACACCCGCTCCATCGCGGCCAGTGACCGGGAGATGTCCATCCGGCTGGTGGCCAGCACAGACATGGGCTGCTGGACGATGCCGACGTAGAACAGGAGGAGCACCAACGTCGAGACGGTCAGCTGGCCTCGGGTGACGAGGTAGCCGCCGCCTGCGAGCGCGCCGGCGGTTGCGATCGCCGTGATGGTCGCGATCACCGCGTCGAGGTTCATCAACCGGAACCGGATGTTGATGAGGCAGTCGCGCAGCTTTCCCGCCACGGCGACGAACGCGTTCAGCTCCTGCTCCGGGTCGCCGTAGAGCTTCACGACCGTGGCGCCCGACACGTTGAGGCGCTGCTCGGCGCGGATGTGGAGCTGCGATGACAGCTGGAAGCTGTTGTACGCACGTGCCTGAGCCGCCCGCGTCTCGCGCCGGATGAGCCAAGCCGAAGGCACTGCGAGCACGAAGATCACGAGCAGGCGCGGGTTGACGAACGCGAGGACGATCGTCGCCCCCGTCAGCGTCAACACGCTTCGCATGACCGCGACGGCGTTCGACGACAGCAGGTTCTCGGCTGCGTTCACCTCGTTGGTGATCCGGTTGAGGAGCGCTCCGGTGTTGGCCCGGGCGAAGAACGACAGCGGCATCCGCTGAAACTTGTCGTAGAGCGCGGCCTGGAGATCGGCGATGAGGCCGTAGCCGAGGCGGAGGCTCTGGCGGGCGAGGAAGACGTTGAGGACGCCGTTGGTGATGCCGACGACGCCCACCAGCGCGGCCCACCGCAGGACGTCAGGAAGTGGATCAGGGTTGTCGATGAGGGTCTCGAACACGCGCCGGTAGAGGAACGGCATCGACAGGGGCAGGGCCGTCGTGATGATCACGAGGGCGAACACGCCGAGCAGCCCGCGCAGGTTCGGGCGCAGGAAGAAGCCGAGGTGGCGCTTCACCTCCGGTCGTCGAAGGAAAGCCGTCAGGCCGCTGTGGGCCTGGAGCATCGAGAACATCGGGCGACCCCCCAGTCGTGAACGGCGAACTATCTCACAGGCGTCTTGTCGTGTCCCCGGCTTATGCTCGGCGTGTCCTTCGGGGGGAGGACCAGAGCCTGGGGGTCTTCGATGTCACAGACCATCGAGCGCGACGTGCTCGAGGAACTTGCCGCGGTGCCGCGAGATCAGCTCTCGGTCAGGCTCGACGAGCTCGACCCGCAGATGGTGGTCGACGCCGTCGCTCGCCGATTCGCAGCACGGCTCGACCGCAAGCAGATGGGGAAGTCCGGGATCGTGATCCAGGAGGTCTGCCACACCAACGACGACGCCGTGTCGACCTACATCACCTGGTCGAAGCACGGGTTCGACGTGAGCCCCACCTACGTCGGGACACGCCGTCCGACACGCATGGAGTGGCAGCGCCTCAGCGACGCGGTCGACTACGAGCTCGATCGCATCACGTTGCAAGGCGTCGCGCTGGTCGAGCGGTTCAGCATGGCGGGCACGTCCGAGGAGATCGAGACGATCTTCAACGCCGAGAACGTCGGCAACCGGATGGGCCACGTGATCCGCAGCATCTGGTCGAGCCGGAACATGCCGGAGCGCCAGCGCGAGAAGGCGCTGCGTGGGCTCGACGTCGGGATGCTCCTGCTCGAGCAACAGCAGGCGATGAACGAAGCCCTCCGCATCTTCAACCTGCTGCCCGAGCTCGACGGCCGTGTCATCGAGTTCCGCATCGACGAGGGTGACAAGACCCACGTCGTCCAGTCGATCTACACCGCTGACGGTGCGCGTGAGGTACCCGGCGAGACCGTCGAGCGTCACGCGCTCCTGCACTTCCTGCGCCCGGTCGACTTCGCCCAGTGGATCAACGGCAAGACGAACGTTCCGGCCATCGCGATGGAAGGCCACCTCAAGGTCGACGGCGACTTCCACCTCCTGGAGATCCTCGCCCGCCTGCCCGAGCCGTTCGACCCCGCGGAGCGCTGGGGCACCTTCTGACCGTCCGGGTCAGTTCGACAGACGATCGAGCGTGGCTTCGATCACTGCCTCCACGCGCGCCGTCATCCCCGCCGTGTCGACCGACGTGCGTCCTGCGACCTGCATCGGTATGAACCGCGGCCAGTCGTCGCCGTAGACGCACAGCTCGGCCAGGTCCCACCACGGGTCCACCATCGCGCCCGCCTCCGCTTCGTACATCCGGAGGAACTCCTCGGCCCACTCGGGACTGAACAGGACCGCAAGGTTCAGACGGCAGTGGCCGACGTCGACGTCTGCCGGCCCCAGGCACGCGCTCCCCCAGTCGAGGACCGCGGCGAGCCGGTCGCGCACCCACAGCAGGTTGAAGTGCTGGTAATCGCGGTGGACCAGCCGCGGCGTGTAGCTCGGCGACTGCTCCCGGAGCGCGCCGTGGGCGACACGCCACAGGTCTGGCCGCGTGGCGTTCGAAGGCACGCGCAGCTTCTCGATCTCGAGCCACGACTCGAACGGCTTCGCGTCGATCGAGACCTGGTGGATCCGCGCACCGGTGTGCGCCATCTGACCCAACCAGTGGGCGCCGTCCCGAGGCCGGAGGTGGACGCGACCGGGAACGTGCTCCATCAACAGCGCCGGCCGTCCGCCCGCGCCCTCTCCGGTGATCGAGGCGCCGAGCAGGTGTGGGACCGCGACGCCGATGTCGGCGTTCTCGAGCGCCCTGAGCACCTGCACCTCCTCGGCGATGAACACCGAGGGGTCACCCCAGTCGTCGCGAAGGAAGCGGCGCAGCACGACCGAGCCGTGGCTGCCGTCGATGTAGGCGAGTCGCACCCGGTGGACAACCGACGCGATGCCACCACGGAGGCGCCGCCAGCCGACCGTGGTCGCGCCGCGTCCGGCCGTGCGTTCGACCCATCGCAGAGCCTCCGCCGGCGGTCCCGCCCGTTCCAGCACACCGGAGATCGTGACAGAGCCTCCGCTTGGCCCGGGTGCCGACCGGGGTCAGGTCACCTGGTCGTCGATGCTCTTGCGGTCGAAGTAGACACGCTCGCAGACGATGCGATCGTCGCCTTCAGCGAACAGGAACAACGCGACCATCCGCGACCGGAACGACTTGCCGCTGTCGACGTGCGTTCCGAGGAGATCGAACTCGGCGATCACCCCGTCGTCGCCCGCGGGACGCAACACGGCGTTCTCGTTCCGCTGGTCGGGAAACGTCGAGCGCGATCGCGTGAAGTACTCGCGCACGGCGGGCTCCCCGTCGAAGACCCGCCCCGTCGGCATCAACTCGTACCGCGGGTGCGCGAACGTCGCGATCACGGCGTCGAAGTCCTTCCGGTTCTCCGCCTCCATGTGCTGACGCACGACGGCGAGGCGACGGCGGGCGAGATCGTCCACGGGCTGGGTCAGCCCCGGCCCCACCGGACGACCGACTCGGTCGCGGCAGGTGCGTACCGCCCGTCGCCGCCGAACGACGTGGTGATCCGTGCTGCAGAACCATGGTCGGAGACGATCAACGTGCCGCGCGCCACCCCGGCCTCGTCGGTCAGGACGGTCGTTGCAGCGCCGAGCGAGGAGAAGGTGATGGCGCGCCCGACGACAGGGCTGCCATCGTCGTCGACGAGCCACGCGGCGACCGCGACCGCAGACCCGCGAGCCGTGGTCGGGCCGGTGTACTCCACGATCGTGGTCTCGCGAGCGACCTCGACTGCAGCTGCGCCGACCGCCGGATCGTGTCGGTCGCCGCCGGCGTGACGAGCCACGACCGACCGGGTTCCCGCGTCGACGTCCGCCACGACCGAGGTCCGCGCGACGCCGTCGACGCCGGTGATCCCGTCGGCGCGGCCGTCACCGAGCTCGAAGCTGACTCGCACACGCTCCAGCGGCTGGCCGCCGCGATCGGCCACGGTGGCCGCCACGGCGATGGCGTCGGTCGCCGTGGCGCGCGATGGCGCCGAGACCGAGACCGTCGTCTCGCGCACGTACGGAGCGAGTGGGGGCTCTGATGTCGCCGGCCGCCCGTTCTGCGGGAAGGTGCTCAGGTTCGCCATCCACGCCGACATCGTCGTTGGCCACTGCGACGGCGGCGGCATCGACGAGAAGGACGCCCTGGCACAGGTGTCAGCGCCGACCACGACGCCTGCGGCTGTCCCGTTGTGCGAACCGGTTCGCCGGTTGTTCAGCGCTCCGAGCACCAGCGCGTGCGCGACCGCGTCGCCTGCCATCCCCAGGTGATCCGTCGGGCGAGCGGAGCACGCCACGTTGACGTCCTGCACCGCGATCGAGAAGCTGTTCGACGGAGTCACACCCTTGTCGAGCACGGCGGACTCGGCCGGCACCACCAGCTCGTCGAAGCGGGTGTAGATCGATGTGTAGGAGATGTCACCCGGCGTCTCGTCCCACGTGTTCAGCGTGGTGATGAAGTCGGAGGCGGTCCGCATCTGCCAGCACGCCTCACAGCTGTACACGCCGGTGCTGTCGGCGATCACCGTGCCGTGGTGCGGCGTGGCGAGCGTGATCACGTCGTCGACCATCGGCCGCAGGTCAGGCCACCAGCGAAGCGCCCACCGCGGAACGAGACCACCTTGGCTGTGTCCGATGATCGAGACCTTCGTACCGCTCGCTCCATGCATGGCTCGCACTGCGCTGACGACGTACTCGGCAGACGCTTGGATGTCGTTGAGCGCGCGGTCCGGAAGCTGCAGCGTGCACACCGAGAACCTCGCCTGACCCGGTCGCAACCGTGTCGGCAAGTCGGCGGCGTAGTTCCACGACCAGTTCTCCGTCGCGGTCACGCCGGTGCCGTGGACGAGGAGGACGGGTTGCGTACCGCTCAGATCTCCTGAGCACCGGAGGGGCCCGTTCGACGGGTCGCTCGCGTTGGCCGCGGGCGCCAGGATCACGCCGGCGACGACGAAGCAGGCAGCAATCGATGCGATCAACCCCGCGTGGGCGCGGCGGAAGAGGCTGGAGGAGGAGCGCACGAAGGAGTGGTTCGCCGTCGGGTGCCCGGCACCTTCTCGCGCGGGCGATGACACGAGCCGTCCCAGCGGGCCATGGCGGTCGAAGCCACCCGTTCGTACGGTTGGCGGCAGTGCCGACACCGCTCGTCCTCGCAACGATGCTGGCGCCACACTGGGTCGCGGTCGGGCAGTTCAACGCCGGCATCGAGACGCTCGAGTCGGCTCTCGCCCGAAGCGACGACGGTGCCCGCATCCGGGCGGAGGCACTCGGCGCGATCGCGTCGCTCGCGTCGGCGAAGGGTGACGCGGCGAAGGCCGTCGCTGCGTACGAGCAGGCCCGCGCTCTCTATGACGATCTGGGCGACGACCGGGCGGCGGCGTCCACCGATGTGGCGCTCGCCCTCGCGCTGCTCCGATTGGGCGACGTCGACGGCGCCCGTGGCAGATCACGCGGCGCGCTCGCCATGTTCGAACGGCGAGGCGACACGAGGGGCGAGGCGTTCGCACGTACGGCCCTTGGGCTCATCGCACGAGCCACCGGCGCTGCGGACACCGCGTTCGACGAGCTGGCCATCGCGTTCCGGCTCCTGCAGGGCGTCGACGCCAAGCATGCGGCGGCCTCCGTGCTGGTCGACATCGCGAACCTCGCGCACGACGACGGCGAGTTGCTGAAGGCCTTCCGCTTCTATGACGGGGCGCGACAGCTCTTCGATCAGATCGGTGACGCTCGCGGCGGCGCGATGTGCCTCAACAACCTGTCGCTCACCGCGCGAGCCCGAGGCGACCTCGATCATGCGGTCGAGCTCGCGGAAGAGGCGCTGGCGAGGTTCACCGAACACGGTGACCGCCACGCACAGGGCGCCGTCCTCAACAACCTCGCCGGCCTCCGGGTCGAGCAAGGAGTGCCCGATGAAGCGGCCCGTCTCTACGGCGACGCTCTCGCGCTCTTCGAGGTGATCGGCGACGACGGCCACGCCGCGACGGCGAGGGAGAACATCCGGCTGCTCTCCATCGATCCCGCCGGCACGAGCGAGCCGAGAGGACGAGGCACCACTCGTGATACGGCTGCTCCACCCCTGTCACCGCGCGAGGTCCAGGTCGCGGCGCTGGTCGCCGAAGGGCTGTCGAACCGTGAGATCGGGGAGCGCCTGTTCATCTCGCTCCGAACGGTCGACAGCCACGTCGGCCACATCTTCACGAAGCTGGCGATCACGAGCCGGACCCAGCTCGCGGTCTGGGCGTCGCGGGCGCTACGTGACAGCGACAGCGACCAGGGCAGCGATCACGGCGTCAGATCGAGCGCCTCCGTCACACGCGTGTAGGGGATCTGCGCCTCGTCGTTCAGGTCGGTGACGTCACCTGCGGTCGGGGCCTCGAAGAGGCACATGCAATGGGATTCGCCCGGCACGAACGTGCTGCGGATGTAGCGGACCTGGCGGCCGCGCTCACGGAAGTCCGCGGCGGTCTCGATCGCCTTCTTCTGGGCTGCAGCGAGCGCGTCGAGTGACACCCCAGGCAGATCGCGATCGACCATGAACACCGGCATCCTGTTCTCCCTCCGTAGGGCCACGCACGTGGCTCGTCGTCGACGGTACGGACGGACACCGCGCCCGGGCATCGGTGGAACCACCGATTCGAGCACGCCCGTTGCCGTCCGTCGTACGCTCGGCGCAGGCATTCGAGCGGGAGGATCACGAATGGCTGCCTACGGAACCGTCATGATCGGCCGGTTGGCCGACGGCGTGAGCGTCGAAGACTGGATGCGCGGCGTGAAGGAGTGGGAGGAGGGCCGTCAGGTGCCCGGCTTCCAGGGTGAGTACACCTTCCTCGCCGACGACGGCCGGCTCATCAGCTGCGTCATCTTCGAGTCGAAGGAGCGCTACACGGCGCTCGCCGACGACCCCGAGCAGGACAGATGGTGGAACGAGAAGGCGCGTCCGCTGCTGGCCGGCGATCCGGAGTGGATCGACGGCGTCTGGCCCTGATGCTCAGCGCCGCCAGCTGAGGAACCCGGCGGCGAGGAACGCACCGGCAAGGATCGAGAAGAACGGGATGTCGACCGCAGGCGTGCCGCCGAGGTCGGTCCCGACGGCGTGCGACGCGACGTGAGCCGCGGCGCCGATGCCGACTCCCACGAGCGCGACGCCCAACGCTCCGCCGCTGGGCCGCATCAGCGCGAGGAGCAGCACGGCACCGAGGCCGATCTGGAACGCGCCGATGTCCTGGATGAAGTGCTGGTTGTACGGCTCGAACTGCGCGAGCTCCTCGAAGAACGACTCCGGGGCGATCATCGCCCAGACGCCGAACACCACCAGCGCGACGCCGCCGATCCCCGCGACCACTCTGGCGAACGTGCCGCTCCGCGCATCGACTCGCTGCGTTGACCCCATGTGACCCCCTCACCTCGCTAACGGTCACTCTTGCACCATCGCCGGGGCGAGGCACCGGTCAGCGTCTACGGTGCGGCCGTGAACGGCAACAGGCGGAGTTGGCGGCTCGACGTCGCGCGAGACGCGGCGCGCCTGTACGCCCAGAACGCCAAGGTGGCCGCCGTCGCAGCCGCAGGATCGGTCGGAGCTGGCATCGACGACGAATGGTCTGACCTCGAGCTCGACGTCTACTGGCACAGCGATCCCACCGACTCGGATCGCCGAGCGCCGATCGACGCGCTCTCCGGTGCGGTCGAGCACTACTGGGAGTACAGCCCCGACGAGGAGGAGTGGGGGGAGGAGTACCGGGTCGGCGACCTCTCGATTGGGGGGAGCAGCTTCCTGGTCGTGAGTGCCGAGCGCTTCCTGGAGCGGGTCGTGGCGCACGGCGACCCGTCGACGAACGCGCAGATGCGGGTCGCAGCGCTCGCGTCGTGCGTTCCGCTGCACGGCCACGCGCTGCTCGAGCGCTGGCGCGAGGAGGCGGCGGTGTACCCGGAGCCGTTGCGCGTGCGCATGGTGCAGCGATACCTCGCGCCGGACCGGATCGAGGGCTGGCACCTCAGAGAAGCGCTCGTCGAGCGAGGAGACGACCTCGCGCTCCACGACCTGTTGGTCCGCGGCACGCGCGCCGTGCTGGGCGCCTTGCACGGGCTCAACCGCGTGCTGCTCTCGAACCCGCGCATGAAGTGGGAGCAGCAGCTCATCGCCCGGTTCGAGATCGCACCGACCCGGTTGCGCGAGCGCCTCCACGCGGTCTGGACGGGATCGTCACGTGAACGGGTGCTCGCACTCGAGGCGCTCCTCGACGACACGATCAACCTCGCCGCTACGCATCTCGACGTCGACATGCAGGAGATGCGCCAGGCCCTCGAGCGGCGACGCCCGAGGCTCACGCAGTAGCCGCTGCCGTCACCACACGTCCCACCGCATCTCCGCCCGCGGGTCGGGAGCGTACGAGCAGTACGTGCCGGTGCGCAGCGCGTGCTCGAGGTGGGCCGCGAGGGTCGAGTGGTGTTCCGCGATGCGCGCGAGCGCGTAGCGGAGCGACCGCGTCACGCTCGCGCGAGCACGCTCCGAATCTGACGCGGCGTCTCGGGCGCGGCCGCCGATGCCGAACGCTCGCGCGAGCTCTCGGACGATGTAGTCGCGGTCGGCCTGCGCCAGAGCCGCTCGCGCGTCGTCACCGAGCGCAAGGGCTTCGTCGATGTCGTCGTCGATGTCGAGCAGCCGCCGGCGCAGTGACTCCTTCGCCCGTGCGTCGAGCAGGGGCGTCGTGATCGCGGTGCTCGCCGGGCGCTCTGCTCCGGGCGCATCGACGGCGACCAGGTCGAGCACGTGGAACTCGCGCCCCGGGTCGGCGAGCATCTTCGCGAGATAGCGCATCCCCTTCAGGTCGCGGAGCAGTACGACCCGGCCGTCGAACTCGATCGTGCGCGTGTCGCCCTCGAGCCCGAAGCGCGACCGGCCCGTGACCGGTCGTCGATCGCGCACGGCCAGCTGTGGTCTGCCACCACCCGCCGCCCGCGCTACCTCGCCTGCCTTGCCGTTCGCACCGATGTGCTCGAACGTCTCGCGCGCCGCATCGAACTCCAACTGGGCACGCACCTCGTTGCCTGAGGAGCGGTACGCCTCCGCCAGGAGGAAGCGAGCAACGGCACATTCGTACGGAGCGCCGACCTCGTGCCACGCCCGGCAGGCGGTCTCCGCCTCCCGCATCGCTGCTCCATGTTCCTCCCGGGACAGCGCAACCCTCCCCCGTGCGAGTGCGGCCGCTGCCGCCAGACCTGCGCTGTGGAACCGGACGGAGATGTCGGACAGCTCCTGCGAAGCCGCCGCCGCGGTCTCGACATCTCCGGCCGCTATCGCAATCTCGACGCGAGCCTCGAGCAGCGGTGCGCGCGTCAGCGCCACGTGGGGCGGACGCTCCTTCGACGGAACCAGCAGCGGGTGGTCGAGCGCGTCGTCGATCAGCGAACGTGCGGCGTCGACATCACCCTGTGCGAGGCGGAGCATCGCCAGCGAAGGGTGCGGGTCCCATCCGTTCTGGTGGGAAGCGAGCAGCGCCTCTTCGGCGCCTTCGAGGTCTCCCTTCCTCAAGCGGATCGTTCCGAGCTCGGCGAGCGGCCATCCGTACTCCCGCCGCATCCACGGGCGGAGCTCCTCGCACGCCTTCAACGCCTCCCGTTCGGCGTCGTCGCACGATCCTCGCAAGCGGAGGATCTCGGCCCGATGCACGCGACACCGGCCGTTGATGCCACCGTACGCGACCCCTCCCCTCCACCGCTCCATCGCCTCGGTCCACTCCGCTGCGCGGTCGTACTGCGCGAGGCCCTGCATCGCGCAGATCAGCTCGCAGTAGACGATCCCGACCGACAGAGCGTCGAGCTCGCCGGACAAGATCGCGACCGCGGCTTCGTCGAGCAGCGCGAGCCCTTCGTCGACGAGGCCGTCGAAGATCAGCACCCGACCCAACGCCAGCCGCCCGACCGCGACGGGCGCAGCGGCCCGTTGGCGCACCCCGACATCGACGGCTCGCTCCGCGCAGGATCGTGCGGCGCGCATGTCGCCGCACATGAAGCGCTCGTAGGTGCGGACGACCGCGAGCCAGGCATGGACGCCTGACTCGTCGAGATCGTCGAGGAGGCGAGAAGCAATGGCGATCCACCCGCGAACCGGCGCCATCAGGCCCGTGTCCATCATCAGGTAGATCGCGATGTTCGTGGCTGCCTCTGCGGCGACGTCGGGGAGGCCCGCCGCGATCGCGCGCCGGTGGCGCTGCTCCCAGTGGTGAAGGGCGTCCTCCAGGCGACCTTCCTCGTACGCCGAGCGCGCCAGGTGGTCGAGCTCCGCAAGGCCGATGTCTCTGTCGCTCTCGGCTTCCAACCCGCCCCGCCTCCGGCACCGAGCGTACCGACGGCGCCTCGCCGATGAGGTGTTCCGGCCGTAACACGGATTGTTCCGCCTTGCCCTGTGAGGGGTCGGCGTGGACCGGCCGGACGAGGGGGAAGTGTCATGGGTTGTCCGTTGGATGAACTCGCGGTCGAGGTGGAGCAGGGCGAGTTGGTGACCCGGTACGCCGAGTGGGGCGACATGGCCGTGCGGTACGCACGGGTTCCTGCGGGCACCGACATGGACCCGCTGCTCATGGGCCTTCCGGGTGACCGGTGTCCGAGCCCCCACTGGGGGATGGTGATCGAAGGCTCGATCCACGTCATCCACGCCGACGGGAGCGAGGAGCTCGCGAGTGCCGGCGATGCCTACTACTGGCCCGCGGGCCACACCGCGTGGACCCACGAAGCGTGCGCCTTCCTCGAGGTCGGACCCGTGACCGAGATGCGCCAGTTCAGCGAGCACGCCAAGGCGAAGTTGGGCGGCTGACCTCCGGCGGCCGCTGCCGCTGCCCTGGCGAAACTCAGAGGTCGGTCGGTGAGGCGATCCGCCGGCGCAGTTCGTCGAGCAGCGGCTCGCGCACGCGCAGCTTCGTCGCCGCGTGCGCGTTCGGGTCGAGCAGGGTGAACCCGGCCGCCACCTCCTGAGCACGCGCCACGACCTGGTCGGGCGCGACGACCTCGTCGAGCCACCCTGCGGCGACGGCGGCATTGGGCGACCACACACACGCCGTGTTCGAGGCGCGGTCGAACACGGCCGGCGTGAGGCGGTACCGCATCAAGGCGAGCGCGGCGTACGGAAGCGTCATCCCGATCGCCACCTCGTTCGCCTGGATGCGCGCGTCGCCGTTGGAACCCACGCGGTGATCGACGGACAGCAGCAGGAACGATCCCATGGCGATGGCATGACCGGTGCACGCGGCCACGATCGGCTTCGGGAACGAGAGGAGCCGCTCGGAGATCTCGAACCCGCCCCGGACCATCGCCGCACCCTCGGTGCCTCCTGAGCGGATGACGTTGAGGTCGAAGCCGCCGGAGAACCGACCGGCTCGTCCGGCGAGCACGACCGCGCCGACATCGTCCTTCTCGGCACGATCGAACGCGTCGCGGATCTCGGTCTGCATCGCGGGCGACAGCGCGTTCACCTTGCCGTCGTCGAGCGTGATCGTGGCGACGCGGTCGGCGACGCCGTACTGCAACAGGGTCGAGCTCATCGTCGAGCGACGCTAGTCAGCTGCGGATGAGACGCCCCGGACGTTCGCCCGTGAGCTCGCCCTGCTCGACGGTGACGGCACCGCGCTTGATGGTGGCGTCGTAGCCCGTCGCGCTCTGGAGCAGCCGGGTGCCGCCCGCCGGGAGATCCGCTACCAGATGAGGCGGCCTGACCGCGATCGACTCGAGGTCGATGACGTTGAGGTCGGCGAGGTAGCCGGGCGCGACGACGCCGCGGTCGGTCCAGCCGACGTGCGCCGCCGTCCGCTGCGTCTGCTGGTGGACGACGAACTCGAGCGGCAGCCGTTCGCCCCGCGTCCGGTCGCGCACCCAGTGCGCGATGGCGGTCGTCGGGAACGTGGCATCGGAGATCGCGTTGCAGTGCGCCCCGGCGTCGGAGAGCCCGAAGATCGAGTGGGGCGACGTGATCATCTCGTGGACGTCGTCGAGGCTGCCGCGGGCGTAGTTCATGAGCGGGACGTAGAGCAGCGTCGACCCGTCGCCGCCGGTCAGGAGGTCGAAGAGGACGTCGGCGCCGTCTCGCCCCTGTGCCGCTGCGAGGCCTGCGACTGACCGCTCCGGAGTCGGCTCGTAATCGGGCGGATCGGTGAGCGGGTACATGCGGTCGTAACCGGAATGGATCAGCGCGAGGAAGTCGCGGGCCGTCGCCGCCGCATCGGCGTGCTCGCGGAGGACCTTCGCCCGCAGGTCCGGCTCCCGGAGGCGGCGTGCCCGTTCGGCCACCGGGAGGTCGCGCAGCGTGCGGTACGTCGGGGAGAACGCGAGCGGGTTCGCTGACGCGGCGAGGCCGAGCAACACGCCGATCGGACGGACTGCGACCTGCGCCCGCACGGTCGCTCCACCAGCGTTCCAGCCGTCGATGGCGTCGAGCAGCTCGCGGAAGCGATCCGGGGTGCGGTCGTTCTGCTGGACCGTGAACGACAGCGGCCGCCCGACCTCGACGGCGATGCGACCGAGGAGATCGAGCTCGTGGGCGACGAGCTCGTCGTCGTCGGACTGGTAGACGTCGGAGATCAGCTGCACGACGCCGCGGCCGAGCCGGCGGAGCGCACCGGCGATGCCGAGCACCTCGTCGGTCGCTGCCGTGAGGGTGCCGATCTGCTCGCCGAGCGAGGTGCGGTGAGCCCACGTGCGCGACGTCGTGAACCCGAGTGCACCCGCCGCCACCGCCTCCTCCGCGAGCCGGGACATCGCCTCGATCTCCTCGGCCGTGGCACGGGCCGTGTGGTCGGCCCCCCGCTCGCCCATGACGTACGTGCGGAGCGCGGCGTGGGGAACCTGGGTGCCGGCATCGACGGTCCATCGCATCCGGTCGAGCACGTCGAGGTACTCGGGGAAGCTCTCCCACCCCCAGGTCATGCCCTCGGCGAGTGCCGTGCCGGGGATGTCTTCCACTCCCTCGAGGAGGCGGATGAGCCAGTCGTGCTTGTCAGGACGGGCCGGCGCGAAGCCGACGCCGCAGTTGCCCATCACGAGCGACGTGACGCCGTTGACCGACGACGGCGCCAGGTCGGCGTCCCACGTCGCCTGGCCGTCGTAGTGGGTGTGGATGTCGACCCATCCCGGCGTGACGTGGCGCCCGTCGGCATCGATCTCCCGGCGGCTGGCGCCGACACCGTCTCCTACCTCGACGATGCGCTCACCGTCGACCGCCACATCCGCGCGCATGGGCGGCGCGCCCGTACCGTCGACGACGATGCCGTTGCGGATCACCAGGTCGTGCATGAGGAAACGCTACGCCCCGGCGGAGGGAAGGATCTCGTCGTGCTGATCGGAACGACATGACCGCTCTCCTGGTCGCCCTCGCGATGCTCGTAGGCCTGATCGGCACCGTCGTGCCACTGATCCCGGGGCTGACGCTGATCGCCGGAGCAGCCGTCGTCTACGGCCTCGTGGAGGGGTTCGGAACCGTCGGCGTCGTGGCGATGATCGTGATCGCGGTGCTCGCCGTCGCAGGCACGCTCGCGGGCATCGTTCTTCCCCACCGCGCCGCCGGGGGTGCCGGTGCGAGCCGATCGTCGCTCCTGGTCGGCGTCGTCGGCGCGGTGATCGGGTTCTTCGTGGTCCCGGTCGTCGGGCTTCCGATCGGAGGCGCGCTCGGCATCTACCTCGGCGAACGCATGCGTACGGGTGAGCATCCTGCGGCGTGGCGCGCGACAGCGGCCACGCTGAAGGGGTTCGGCGTGGGCGCGTTGGTGCAGGTGGCAGCCGGGATCCTGATGATCGCGACGTGGGGGATCTGGGCCGTCGCCGGCTAGGGCGACGAACCTGGAGGCCGCATCGTCTGGGTCGTCCCGTCGAGGAACGTGGCGACGATCGTCGCATCCGGAAGGAGCTTGAGCTCGATGCCTTTCCGGTGGATCAGGTCGTGATGACCGCCGCAGAAGAGGCCCAGGTTGTCGAGGTCGGTGGCCCCTCCCAGCTCCCATGGATCCAGGTGATGAGCCTCGCACCATCCGGGCGGCATCGTGCACCCGGTCCACCGGCATCCCTGGTCGCGCACGGCCAGTGCGATGCGCTGAGCAGGCGTCGCCGTGCGCTGCGAGCGCCCGACGTCGAGCACGCGCCCGATCGACTTCCCCAGCTTCTCGGCGATGATCGTGTTGAGCGAGCAGTCGCACAGGTAGCGGCTCACGGTCGCTGCGTCGTACCGCGCGCCGGTGTCGGGATTGAACGCATGGCCATGGCCACGCCCACTCGAGAGCTCTGCAAGATCGAATGCGTCGATCACGATCGACACCTGCGGCCGTTGCCGTGGGCTGACGGCGACGTCGTGGTGGTCGAGGAAGTGCCTCGCAATGCGGGCCAGCGCCTCCGCCTTGCGACGCGACGCGGGCACAGCCAGGTCATCGGAGTCTGCGACCGCGAGTGCCGCGGCGATCGCGTCGCCGTTGACGGGATCGAAGCTGCCGTTCATCACGTAGCGGCCGTCGAGGGTGTGGGAGAACTGCAGCGACAGCTCCGGATCGCCCTGCAGCTCGTCGTCGAGGGCATCGGCGTGAGCGCGCCATGTCGCCATGACGTGGTTCGTCTCCTTCACCGAGAGACCGACGAGGGCGGGCACGAACGCGTCCTCGCAGAGCTGGAACCGGCCGATGTGCTTGTCGACCAGGTTCTCGCAGATCGCACGCACCTGACCGTTCGAGAGCTCGCCCGACTGCCACATCGCCGAGACCTTCGGCAGCTGGATCATCCGCTTCCCATAGGCGACCGCACGATGCGCGTCTTGTCCGGCGACACCTTCGTCTGTCAGCCATGACTTCATGTTCATGGCGCAGTCGGCATCCCACATCCGCAGCGCATCGAACTCGCCGATGGCGGCGGTGACCTTCGCTCCGAGCCGGTCGTGGAGCGCGACCGCGGCCCGCAGCGTCGCCGAGTCGACAGGGATCTGGAGATCCCGGATCGCATCGGCCAACGCGGTGAGCATCGCCTAGATCATCCCATATGGGAACACACGTTCGCAAGCGCAATTCCCGAAAATCGCCGCTCCGCATTTGGACGTAATGCGGACGCCGGGCCGATGTTTTGTTCATATCACGGCCACGTCGCCGGCAGCCGTCTCGTCCCAGTTCTCGATCGTTTGGACGACCCAGAACACGGCGAACAAGGTGATCTCGAACGCCTCGAGCACCAGGACGGTGTGGTCGCCGCCGAGGCGCAGCATGACGATGAGCACCCCGCCCACGGCCATGGCCACAGCGACCGCCCCGTAGACCGCAGCGAAGCGTCGCTGCGGCGATCGCCAGTCCCCCACCGCCTTGCTGACGACCGCACCGATCAGGAACAGGAACATCAACACCGCGGCCGCGCCATGGGCTCTCGTGTAGAAGTCGTCCCACCGGTCGATCAGCAACCACACGACCACGAGCGCCGCGGCGGTGACCGCGAACGAGGCTCGCGCCCCGGCCGGCAGCCCGTCGCGCCGGCGTGAGGCGATCGCCACCACCACCGCTGCCGCGAGCCCGACCGCGCCGGCGACCAACAGCGCCTGCAGGTTGTTGTCGACGTACGACTTCACCCATGGCGCGAGATCTCCGTCGGCCGTGACCGGTCGAGCCAGTGGCGGGATCGACCAGCACGCGCCGACATCGGCAGTCGGCGCTACGGCGACAACGGGAGCGAACATGCCGGCGAAGTTGAGGCACATGTCCTCGACGTTCGACCGTCCCTTGATGACGATCAACGCGAGCCCGACCGCGATGAGACCGCCTACGAACACGGCTCGAGCGGGCGTGTAGTAGTAGGCGCTGATCGAGGTCTGCCAGCAGCTGACCTTCGAACGCTCGATCGCGATCGCTGTGGCCAGGCACACAACCGCTGCGACCATCCCGATGCGGAGGTAGCGGTAGGTCTTGAGGGCGTCGCTCGCCTGGAGCGTCTTCGGCGCGCCCTTCGTCTCCATCGAGAGCTTCATCGGCCTCCTCCACGGGTGGTCGCATCGCTTGCGGAGCGGGCTCGCAGGTAGGCCTCCCCGCGCGGCGACAGCCGGTAGCCGACCTCGAGGCTCTCCGTGAGACCGAGCGCCTTGAGGCGGCGGACCTGGGTCTTGAACCGCTGGCGTTCCATCCCCGCCGCATCGGCGAGCACCGTGCTGACGACACCCGGCTGGCCAGAGATCGCCTGCAGGCGTGCCATCGCCCACGGCAGACGAGCGAGCGCGCGATCGATGTCGGCGACCTCGTCGGCCGTCAGGGCGTCACGTGTTCGCAGCGCGATCCGAGGGTCGTCACCGAGGCGGTGGAAGCGGATCCGGTACAGCTGCCCTTCCGCACGCAGCGCAGCGATGGCGTCCGCCGCTGACGCATGTCCCGCCAGCCGTGCTTCCTCGTCCGTCACCTCGTCGAGGGTTATCGGGGCCACCTCGTCGATCGCGAGGAGCCCCGCTCCCGTCTGGAGCGTGCCCCCGGCCTTCACCGATGGCCGCTTCCACCGCCGGAACGCGACGGTGACCGTGCCATCGCGGATCCCGTCCCACAGCGCAGCCGGGATCAGCACGCCGATCTCGAGGAGGGCTCTGACGTGCACGGGTTGGCGACGGCAACCACGTCGGTGGTGTAGCAGAAGGAGCGAATCAGGTCACGGTGACGGTGCCCGCCATCGCCGGGTGGATGTCGCAGATGTAGGAGAACGTTCCCGCTCGGTCGAAGGTGACGTCAGCCGAGCCGCCTCGCGCGAGGCGGCCGGTGTCCCAGCCGTCGCCGGTCGCGGTGTGGGGCGCTGCGTCGGCGTTGACCCAACGCACGACGGTGCCGCGTGCGACCCGTAGATCGCGCGGCAGGAACTCGAAGCCGCTGATCTCGACCGTCGCCTCGCCAGTACCCGCTCGAGCAGCATCCGTGGCAGGGGTGGCGGGCGCCGTCACCGGCGGAGCTCCGGCCCGCACCGTGAACGTGGTCTCCATGCCGAGGGCGTCGTGTTCACCATGGCCGTCCTCGATCGGGCAGTCGAGCTCGAACGTTCCTGCTGGCAGGTCGACGGTGAGCACTCCCTCCTCGCCCGGTTGCACGACGTTCGATCGCCACTCCAACCGGTTCTTGCCGGACCCCGCGCTGCGGATCCGGAGGGCGTGCGGCACGGCGCCCCGATTGCGGAAGCGGAACGTGACTGTTCCGGGTGGCGCCTGGTCGGTAGACGACATCAGCGCCCACTCGCCGAGCACGACGTCGACGAACGGCTCATCTGCCGGAGCGACGGGGGCCGCACCGCTGGCTCCGCTCCCCCCGCTGGCGACCTCACCCATCCCTCGTGCCGTGACTGGCGCGCCTCGATCGCCGCCGCGGGCGACCGCCACCTCCTCCTCCCACGCGAGCCTCGCTCCGCTGTGGCCTGCCATCGCGACTGCAATGGTTGCGCCCAGGGCGACCACCGCCACCGCGGCGCCTCCCGCGGTGACACGGGAGGCGAGGTGCCGGCCCCGCACACGTTCGAAGGCCACGAGAGCGACCGTCGCGATCGCGAGCACCACAGCGTATGCACGCGTGCGCTCGCCGAGGGCCTGGTGTGAGCGCAGCTCGTCGCCGCGTCGGAGCGCGCCGCCCAGCTGCTCGCCGCTCCACACGGCGACGATCGCGGCGCCCGCGCACACCACGGCCATCGCGGCGAGCACGATCCCGAGAGGACGGCGCCAGCGCGGACGAACGACGTACGCGGCCATCCCGGCCGCGACCGCAGGGATCAGAACGACCGGCAGATGGACCACGAGGGGGTGCAACGGCAGGCCGTCGACGAGCCACATGTCGCGAGCGTGGAGGCGACGGACCTAGCCGCGCCTCACGCCGCGGTTAAGGGAGGTTCAAGAGCGGCGCAGTTTGCATCCCCTTAACGAACGGCGGAGGTCGGGTTAGCCGCGGGGGCGGCATCGTGCGCCGCATCAGCCGTCCCGAAAGGACCGTTCATGCTCCTCCGCCGTCGTTCCTCCGTCCTCCCGATGGCCGCAGGCCTCGCTGCGGGTGCCGCGCTTCTCGGCGCCACCACGCTCGTCGCGTCACCGGCAGAGCACGGAGACACCGCACCAGCCGTCGAGTTCCGCGCAGCGACCACCGACGACGTCGCTTCCGGCGATGCCGCGGGCGATGTCAGCGGCCCGTGCGACGAAGCCGAGAACGTACACGACGCCCGCTGTGTCGGAGGCGCCGGCGGGAGCCGTGCGACGGATGCGACAGCTGCGGTCGCCCCCGACCCGTCGTCGTCGACCTCGACGACGACCCGAACGTCACCGACCTCCTCGGAGCCGGCGGCGCCGGCGGCGCCGGGCGCCAGCGGTTCCCGGTCGGTGGACGCCGCAGGCGCGGGAACGGTCGTCTACACGTTCTCCGGCACGACGTTCACCCTGGTCAGCGCGACGCCCGCTGCGGGGTGGGCCGTCGAGATCGAACGGGCCAGGGGCAACGAGATCGACCTCGACTTCCGATCAGGGACGCGACGGGTGCAGGTCGACATCGAGCTCGAGGACGGCCGGGTGCGCGAACGCGTCCGCTTCCGTGACGACGCAACTCGCGAGGAGACGCGAACGGAGGAGGACGACGACGACCGCTCCGGCGACGACGACTGAGTCAGGTCCGCAGCGCCGCCACGAACTCGTCGAGCGCGACCACGAGGCTCTCGTAGTACGGGCGGCCGGCGTCCGCGGCGATGGCGGCGACGAGGTGAGGACGGAAGTCGTCCCACCTCAGTCGTCGCTCCTGCAAGAGCGCGACGCACAGCCCGAACGCGCGTCCCTCCCACGGTTCGGCGAAGACGAGCTCGCCGTTGTTGCGGGGCGGGGCGTCGGCGCCTTCGTGAGGGACCGCGACCGGCAGAGCGCTCACAGCCGGGCCACGCCGATCATGGCGTCGCGGGTCACGAGATCCGCCAGCTCCTCCTCCGACATCGCCTCGGTGCCGGCCGGGCGCTCGGGCAGCACGAGGTACCTCGCCTCGGCGCTGGAGTCCCACACCCGGACCTCGACGCTGTCCGGCAGCTCGCATCCCATCTCGGCCAGCACCACCCGCGGCTCGCGCACGACGCGGCTCCGGTACGGCGGGCTCTTGTACCAGTTGGGTGGGAGGCCGAGCAGCGGCCACGGGTAGCACGAGCAGAGGGTGCACACGACGACGTTGTGCACATCCCCCGTGTTCTCCACGACCACCACGTGCCCGCCTTCCGGACCGCCGTAGCCGAGCTCGGCGATCGCGGCGGTGCCGTTGTCCAGCAGCCGCTCCCGGTACGCGGCGTCGGTCCACGCGCGGGCGACGACCCGGGCGCCGTTCATGGGGCCGATGTCGTGCTCGTACATCTCGACGATGCGGTCGATGGTCGAGCGGTCGACCAGGCCGGCCTCGACGAGCAGGTCTTCGAGCGCGGCCACTCGCTGCTCGATCGGCGACACCGCGCGAGGGTGGTGGTGGCCGTCGTGGTCGTCGTGGTCATCGTGGTCGTCGCTCATGCCGGCTCCAGGTAGCTCTGCCACAGGTCGACGTGCACGGCACCCGCCTCGTCGCTTCCCCACAGCTCGCGCAGGTCGAACCGGACGCAGTACTGCGGCTCGACCACACGCTCGTCCCCGTGGGCCTCGACGTCGGGCAGGGACACCGCAGGATCGACTCGCACGACGGTTCCTCTCGCCCGCCGCACGTACTGCGGGCAGCGGGTGTGACCGGAGGTCGCGACGTTCCGCACCCGCACCGCATCCCCCACTGCGAACTGCGCCTCGCTCGGCGAGGGAAGACGCGGATGCGCCGTCACCGGCTGCGACAGCGGGAAGTGCCCGCCTGCCCGCCGCTCGAGCTCGTCCCTCTCGACGATGCCGGCTTCCACCGCTCGGGTGGCGACGCCGGTGAGCCAGTGCTCGTAGTACGACGACATGAGGTAGTGGATCGGGTCCATGCGCTCGATCGCGTGGCGGAACTGACCGCCGTTGCTCAGCTGCGCGAGGAACGTGCCCATGGTGAGGCCGCATGCCCGCCGCTCCCAGTCGGTATGGAAGACCGGCTCGTCGCGCTCGGCCACCACACGGCCGAAACCCTCTGCGCCTCCCAGGTCGTGGATGCCGTCCACGAACCCGACGTTACGCCCTCAGCGCCACCCGCCGTACGGAACGGTCAGCGCCTCGAGCAGGTGGCCGTCGGGATCCTGGAAGTAGACGCCCCGCCCGCCGTCGTTGTGGTTGATCCCGGGACGAGATCGACCGGGATCCGCCCAATGGTCGAGCCCGCGCTCCTCGATGCGGCCCAGCACCTGGTCGAACTCGTCCTCCGTCACGAGGAACGCGTAGTGCTGGGGCACGATCCCGTCGCGCACGTCGAAGTCGAAAGACACGCCGTTCGCCACCTCGACGACACGGAACGGACCGAACGTCTCCGGTTCGCCCAAGCCGAACATCTCGGCCAGGAACCGGGCCGACCGGTCCTTGTCGGTGCAGGCGACGATCGTGTGGTTCAACTCGACGGCCATGCCGTCATGATCCCACCGGCGTCGACTCGTCCGACCGCGGCTCCATCGCGGCCAGCCGGTCGCGGGTGGCGCGCAGCTGGGTGATGCGACGGTCGGCGGTTGCGCCGAACCACACGAGCACGGCACCGACGATCGCGATCGTGAGCCAGCGCGGCAGGTCGCCGGCGATCGGCCCGAGCGTGTCGAGGCCCAGACCGACAACGCTTCCGACGCCGATGAGCAGCGGTGCCTGCAGCCGGAAGTGCGCCCCGAGCCATGCCACCGCGACCGCAGCGGCCCCCAGCGCCACCGCGCGGGCGAGCAGATCGTCGGCGACGACGAGGGCGAGCGAAGGGAGGAACGCGATGAGCAGTCCGGGCGCGTAGACGAGCCACGAGCTCGCATCTCGATGCCCGTGCGCCACGACCTGTCCGGCGACGAGGGCGCCGAGCGCCGCGGGGAGGGTGTAGGCCTCGAGCAACCGCACGTCGGCCGCGAGCAGCCACGCCCACGTGGCGAACACCGCCGCGAGCGAGGCGGCGACCAGGTAGCCGCGCCGACCGGCGCGTGTGCCGGCAACGGCGAACGCGGGGACGAGGAGCGTGCACGCGATGGCGCCGTGGGTGCGGTCGCCGACGGCGAGGGCCATCCCGACAAAGAGACCGGCGGAAGCCACGACTTCGGCCAACACGCCGTCGCCGTCGCGCTCGTCCGCCCAGAGCGTGGCCGCCGCCATCACGACGCCGGAGGCCACCACGGCAACGATCCCCGCTTCCGTCCACGCCGCGCCGGCACTCATCGCCGCGGAGACGCTCAGCGCGACGAACGAGACCCCGGCGCCCGCCCCTGCGAGTTGCCTGGCGACGGTTCGAGAGGGTGACAGCCACATCGCGGCGGCGGTGGCCGTGAGCAGACCCGCGCAGAGCAGCAGCGTCGTCGCCTCGGTGGCGAGGGACCATCCGGTCGCGGGTACGAGCAGCGCCGCAGCACTGATGGCCAGCCCCTCGACCGCCGCCCCACCACGCTGGCGCCGACGGGCGACTGGGCCGACCAGAGCGACCGCGCCCACCGCAGGAAGCGCCGTGACGGCCGACGCCGTCGCCAGGTTGGCATCGAACGTCAACGGAACGAGGGCCACGGCGATGGCGGCTGCGATCGCCGCGAGCAGGGGCGCACCCGTCACATGGGGCTCACGCGGTGCCTGCTGCTCGTCGCGGCTGCGGCTCGTGCGAAGTCGAGCCGAGCTCGACGGTGCAGCGGCGAGGAGCGCGACCGCGACAACGACGGCAATCGACACGAGCGCAGCGCGCGCCGCTCGCTGCTGCTCGGCCAGCGCGTCCAGCATCGACAGCGCAGACGCCGACGGCTCGTGTGCCCACGCATCGCCCAGCGACGCGAGTGGGCCGCCCACCGCCACCATCACCGCCTCGAAGGAGAAGGCAGCGGCCACGGCCAAGGCCACCGTGCTGCCGAAGAACGCTCCCCGGCGGACGGCGCGTGGACCGAACGTCGCCACCGCCGCGACACCTCCGGTCGTCGCCGCGACCACCGCGGCGAGCGACGGCCCGTCGACCTGGGTCGACAACGCAACGGCCGCACCCGCTACGACGGCGACCGTCGAGGTTGCGATCAACCCGTCGCGGGCGCGATTCGAGGTGGTCCGCAGCGCTGCGCCAGCTGCAGGCGTCGCGCCGACGAGGGCGGCGGCGAGGGCGAGGCCGATCGTGCCTCCCCGAGCGTCGACCAGGCCCGCCACCACCGCGATGCCCGCCGCGGTGACGGAAAGAATCGCGGCGACCACGAACGAGGCCGCCGAGCCGTACCAGCGGAAGTAGCGGGCCGCACGTGATGCTCCCACTGCGCCGACGCCGATGATCGAGAGCCCGCCCGAAGCGGTCGCCGCGGTGCCGGCCGTGGATGCGAGGGCGAGGAACGCCGCGGCCGAACCAGCGACCGCCATGAGCAGTCGGGTCGTGGCGAACCACCGTCCGAGCCCGAGCGATCCTGCGGCGGCGAGTGCCGCACCGATGGCCCACCAACTCGAGAGCTCCATCGACTCGCCGGCACCGGCGCGGCGCAGCGCGAGCCAGTCGACGAGGAACAGGACGACCCCCAGCGATGCGAAGACCTCGGCCGTCGCCGCGAGCCGGCGACGCAGCCCGAACGCACCGGCGACCGACGCGACGGTGGTGAAGACGAGGAGCGCGGCGCGTCCACCGTCGTCGAGGCGCTGCCAGGCGAAGGCGGCGAAGGTCAGGGCAGCGATCGCCAGAAGGAGCCCGCCCACCCAGAGCAGGACGTCGCGCACTGCCTCTGCGCGTACGTCGCCCGTTGGTGGAGCGGTGACCGTCGTGCCCGATGCCGGGGGTGGCAGGGTTGCGGCGCGGTAGGGCTGGCGAAGGTGCGGCGCGGCCGGTGACCACGGCCATCAGGTCTGCATGCTCACGGGCCAAGCGTTCCCGCTCAGTTTGCAGCCCCCGTTCGGCGACGCCGATCTCGTGGAAGCGATGGACGATCACCCGCAGCCGGTCGACGGCGTCGCCGGTGAGCGCCAGCCCGCAGCGCCCGCACGACTCGCCGCTCGCGGTTGCTCTAGGGGAGACGACGTCCGATGTCGTCAGGCACCGCGGACACCACTGCACCACCGCTGTCGCCATGGGATCCCCGCTTCCAGGCTCGTTGGTTCGTCGCACGCTCTCCATCTTCGACACCAGCCATCGCGATCGGTTACGGGACTCCCCTCATCTCGCCTTGGGGGATCGGTGGGTGGACCAGGGCACGACGGCGCCCATCGAGCGGATCGGCCCGGCAGGAGTTCACACCGCTCGGGTCGTACTTGAACAGATGACACCTCGGCGTCGCCGCAGTGTCGCATTCGTGGCCGCGCTTGCGATCAGCCTGGCGTTCGGCGCCGCAACGACCGGCGCGACCGCTGGCGTCACCGACCTCGCCTCCACCGTCGACGGTGCGCGCAGTGAGAAGAGCGACCGCGCGATCGCCTACGTCGGCACGATCGTCGACAAGCGCGACCTCTCCCGGCTCGCGATCGGCACGGACGGGTCGTGGTTCCCCTACTTCGCAGCCACCACGCCGGCGAGCGGCCAACCGACGGGCGCTGGCGTGCGCGACCGGCTGCCCACGTGGATCGGTGCGTTCAACCACACGACGAGTCCCGCGGATTTCGGCTGCGCCGAGCCTGGCGCGGTCGAGCGCGGCTGCCTCCCGACGTTCAACTTCCGCACGTTCTCGCAGGACGGACCTGCCCGCGCGGCCGGCGGCTTTCGCCATTGGGCGGCGCTGCGCATACCTGGCGGCGAGTGCGGGCGTGCCGGTGCCATCGTCGACCGGAAGACGTATTCCGCCGACCGGCCGATCCCGGATCCGACGGGCCTCGTCATTCCCCCCGAAGGCCCGCCGCGGCCGACGAACAACAACACGATGAATCGCATACAGCTCCAAGACGGCGCGCCGCAGACCTTCTACGTAGGAGTCGTGACGGACACCACAGGCGGCGACTACGACGCCGGCGTCGTCGAGATCCGCGGCAACGTCGGCCTCATCGACCAGCGTCCGGAAGTCGCGGACAGCCAGATCGAGGCGTCGAGCCGGCCGTCCGCGGCGGATCTGGCTGCGAACGGCGTGCCGGACATCCACGTCTTCCGGATCGACAACTTCCGCAGCGGCGACTACCTCAAGCTCCGGCTGAGAGGCATCGACGCACCCGCGAGCTTCAGCGGGCTGCTGTTCGACGTGTCGTTGCCGCGCCCGTCGACGGCAACGACCGGCACGCCGCGAGCCCCCGCCTCACCCTGCAAGCCGTAGCGTCCAGCCGATCGTCCGGAGCAGGTCCTCAGCGCGGCGACGCTCCCCATTGCGCGAATCGCACGAGGCGGCGCAGGGGTGGCCCGCCGAGCGGGCGAGGGAGCGCGACCCTCAGTGGTCGGGGTGAGGGACTTCGACGACCCGAAGTCCGTCGATGCCTGCGAAGTCGGACGGGTTGCAGGTGTGAACGGGCAGCCCGTTCGCGATCGCGATGGCCGCGATCATCGCGTCGTAAGCACGCGCAGCCGGCGTGCGGCCCGCGCGCCGAAGGGACGCTGCGACTTGCCCGAAGCTGCGGGCGGCCGGCGCGTCGAACGGCAGCGGGTCGAAGTCGTTCTCCGCCTGTTGGAGGTGGGCCTGGCGCGCAGCCCGCCCTGCTTCGGTGGCAGCGACGAGCGGTCCGACGGACAGTTCGGCGAGGGTGATCGCGGTGATGAGGGGTTCGGCAGGGAGTGCATCGACCGGGTCGATCCGTGCGAGCAGGATCAGCGTGCTCGTGTCGAGGACGCCCTCTGCCATCTCAGAGCCGCGCGTCGATGACGCCGTCGATGTCGTTGCGCAGGGCGCTCGGGTCGACAGCGGGCAGGCGCGACCAGCGCTTGCGCAGCTCGTCGAGTGGGACCGCGCGGCGGCGATCGCGGAACTCGGCCGGCGGATCAGCGCCGGCGAAGGTGGCGGCGGACGCGAACGAGCATGCGCACCATCTCCTCTGCGAACTCGGCGCTCGTCGCGCGCGGGTTGTTGTAGACGACGTACTCCTTGGCAACCAGCGTTGCGAGGTAGTCGAGAAGCGACGACTCCTCGTCCTTCACGAGCAGGTAATCGGGATGGCGATCGCTGTAGTACACGACGCCCTCGTCGGGGTCGAAGCGGCTGCGCGCGTCCCCCGGCTCCGGATCGACCGCGACCGTCGGGAGGCGAGACCCGCCGGGCCGCTGCGGCCGCGCCGGTGCGGGGGCAGGTTGCTCGTCGGGAATCGGGGTCGGCGCGAGATCGTCGAGGTTCGGCGCGTCATCCCCCGGCGGCTCCGGTGGCTCCGCGGAACCGCCCGATCGTTCGTCAGCAGGCCGTGGAGGCACCGGATCGTCCGGACCGCCGCCCTCGCCAGGCGCGGGGGCGAACAAGCCGCCGTGGCCTCGCTCGTGACCGACGGCCGAGCGCATCGGGTTGTCGAGATCGTCCAGCTCCTTGAGCACGCGGCCGAAGATGCGCCGCACTGCGTCGGACACCCGGTCGGCCGTCTGCTGATCGACCTCCTTGCGCACCTTCTCGAGCGCTGCGACCACGGTAGGTTCGACCGACCGCACGGCGAGGACGAACGCCGGGAAGGCGTCTCGATCACGAAGGATGGCGCGGCGTCCGGCCGACTGCTGCAGGCCCTCGAACGTGATCTCACCGGACACCTGGCCTGTCGACCAAGGTCCGTCCTCGAACTCGTCGAGCTCGACGAGGTCGTCGATGATCACCGTGCCCGCACGACCCACCACAGCGACACGGCGAGACGATCCCGACGCGGCCGACTGTGGAGCGACGTACAGGGCGAACTCGATGCGTCCCCAGAGTGTCGCCTGCGCTGGCAGCGCGACCCGGATGCCATCGGGACGGTCGGGCGTCACCGTCTCGACGGTTTTGCCCTCCTGGACCTCGATCACATAATCGCCGCGGGCGAGCGCAGGTCCGCGGCGACGGCGCAGGTAGTCGACGACCTTGCGCATCGTCAGCACGCGGAGGACGTCGGGATCCAACTCGGAGATGTAGACGGTCGTACCAGGCGTCGCTCGCGGCCGACGCCGCTCGTTTTCCTCGAGCTGTGCGATCGCCTTGCCGCGCTCGAGGCGGAGGGAGTGGCTGACGTCACTGCCCTCGGG
Organism: Acidimicrobiales bacterium; assembly: GCA_035540495.1. Classification (GTDB taxonomy): domain Bacteria; phylum Actinomycetota; class Acidimicrobiia; order Acidimicrobiales; family CADCTF01; genus DASVEG01. Next base: position 148,930 of record DATLGL010000027.1, read on the forward strand.
GCGGGTGACGATGTCGAGGCGCCCGCCGAGTTGCTGGAACGCGAGGGTTCCGATCGCCTTCTCGCCGAGGGTGCGCAGATCGCCGGCCTTCTCCGACTCGAACAGGTTGCGAGCGACAGATCGCAGCTTGTCAACGGTCATTCCACGGCCGCTGTCGTCGATGGCGATGGTCGGGTAGCGGCCCTTTCGGCGCAGCACGACGCGGATCACCTCGCCGCGTCGTTCTGCCTCGGCGTACTCGTCAGCCGCGTTCGAGACGAACTCGTTCAGCGCATCCTTGGGGTCCTGATAGGCCTGCCCCGTCACGAGCACGGCCTTGGCCATGTTGCCGATCTTCAGGCGAACCTTCTCCACCGCCATGCTTCGACTCTACGAACGGACGACGTGATGGCGCGCGATCCCGCATCGCCATCGCCGTAACGTGCGCTATGGCCTCAGATGAGCAGCCGGCCTCCGTGGTGGCGGCGATGCACGTTGCCGAGGGGTTCCTCGCGACGGTCAACGCCGGCGACGCCCGAGCCCACGCCGAGACGCTCGGGTAGCCCCACGTCCGCCTAGCTAGCGGCCAGGTGCGGATCTGGAACGACGTCGACGAGGCGACCGCAGCAATGGAGGTCGGCATGGTCGCCATTCGGGAACGAACCGGGTGGGACCACAGCGAATCGGACCACAAGCGGGTCATCCACGACCTCGGCGACAAGGTGCACCTCGACGTGCCGTTCACCCGCTACCAGGCCGACGGCAGCGTGATCGGCGTTTATCCCGCCGTCTACCTCGTCGTGGAGACGCCCGAGGGCTCGGGCATCCAGTGCCGGTCGAGCGCTGCGCCATAGCTCGTCCGGCGTCTGTCACGCGAAGGCGCGTGAGACGATGGGTCTGTGCCGAAGACCGTGCGGGTCCGCGACATCGATGACGAGGTCTATGCCGCGCTCGCGAAACAGGCCGCCGAGGCCGGCATCACCGTGGCCGATCTCCTCCTGCGGGCTGCCGTTCGGGTGGCGAATCGACCCTCCGTCGATGGCTGGCTGGCCCGTACGCGCGGACGGCCATCGACGATCACCGCAGCCGAGGTGCAAGACGCGTTCGACGCGGTGCGGGGCGACTGGCCGCTTGCCGGCGGGTGAGGCACAGCGGGCGGCGGGCGGTTCCGCGGAACCGGAGCACCGTCCAGTCATGCGAGACGAGCTGCTGCGAACGCGAGTGCCGCAAGCACCGCGTTCGCAGCGAGCAGAGCGAAGACGACGTTCAGCAGGTCGTGGCCAGTCGTACGACCCGCCTCGGACACGCACGTGCCTGCCGACAGCTCCCGCAGCGGTTCCGTGGAACCGCCGATTTGGCTCAGGTCAGGTTCGCAGCGGCGACGAACAGGCCGAAGGCGGAGAGCTGCAGCGTCAGCATCCGTCAGACCCGGTCGACGTCGTGATCACCGACGACGAGCGCCGGCCCTCCGAGTTGTCGCCCACCATCATCGGGCTCCACCTCCCGCCGTTCGCCGACCACCTCCCGTGGGGACATCCGGCGACAGGTGACGTGATGCTCGCGGCGACGATGGGCGTGTCGCTCCGGCAGGCGTCGTTCGACGGCGGACCGGTCGATGCGATCGTCCCGGTGCTGGCGACCATCCATGGCGTGTGGGGTGCGTGCGGCGATCGCGGCGCTGTGGGAGGCCGAGCGCTCTGGTCAGGGTCAGCTCGTCACCGTCGGCGGCGTGCACGCGGCGATGATCGCCTCCGCTGCCGCGTTCAACTTCGACGACACGGTCGCTCCCCCGCCTCGCTCCACCGGCGGGCCCGGCGGGAGTCTCCCCTTCTACCGGAGTATCGCTGCGGCGACGGTCAGTGGTTCCTTGCTGCCCTCACGCCACGGTTCACCGACGTCGCCTTCGACGTCCTCGACGTGCGCGACATCTACGACGACCACCGGCCGCCACGCCCACTTCAGCCGTACGCAGCTCGATTGCGACCTCGTCGCGCCATCGCTCGGTGCGCACACCCGAGAGGTCCTCAGTGCAGCCGGCTACAGCGACTCAGACATCGACGAGCTCCTCGACGCAGGAGTCGTCGGAGCCGCCGCACTGCGACCACACCGGATCTAAGGAGTCGGGGGGCAGAAGTGAGGAACCCTCCCGATGCCGATCCGCGCGTACGGGCGCATCTTGTCTCCAGCGCCGACTGTCGGCGGGAACAGATACAGGAGAACCTGATGACGCTCATCCAGAAGACCTGCGCAGCGGCCGGCATCGTCGTGGCAGGGCTGATCGCCACCGCAGCGCCGGCCAGTGCCCACGCACCGCACCACGTGAAGCTCGGGAACGGAGGCCAGCAGGTACTCGCCAATGGTGTCAACCACGGCTTCGTCGATCAGACGGGCGCGTACGCGCTGTTCTGCGTGGATGCCGGTGAGGCGCCGAACTCCGGCCACACGCTCTCGGGCGCGATGTACGGGCTGGAGAACGCGCACCACGGCCCCGACGTCGGAACGGCGGGTCGGGCCGACGGGTGCTACGCGACGACGAAGCCGATCACCGACACGAACCCCGCCATCGACTGAGCTCGGTCGCGCCGGCCTCGGGAGCAACGAGGATCACCCGAGGCCGGCACGCTGGCCCACCTCTCCGGCTTCGATGCGACTCCCGACGGCGAGCTTCCGCAGCAGGTTCGACACGTGGACGCTCGCCGTCTTCTTGCTGATGAACAGCTCCTCGGCAATCTGGCGGTCGGAGCGGCCGCGAGCAAGACAACGAAGCACCTCGAGCTCCCGTCGGGTGATCCCGAGGTCACGGGCGACGGCCGCCTCTCTGTCTTCTGCAGGTCTGTCGACGTCGCTCAGCTCAACACCGGCTCGTTGCGCGAGCCGCGTCACCTGCTGCAGCAACGGGACGGCGCCGAGATCGACACAGATCTGGCGTGCCGTCGAGAGCACCTCGACCGCGCGCCGCCGATCGCGCCGTGAATCGAGCAGCGCCTCGGCCTCTCGCCACTGGCAATAGGCGCGGTGGTAGGGCTGCCCGAGGGCGTACCAGCGTTGGGCCGTCGCGCGCCACAGCTCAGGATCCGATCGCTCGAGGCGCGAGACCTCGGCCTGGCATTGGTCTGCAAAGGCGGCGGCTTCGGGTTGGACCGTTCCACCTCGACTCACAGGCGCGACAACCTCCACTGCAGCGGCGTCGGCCAGCTCACCGCAGAGGAGCCGGACCTTCTCTGGCTCGACGTCGGGCTTCGCGCCTCGCCCGCGCGCCAGCGCGAGGCTGTCGATCAGCGCGCGTATGCCAAGCGCTCGCATCTCCGGGCCGACGCTGTCGTCCTCCGTCGCCGCCTGGAGCGCGAGCCCCGCCTCGATGTGGTTCCAGGCGTCGAGCGGGCGACCCTCCTCGAGTGCCAGCTCCGCGGCGACGGTGTGGTACCAGCCGCGGACGATCACGTCTTGCAGGCCGGCCGAGCGCTCGTCGGCGATCGCCAGCGACACTGTCGCCTCGGCGAAGTCGCCTCTCCGGATGCTGACCGCGGCCAGCGACTGGTGTGCGCAGCCGCTGGTCCTCAGCGTGCCACCAGGGAACTCCTCGACCAGGGTCTGCGCGTCTTCCCACCGACCGAGGCGCACGAGCGCTCGCGCGGCGTTCGTCGCCGCAGTGCCCATCCATGCGCCATCTACATCGCGGGTCAACCGCAGACCCTCCTGCACGACGGCGACGGACTCCTCGAGCCGCCCGGCGTTCAGGGTCATTCCGGCGAGGTTGCCGAACGCGCGGTGGAGGGCTTCTGGGTTCCCCAGCTCGCGGGCGAGGTCGAGGCCGCGACGCACATGGTCGATGCCCTCGTCGATGAACCCGAGTCCGAACCGGCAACATCCGAACGTGACGAGCGCGTGAACCTCCTCGAGGCGCCCTCCGACGCTGCGGGCAAGCTCGAGCGCCTCCGTCGCGCGCAGCTGCGCGTCCGTGTAGCGGGACATCATCATCAAGACACGCGCTGCTTCCGCGACGACCCTCGCCCGTTCGCGCGACGGGGCATCAGCCGGCAGCAAATCGGCCGCCTCGTCGAACGCCTGCAAGGCACTAGTTGCGTCGCCCTCGTTGAACACGGCGCGGCCGTACCGCGCGAGCCAGCTTGCGACCGTCCTACCGTCTCCGCACGCCCGTGCTCGAGCCACGCCGAGCGTCGCCAGCTCCACCGCGCGAACGCCGCGCTCGGCCCACTGGGCTGCTTCGCACGCGCGCTCGAGGATCGCGAGGTCACTCACGCCCACACGAGCTTCGGCATCAGGTATCCGTGACCACGCCTCCAGCGCGCGTTCGAGGTGCGCGTGCGCCTCCGCGTTCGCGAGGAGCGACTCGGCCGTTGCCGCGGCAGCGAGGAGCGGCGGCACCGAGCGCTCCCACTCGTTCGCGTGCCACCAGTGATGAGCGAGCGCCGCGGTCTGCTGCTCATCGGTCATCCCGAGCGCAGCAGGCGTGCTGCACCCGATCGTGTCCGCAGCTCGACGGTGCAGGCGGCGCCGCTCACCCGGCCGGAGGTCGTCGTAGACCGCCTCCCGCAGCAGGGCGTGGCGAAAGACGTACCGGCTCGTGCGCGGCTCCACCCGGAGGAGCCGCGCCTCGATGAGCTCCGCGACCGCAGCGTCGAGCTCGTCCTCGTCCTGTCCGCACATGCAGCCGAGGAGATCGTGCTCGACGACGGCGCCTGCGACCGACGCGGCTCGAAGCACCACGGTCGCCGGCTTCGACAATCCCTCACTGCGAGCGAGCACGAGTTGCTGCAACCCTGCTGGCAGGTCATCTCCGGCCGCGAGCAGCTCCTCGACGAAGAGCGGAAGACCGCCGGACCGCTCGTGGAGCTCCGCGACCACATCCGGCGGCGGCTCCCGTCGGATGATCGCTGTCGCCATCAACGCGACGTCCGAAGGCGCCAGCGGCGCCAATGCCATCGTGCGGACACGATCGTGACGAGAGAGCTCCATCAAGACGCTGCGTCGCGCGTCACCGACGGCAACTTCGTCAGGTCGGAGCGTTCCGAGGACGAAGATCGACTCGTCCGTGAGGTTCCGGATCAGGAAGTCGAGGGCGGCGACGGTGGCCGAGTCGGCCCAGTGCAGATCCTCGATGACCAATGCCAACGGTATCTCGGACGCAGCGATCGCAAGTGCCGAGAGAAGCGCGTCGAACAAGCTGGCCTTTGTCGGGACGGAGTCGCCTACGTCGACGGCTACGAAGGCCGAAGGCGCGAGGAACGCCAGTTCCCGCACCGCCGCCGGCGGCACGTCGTGGAGCAGCCGTCCGTTCCCGGCGCGGATGAGGTCGCGCAGTACACCGGCTAGTGGTGCGTACGGAACACTGGCGAAGTCGAACGCGGTGCTGGCGCCTGCGGCGACGACGAAGCCGTCGGACCGCAGCGTGTTCACGAGCTCCTCGACGAGCCTGGACTTCCCGCTACCACCGTCGCCGGTGATGAGGGCGGCGCTGGCTCCTCTCGACGAGACGTCGCGCGCCGCGTCACGCAGTGCCTCCAACTCGCCGTCCCGCCCCACGAACCGAGGGCACGACCCCGCCCGTGCCATGGCACGAGTGAACCACATCGGGTCTCGCGCCGCGCCCGATGCCCGGCCGAGGGCCGAGCTCGAGCTCGACGCTGCGGGATGGCTCAGCAGGGCCCCGTCGAACCGAGGCGGCAGTCCGCGTCGGCAGACGCCTGCACAGTGACGATCCGCGGCGGCGCGTCGATGGTTGCGTCTGCGGTGAGCGCTGAGAGGCCGACCGCTGCAGCACCGGCAGCTGCGACGCCGGCGACGAACGTGGCGACGAAACGCCACGCGTTGTTGGTCGAGTGAGGGATGGCTTGGGTCGTGATGGTTGTCATGTCGTCGTTGTACGACGGCGATGGGTTCGCGCCATCGGGAGGTCTCCTCAAATCGAGCCTCGCGCGCCTTATCCGCGTGGCATGAGGATCGCGTCCCTGGAGATCCCGCGGGAAGTCGATCCTCCTGCCCGGGCGCCACGCCGCCGGGTTCCGAGTCCTCGGTACCCTTGGCTGCGGAGTGAAGGCGGAGACCGAGACACCGGACGGCGTGCGGACGGCGACCGTCCTGTTCGCGGATCTCGTCGGGTCGACGACGCTCGCTGAGCAGCTGGACCCGGAGGACTATCGCGATCTCGCCGGCGAAGCGGTGTCACGGGTGATCGCCGTCGTCGGGGAGGCGGGCGGTCGGGTCGTCGACGTCGCCGGCGACGGCGTCCTCGCGGTGTTCGACAGCCCCGCGGCCGGGGTCGCCGCGGGAGAACGCATCCCGACGGTCGTGGCGTCGCACGCCGCGACGTTCGCTGCGGACGGAGCGCCCGACGGTCCCCCACTCGGCGTACGCGTCGGCGTGGCGACAGGGGCGGTGCGCTTCAGCCACCTCGTCGTCAGCGGGCACCGGCGTCTGAGGATCACGGGACCGACGGTCGACCGCGCCGTCGAGCTCGAGGCAGGCGCAGCCCGCGGCACCGCGTCGATCGACGACGCGACGGCGACGCTCGCCGCCGCGTCGCAACGTCACATCCCGCCGACCATTCACCTACCCGAGGCCACAGCTACACGTCCGGCGGCAGACGGGCGGTCCGCCCGCGACGAGCGCCGAACGATCGTTGCCCTGTTCGTCGGTATCGATGCTCTCGACGCGGACGACGCCGTTGCGGCCGTCGCAGCCGCGGCGACGCCGATCGCTGATGTGGTCGAGCGCTTCGGCGGCACCGTGAAGGACGTCGCCGGCGGGTCCGTCGTCGCCATCTTCGGCGCACCGGTGGCGCATGAGGACGACGCTGCTCGTGCCGTCCACGCGGCGTCCGCTGCGTTGGAGATCGCCGAGGAGCACGGCGTCGCAGCGAAGGCAGGCGTCGCGTCGGGAACCGTCGTCGTCGGCATCATCGGCGGGCCCGAGCACGCGGAGTACGCAGCGCTCGGTGACGCCATGAACACTGCTGCGCGGCTTCATGTGGCCGCGCCCGCGGGGCGAGTAGTGGCCACGGCAGACGTCATCGCGATCACGAGCGATGCCTTCGACTGGTCCGGTGTCGAGCACCTGCAGGTGAAGGGCAAGCGGGCGCCGCTGGCCGCGCACACGCTGGTAGGTGTCAAGGCCTCCTCGCGCCTTGCGGGCCCGAACCTGCTCGTCGGTCGGGCCCACGAGATCGACGCTCTCGCCTCCCACCTCGCAGACACGAGGACTGGTGGATCACCCGTCGTGCTCGTGCAGGGTGCGCCCGGCACCGGCAAGACCGCTCTCGTGCGCCATGTCATGACGTCGCAGCACGGGACGGTGGCGCGGTGGGTGTCGGTCAAGGCCGCTCCGTGGGAGGCGCGTGACGATCTCCGGCTGGCGTCGGCCGTCGCTCGCGCGGTAGCCGATGTAGCGGGCACTCGCCGAGCCGGCGACGCGATCGCGTTCGCGCGATCGCGACGAAGCGCTCGACGCCATCACCACGGGGATCGTCGAAGCGCTCGCCGCGACCGCCCGACCTGATGATCCGGTCGGGGTGTTCGTCGATGACCTGCACGCCTGCGACTTGGCGAGCGTGGAGGTACTCGCTCGCCTCGCGGAGCGACGACTGCCAGGCGTCGCTCTCCTCGTCACGACGCGACCGGACGAACGAATCGACTCCGGCCTCGCGCGCGTACGCGATCAAGCGACCGTGACCGACGTCGACGCGCTCGCCGACGGCGCGGACCGCGCGCTGCTCGATGCGCTCGTGGGCGAGACCGTGCTGCCATGGGACCTGGAGTCCCGCGTGCTGGCGATCGCACGCGGGAGCCCGCTGTTCCTGCGCGAGCTCGTTCGTGCCCTGATCGCGCAAGGACGTCTCGTGCAGGGCAGCACCGGCTGGCGCCACGTTCCGGGACCCGTCGACCTGCCCGACACGGTGCAGCGAGTCGTCCTCGCTCGCGTCGACACGCTCGAGCCATGGCTGCGCGACGTCCTCCTCGCGGCGGTGATCCTTCGCTCGCGGTTCGAGGAGGACTTCGTCGCTGACGTCGTCGACGACGCCGTCGCCAGCGCCGACGTTGACGTGAGCGCTGCGCTCGCCGCTCTCGCCGACCTCGGCATGGTTGAACGCGGTTCCGACGGTTGGCGCGTCGCGCACCCCCTCATCCAGGAGACGGTGGAAGCCAACGTCGTGCGGCGCGATCGTCGCCGGCTCCACCGGCGCGCGGCCGAGGCGCTCGAGCGGCGGGGCCTCGTGTCCGTGGCGGCGGCTGCACTCGCGTGGCACTGGTCGGAGGCCGACGAGCCCGGCCGAGCGAAGGACCCAGCTCTCCTTGCGGCCGAATACGCAGCGCGACGGTTCTCCTATCTCGAAGCCGCAGAGCTGCAGGCACTGGCCGTGGACGCGGCGCGACGGACGGGCTGCTCCGCTGCTGAGATCGCGGAGCTGGGCCTTCGGCTCGGCGATCTGCTGGCCGCCGGAGCGTCGTTCCCACGAGCGATGGCGACCTACGCGACCGCGGCCGACGACGCGGTCGCCGGGAGCGCGACCTCTGTTCTCGCTTCGCTCGCCGTCGCCTACGAGGACGCGCTGTTCGCCAGCCGGCTCGAGCGCGGTGGCGTGGCCGATCGATCACTCGACCTCCTCGAGCGAGCGGTTGCGGAGCTGGGCGCGGATGCGTCTCCGCTCGCTGCACGAGTGCACGCGGCGCGAGCCAGAGCGCTGGCATATCGCGGCGACGCGCGAGCGCTCGATGCAAGTGCGCGCGCCCTCGAGATCGCTCGGACGACGGGCGAGGCGTCGTCGATGGCCTACGCCTTCGTGGCCTCGCGCGCCGCCCGGGAGGGGCCGAAATGGCTCGCCGAGCGACGGGCGCACAACGACGAGATGGTCGCAGCCGCGTCTCGCGCGAGCGACGGCACATTGCTCATCGAGGTCCAGCGTCTGGCGCTGATCGACGACCTGCAGGCGGGCGACATCGACCGGGCCGAGCCGATCATGACCGAGCTTTCCGACCGGATCGGGACGCTCCGCCGCAACGACCAGGCGTGGTACCCGTCCATGTGGCGGGCCATGCAGGTGCTCTGGCGCGGCGAGCTCGAGCAGGCCGAGACCGCCATCGCCGAGTTCCATGCGGTCGCCCGTCGCGTCGGCTACGAGCCCGGCCACCAGGTGCACGCGCTGCAGCTGTACCTGCTACGCCGGCGGCAAGGCCGAGCCCATGAGCTCACGGAGCTCTTCGCACGAGTTCGCGAGCGCACCGGCGAGCGCTGGACCATCTTCGACATCAGCCTCGCTGCCGCCACCGGCGACCACCGTCGGCTCAACGACCTGATCGCCGGCGTCGACCTCGCCGCTCTGCTGCCGGACAACCTGGCCTTCACCGCGGGAGCGGCCGCGCTCTGCGACGGCCTCGTTGCTGCGGCGACACCCCGCTCCGTCGCGTTGGCCGAGGTCCTCTACGCGCGTCTCGTGCCGTGGAGCGGGCAGGTGGCCGTCGTCGGCGCCGGAGCGGCATCGCTCGGCCCGGTCGACCTCACGCTGGGTCGACTGGCGCGATTGCTCGCTCGTGACGACGAGGCGAGGGCATACTTCGAAGCAGCCCGCGATCTCGCGGTCGCCGCACACGCTCCTCACGACGTCGAGGACGCAACCAGCGAGCTCGAGCAGCAAGGACCGTGATGCTGAACTTGGTGACCGCACGCGAAGTCATCCGCCGAGAGATCGAAGGCGCACGCGATGTGCTGGAGGTCGGCCGCGAGAGCCTGTGGCGGGCCGAGACCCGCCTGCCTGGTTGGTCGGTCGCCGACCTTGCCGCGCACCTCGCGTGGGGTCAGGCGCTCCAGGCGGACGCGTGGCAGAAGATCCTTCTGCGCGACGCGTCGCCGGTGACGGCGGCCGAGGTCTCCGGTGACCGTACGCAGGTGCTCGAAGCGCTGCGCGCGAACGCGGAGGCGCTGGCTGCCAACCTCGCGAAGGCCACAGAGACCGATCTCGAGACCATCGCCACCATGCCCTACGGACCCGTGCCCGCGGGTTTTCTGGTGCAGATCGCCGCCATGGAGGCCGGCCTACACGGCAGCGATCTTCGTGCCGCCACGGGCCGCGACGACTCACTGCCCGTGGACGTCGCCCACGCCGCCCACACGATGATTTCGGCCACTGCGCCGCTGCTCGCTGCGGGCGCGACATCGTCACCTGCCGCGGGGACGTCGATCGCACTCGCGCCGTCGGGTGAGGAGACGGCGCGGTTCGTGTTCACCGAGCCCGGGTGGCAGCCGGGAACTGCTGCTGAAGGCCCGCCCTCGGTTCTGATCAGCGGTCCGGCCAGCGAAGTCGTGCTCTTCACCTTCGGCCGCCGCTCGATCGCCGACGCGCGGGGTCGGGGATTGTCGATCGAAGGCGACGCCGACGTCGCCGCGAGATTCAAGGAGTTCTTCCCAGGCCCCTGACCGGGCGAGCCGAATCTCCGGGTACGGGTGCGGCGATGGTCCGGAACTTCTACGTGCTGTTCGGTCATCCCGAGCGGCGACGGTGGGAGGACGCCCAGCGCTTCGGCTTCGTCTCCGGCGGCGGCGCGCCGATGTGGAGCCGGCGGTTGCGGTCCGACCTGCGTGTGGGCGATCGCGCCTTCGTGCACGTGCCGACGAAGGCCGGCGGTCCGGCGTACACGGGCATCGGCACCGTCACCGCAGAGGCCGTGCCCGCTGAGGAGTTCCTGGTCGACGGTCGCCCCATCCTCGACCGAGATGATCTCGTGTCGCCGGGGCTTCATCTCGGCGCCGGCGACGACGACCTGTGCGAATGGCTGGTGGCCGTGCGGTGGGACGTTGCGGTCGACCCCGCCGAGGGCTACTGGCGTCGAGGGCTGCCGCCGCTGCTGACGCCGTGATGGAGCTCGACGACGACATCGCTGCAGAGCTCGGCGCTGCGCTCCTGCCGTAGCGGCCTCTCGCATGTTCCCGCGCTTGCGCGAGAGGCGCCCGACGTTACGACCTCAGCGCCACCCGCCGTACGGAACCGTCAGCGCCTCGAGCAGGTGGCCGTCGGGATCCTCGAAGTAGACGCCCCGCCCGCCGTCGTTGTGGTTGATCCCGGGACGAGATCGACCGGGATCCGCCCAATGGTCGAGCCCGCGCTCCTCGATGCGGCCGAGCACCTGGTCGAACTCGTCCTCCGTCACGAGGAACGCGTAGTGCTGGGGCACGATCTCGTCGCGCACGTCGAAGTCGAGAGACACGCCGTTCGCCACCTCGACGACGCGGAACGGACCGAACGTCTCCGGTTCGCCCAAGCCGAACATCTCGGCCAGGAACCGGGCCGACCGGTCCTTGTCAGTGCAGGCGACGATCGTGTGGTTCAACTCGACGGCCATGCCGTCATGATCCCACTGCGGCCCCGGCGCCGCCGCGTAGATCACGAGCGATGGGCCGGAACTTCTACGTGCTGTTCGGCCATCCGGAGCGCCGGCGGTGGGAAGACGCTCCGGCGTTCGGCTTCGTCTCCGGCGGTGGTGGACGAATGGACTTCCCCCACTGCTGACGCCGAACGTGATGGAGCTGGATGACGACGTCGTGGCCGAGCTCGACGCTGCGTTCCCTTCCCTGAGCCGAGCGCGGTGCTCGCCACCGGACAATGATCGCGACGTGCGGGTGCGGCTCCTCGGCGGCTTCGAAGTCGACGGAGTTGCCGAGCGCGCGTTGGGGAGCCGCAAGGCTCGAACGCTCCTCAAGTTGCTCGCCCTCAGGAACGGCACGCCGGTCAGCGGCGATGTGATCGCTGAGGTGCTCTGGCCCGATCACCCTCCCGCTCGGCCAGCGGAGCAGATCGGCGTGCTCGTCTCTCGACTCCGCGGCGTCGTCGGGACCGATCGCATCCGTCGGACCGACGCCGGCTACGCGCTCGACGTCGAGTGGACCGACCTCGCGGAGGTCGAGGCACTCACGAGCGCAGCGGTCACGGCCCTCGCCGAGGGGCGCGTCACCGCAGCCCGAGCCGCGTCCCGATCGGCGGTCGAGCTCGTGCGCGGTCGGCTTCTCGGCGACGAGGACGGTGAGTGGATCGAGACCGCCCGCGCCTCCGCGTCGCCACTGCTGACGCGTGCCCACCGCGTCGCTCTCGACGCCGCGGCCGCTGCCGGAGACAGCGACGACGTGGTGGCCCTGGCCGAGCGCGTCCTCACCGTCGACCCGTACGACGAGGTCGTGCTCCGGGCGCTCATGAAAGCCCACCTCGCGGCGCGGAGGCCCGCGTCTGCCCTGTCGGCATACGCCCGGCTTCGGGCGCGCCTTGCGGAAGACCTGGGCGTGCCGCCTACGGCCGAGACCGAGGCTCTCCATGACGAGGCACTGCTCGCCGCCGATGGTGACCGACCCACGGACGAGGAGAAGCCACCGTCGACCAACGCGGCGGACGACCTGGTCGGGCGTGGGGAGCACCTCGCGGTTCTCACGTCGGAGCTCGCCAGAGCTCGATCCGGCGAAACGCGCACGGTCGTGATCGAGGGCAACGCCGGGATGGGCAAGACCGCCCTCGTCGGCGCCTGGCTGGGTGACATCCCCGGCGATGTGGTCGTCGTGCGAGGCCGCTGCGACGAGCTGGGCCGCGACCTTCCTCTCCAGCCCGTTGCCGACGCCCTGGCCGAGCACCTGCGGGGGGTCGGCGCCGAAGCGGCGGAGGCCATCATGGGCGTCGACGCTGCGGTCCTGGTTCCGCTCGTCGGGCCGATCTCGCACCAGACGTCCGTGACCGCAGTGACCGACGCCGACGAAGGTCGAGCGCGGGTGTACGCAGCCGTGCTCGCGGCCATCGCCCGCGCCGCCGGGAACGGTCCGATCGTGGTGGTCGTCGAAGACCTCCACCTGGCCGACCCGAGCACCATCGGATGGATCGCGTTCGCGCAGCGTCGGCTGTCCGCCGCGGTGCTGGTGCTCACGACTCGCGAGCGCTTGGTGCCGCCTCTCACAGCGACCGCACGCCTTACGGTGGGGCCGCTCTCGTTCGACGAGGTCGGTCAACTCGTGGGGCGCGCGGCCGCCTCGGACGTCTTCGATCGAACCGGCGGTCACCCGCTGTTGGTGCGCGCGCTCACCGCAAGCGGCGCTGTGACGCTCGAAGACGCCGTGGCCGCGCAGACGAGCGGGCTCGACGACGAGGCGGCTCGCTCGCTGCGAGTCGCGGCCGTTGCCGGGCTCGAGTGCGACCCGGATCTGCTGGCCTCCGTGACCGGATCGTCGACCCTCGAGACGATCCTGCACCTCGAGCAGGCCTGCGCGACAGGACTGGTCGTCGCCAGTGGAGCCGCTTTCCGCTTCCGCCACGAGATCATTCGACAGGCAGCGGAACAGCTGTCGACTCCCGGACAGCGGGCCGCTGCCCACAGCGACATCGCTCACGCGCTCGCACGGCGGACGCCTACCGACCACCTGGCCGTTGCCGTCCACGCTCGAGCGGGCGGAGCGCCCGCGCTCGCCAGCCGCGCCTACGTCGCGGCGGCCGAGGCGGCCGCCGCGCGGTTCGATCTCGACGCCGCGGAGGATCATCTCGCCGCGGCCATCGAGGCCGCACCCGACGCGCCGGAACCGCTCGTCACCAGAGCACGCCTCCAGATGAGCAGAACCGCGTTCGACGACGCGGCGCGCACCGCTGCCGAGGCGGTCGCGCGAGGCGGCGGTGCAGCGGCGCTCGAGGTCGCCGGGTGGATCGCCTACTACCGCCGCCGCTACGACGAGGCGCGTGTCGTGGCGGAGCAGGTCCTCGCCGAGACAGCAGCCGACGACCCGCTGCGCGTGAGCGCCGCAGCGCTGGCGGGGCGGGTTCGACACGGAGCGGGCGACCTGCGAGGCGCCATCGACCACCTCTCCGCGGCGGGGAACGCGCCGTTGCCGGTCCGTGGTGTCGCAGACGTGTGGCTCGCCCAGGCGCGCCTCCACGAGGGGCGGCCGGCGGACGCGCTCGCAGCACTGGCACGGCCCCTGCTCGCGCCGGACTCGCTTGCCCATCCTTGGGCCCCGCTCCACCTCCGCTTCAACCGCGCCATGGCACTCGGTCAGCTGGGCCGCGTTGGTGAAGCTCTCACCGTTGCCGCCGACCTGGTGGCGGTCGCGGCCGAGGCCGGCGCGGTCGGGACACGGTTCACCGCACCCGCCGCGAACGTGACGTCGTGGCTGCTGCGCTGGTCGGGTCGAGGTGAAGCGGCCGACGAGGAGAACGAGCGGGCGCTCGAGGCGACCGGCGGCCGAGGCCCATCGGCCGAGGGGTTCGCCGAAGGTCACTACGTCGCCTTGCTCGATCTCGCGGACGGGCGACTCCTCGCGGACGATCCAGCGGGTGTCGAGGGGCTCCTTCCTCGGCTGGCCGCCATCGACGGCTGGACCGGCACCATGTCGTGGCACCAGCGGCACCGGCTCGCGTTGATCCGCGCCCGGCTCGCCCTCGCTGCGGGCGAGCGCGATCGTGCTGCCGAGTTGGCGTCTGCCGTCGCAGAAGACGCGGCCGAGCGCGGGGCCTCGCGCTACGAGCTGCTCGCACTCGCGCACGTGGGCGTTGCCGACCCCGCGTATCCCCCGGCCCGCCTGCAACCGGTTGTCGAAGGACTCACCCGCTGCGCCGCGCTCGACGGCTGGCCCCTCCTCCTTCGTCTCGGCCGCGAACGTGGCATCGATGGTTGGGTCCGGATGGCAGAACGGATGGCGGCTGCCATGGTCGCCACCTGCGAACCGCGCCACGCACCCGCGGCGCGCGCCTTCGTCGACCGCCTCGTCAGCGGTTGAGGACGGAGACGACCAGGATCGATCGGACCAGCGGTTCCACGTCGTCGCCGAGGTCGTCGATGGCGGCGGCGACCACGCGTTCGCGAGCGGCGGGAGGCAACGAACGGAAGAACGGTGCGTGCTGCGCCATGCCGAGTCGCCAGTCCACCAGCGCGCGAGGCGACACCGACTCGAACGGCACGCGGATCGAGCGCACCTCGCCTTCGAGATCCGCAGCGTCGAGCGCCCGGCGCCACCCGTCAGCGGTCGAGAGGCGGGGAACCGCCGCCTCCCGCACGTCGAGATACCAGGCAGGGGCCCGCCAGCCCGCCCCGGCGAGCGCCCGTTCGACGCTCGCCTTCACCGGGTGGCCGTCGTCCGCCGCGTAGGAGCTGGCGATGATCGCACCCCCTCGGTCGGTGAGACGCGCCATCTCGACGAGTCCCTTCTCGGGCTCCCGGAGGTGGTTGAGCGAGAAGGCGGCGATCACCACGTCGAAGGAACGATTCGCGAACGGGAGCGCGACCGCGTCGCCGACGACGCCAGGCGGGCGATCGCACGCGTTGTGGGCGATCATCCCGAACGCGGTGTCGACGGCGATCACAGCGGCGGCGCCAGAGGCCTCCACCACCCGCGCCACCGCGCCCGTGCCGGTGCCGACGTCGAGAACCGTTCGTCCCTGCACGGCGACGGGCGATTGGGCGATTACCACCTCCGCCATGCGCCCGTAGATGCGGTCCGGACCCGACGCCCATGCTGGCGCGGCGGCCGAGTACGCGTCGGCGAGGCTGCTCACAGGAGGCGCATCCCGCGACGCGCGGCCGTGCACCACCACTGCAGCTCCTCGTCGTCGCCGAACGCCTTCTCCCACCCGAACTGCACGACCGCCCCGAGCAGGCACAGCTCGTACTGGTGGTCCCACCACGATGCGGTGTCCACTCCCCTCCGCTCGAGCGCGGCGCGGAACGCCGCCGCGGTGTCGTCCTTCGACATCGACAGGCGATCCCGGTCGAGAGCGAGATGCCACGCAATCTCGTGGCATGCGGGCCCCTCGCCGACGTACGCCCAGTCGATGAGCACCGTGCGGCCGTCGGTGGCTCGCCCCGTGTTCGACGACTTGACGTCGCCGTGGAGGAAGCAGGAGGGGGTGCGCCTCAGCGCATCGGCGAGCGGCGTCACGTCGTCGCGCAGGCGCTCGACCGCAGCGACCACGTCGGCCTCGACTCGCCGTTCGAAGCGCCTCCATCCCTCGGCTGCGACCGATGGGATGCGTTCCGGGAAGCCGAGTGCCGCCTCACCCGCGAGGGCGGCACGACCGAACCACCCCCACCGCGCCGGATAGGGCAGATACGCCGGTGCCGTGCGGTGGTCGCGCCAGCCCCAGCTCGCGGCGCAGAACCCCGCGAGATTGTCGAGGAAGGCGAGGTGCTCGTCGGCCGCGAGCCTCGAGTCGCCCTGGGGCAGCAGCTCCTCCGACACGTCGCGCATCAGCAGAGCGGATCCCCACCCGTTGCGGCCGATGCCGGCTGCGGCGCCGACGATCGCGTGGTCGACGAGATCAGGCGCGGCATCGAGCATCCCGTCGCTCCAGGCGCGCACCGACCGGTGGCCGATGTCGCCCGAGACGCGCATCGTGAAGTCGTCGTCGGGGTGGATGTACTTCACGATGTGGGGCGCACCGTCGATCCACACCCGCTCGAAGGCGCTCGACGACCTGCCGTCGGGATTGACGAAGACCTCGCGCCGCCCGACGCCTTCGAGCAGCTCCTCGACCGACCGGGCGATGTGGCCCACCTCGCCAAGCATGCCGCGATGGTCGCCCGCCGGCCTTGCAGGGGCCTTGCAGCCGGGCGCGGTCGCGCTGCGGTCACGGCGCGGCGAGGTGCAGGGATCCTGCAGGGGGCCCACCGCATCCTCCTCCCATCACATCCATCACTGGGAGGGAATGACATGACCACCACCGAGACCGTGCAGTCCGACGAGGCCGCAGTCGAGCAGTTCCTCGGCCAGGTCGCGACCGATGCCGCTGCGGTGTTCCACGCGGCGACGGTCGTGCTCGGCGACAAGCTGGGCCTCTACAAGGCGCTGGCGGAGGGCGGCCCGGCCACACCTGCGGAGCTCGCGGCGCGCACGGGCTGCGACGAGCGGTACCTGCAGGAGTGGCTCCACGCGCAGGCGGCCTCCACGTACTGCGACTACGACGCGTCGACGGGACGGTTCGCGCTGACGCCCGCCCAGGCTGCGGTGCTCGCCGACGACGCCAGCCCCGCGTTCGCAGCAGGGATGATGTCGCTCGCCGCGGCGGTGATGAAGGACGAGGAGCGGCTCGGCCGCGACGCCGTCCGCACCGGCGCCGGCGTCGGCTGGCACGAACATCACACCGACCTCTTCTCCGGCACCGAGCGCCTGTTCAAGCCGGGCTACGTCGCGAACCTCGTGACGTCGTGGATCCCGGCCCTCGAAGGTGTCGAGGACAAGCTCCGGGCCGGGGCGACCGTCGCCGACATCGGTTGCGGCCACGGCGCATCGACGATCGTGATGGCCGAGGCGTACCCGCAGTCGACCTTCCTCGGCATCGACTACCACGCCGAATCGATCGACGTCGCTCGCAAGCGCGCCGCCGATGCAGGCGTCAGCGATCGCGTCAGCTTCGAGGTCGCCTCCGCGACCGACTTCTCGGGATCGGACTACGACCTCGTGTGCGTCTTCGATGCGCTCCACGACATGGGCGACCCCGTGGGCGCGGCCTCCCACGTCCGCTCGACCCTTGCGGACGACGGGACGTTCCTCATCGTCGAGCCGATGGCCGGCGAGCGGCTCGAGGACAACATCAACCCGCTCGGCCGTCTCTTCTACTCGGCAGGGATGTTCATCTGCCTGGCCCACGCGAAGTCGCAGGGCGGTGCGCAGCAGCTCGGACCGCAGGTGCCGGAGCAGGCGTGGCGTGAGCTGCTGGCCGATGCGGGGTTCTCCTCTTTCCGGCGCGCGACGGAGACGCCCTTCAACCGGGTGTTCGAAGCGCGGCCCTGAGGCGCGGCTGAGGCGGGCGCGCCGAGCGGACCAGGTGGCTCGGCGCGCCCGCCGCCCGACCGTTCACGGGGTGGCTTGACGGCGCGGAGGGCGGCGTCGCTTCTGCACCAGCCGGTCGACCCAGAGGTCGCCCAGCCACTCGGCATAGCGCTCGTTCGTCCAGCCCCGCTCGCGAACGAGGCGGCACCAGAGCATGCCGTCGGTCATCGACCAGAGCACATCGCGACATTCCTCTTCCGGCACGGCCAGCTGGCCGGTCGCGGCCGCCGCGGCGGCCATGACGCCCATACCGACCAATCGCTGCCGGCTCATCTCCTCGAGCATCTCGGCTGCCGCGGGGTCGGCGCCGGCAGCGGCCTGCACCATGAGCAGGAAAGGGGCGATCCGCTGGGACGTCTGGGTCGACATCTCTGCTTGCAGGCGCAGGCGGCGGGCGAGGTCGGGCTCGCGACGTATCGCCAAGATCTCCGGACGTTCGTGGAAGACGATCTGCTGATCGTCGCCTCCGATCGTGATGTCCCACGCACGTCGGAGGAGGTCGGGCTTGCGGCCGACGGATCCGTAGATGGTCTCGACCGAGACGCGCGCCTCCGTCGCGATGTCTTGCACGGTCGTCTTCGCGTAGCCGCGGTCGAGGAAGAGATCCCGCGCAGCTCGGACGATGGCCGAGCGCGTCTCCTCCGCCTGCGCGAGGCGGCGGGAGGAGTCGTATCGGCGCTTGACAGGTCGTTCGCTATTCACTACAACCTACATGTATTCGTTTGAATACTACTGCAGTGAAAGGTTGGGGGAAAGATGACGACGACAGCAGCGGACGAATGGGGCGCAGTGGCGACGGCGTGGGACGCATCGGCTGACTACGTCGATGCCCACTCGTCGGAGGCGACCGACGCACTCGTCCGGGCCGCGGCCGTGCAGCCCGGCGACCGGGTGCTCGAGCTCGGTGCGGGCCCCGGCACGCTCGGTCCTATCTGGTCGCGAGCCGTCGAGCCCGGTGGTCGGGTGGTGGTGAGCGATGTGGCTCCCGCGATGGTCGAGGTCGCTGCCAGTCGAAACCGGGGTTTTGCCAACGTGGAGACCGCAGTCGTCGACGCCTCGTCGATCGAGTATCCCGACGCCTCGTTCGACGTGGTCGTGTCCCGGATGGGGCTCATGTTCGTGCCGGAGCCTACGCGTGCGTTCGGCGAGATCCACCGCGTGCTCGCGCCCGGCGGCCGCTTCGCCGCCCTCACGTGGGCTGCGCTCGAGCACAACCCGTGGATGACCTGCGTCGGCATGGCGGCGATGATGAACGGTCTGGTCGCGGGTCCTCCGCCGTTCGCGCCCGGGGGCATCTTCTCGCTGGGCGATCCTGCACAACTCGAAGCCATCACCGCCGGCGCGGGCTTCGAGTCCGTTGCGGTCGAGGCCGTCGACGTGTGCTTCGAGTCGGACAGCCTCACCGCACACATCGCGCGGGTCAGCTCGCTCGCCGCTCCCCTCGCCGCAGCCTTCGCGGCGGCCGACGCCGATCAGCTCGCTGCCGTGCGTCGCACCGCAGCGGACCTCGCCGCGGACCACACGAAGCCCGACGGCACGCTGTCCCTTCCGGGGCGAGCCCTCCTCGTGCACGCGAGGGCCGGTTCACAGCGGTAGCGGGCGGCCGTCTGATCACGGCTGTGAGCTGACACGAAACCGTCGCTTGCGCCGCGGACGCAGATCGGCGAACGTGTGTTCGTGGCGGCGCGGCTGACGGCGGATCTCTTCGTCGACGACGTTCCGCGCGGGCTGGCGGTGCTCGTCGACGACCGGGAGATCCTGCGGTTCACCGCCGACGCACGGCACGTGACCGCTCACCTCACCCTCCCGAACCGTTCGCGGGTGCCGGTATCGCGTTCGCCGACGACGGTCGTCACCACGGTGACCGACGCCGCGCTCGCCCGCCGGGCCGACCCGGCGGCGTGGACCACGGTGCTCGCCCGTCACCTCTCATCGACGTGGAGCGTGCGTGGCCCTGCGACACACCCCGTGGGGCAGGGTGCGCTCGCGGGAATCGTCCTCTCGGCGACGCACCCAGCCCTTGCGCCCGCGGTCGGCGCGGGACTCGAGCCGACGGTCGACGTCCCTTCCTGGGCGTCGGCCGCGCTGCGCCAGAACGAGCTCGCCGGCGTCAGCCGCCAGCTGTTCGGGTCGACCACCCGCGCTGTCGACGCCGCTCTCGGCGCACTGCTCACCCACCCACTCGACGGGCAGCTCCCGTGGTGGACGCTCGCGGTCACGGCCGCAGCAGCCGGTTCCGCCGAGGCGGACGACCTCGCATCGGCACTGACGGCGCGGGTCTTCGTCGATCGGATGCCCGCCGTGGAGGACGTCCGTCACGTGCGCCAGCTGTTCGCTCTGTTCGAGAGGGACGACGTCGTGCGCCTGCTGCGGGACGGCCTGCGTGACCCTGCGGGCCTCGCGCAGCTCATGGAGGTCGCGCGTCGGGCGGCAGACGTCGGGCGAGTCCCCCATTCAGACCGCCCCCGGGGGCTGGACGAGCTCGTGCGCTTCATCCGGTCGTTCACCCGCACGCCGGTGCCCGCTGCGGTCGCTCAGGCCGCGGACGAACAGCGGCCAGCTCACCCGACACCGCAGCCACCGGCGCCGGCGCGAGCGCCGGAGTGGCGCGCCGCACGTCAGGCGCCGGAGCGGGGACCCGTGCGCGCAGACCGGTTCGACGAGCTTCGCGTCGCGCTCGACGGTTACGCCGCCGGGGACGTCGTGCTCGAGGCGCCGAGGAGCGAACAGGAGCTGCGGACGTGGGCGGCTCTGCTGCAGAACTGCCTCGCGTCGTTCGAGCCGGCGGTACGAGCCCGGCGGTCTCTCGTCCTCGCCGTGCGGCGCGACGGACGTCTCGAGGCCGCGCTCGAGATCGACCCGGCGGCCAACCGCCTGCGCCAGTTCCACGGCCCCCGCAACCGAGCGCCAGCGCCGGCGACGCGATCAGCCGTGCTGCGCGTGCTCCGGGCCCACGGCGTGCGCGCCGGCTGACGAGCACCCGAGCGCTGGTGCCGAGGCCAGCGCGCCA
This sequence comes from Acidimicrobiales bacterium, assembly GCA_035540495.1. Taxonomy (GTDB): domain Bacteria; phylum Actinomycetota; class Acidimicrobiia; order Acidimicrobiales; family CADCTF01; genus DASVEG01. Next base: position 169,715 of record DATLGL010000027.1, read on the forward strand.
GGAGACCGGATGTCACGGTTGGTGAACGGGCAGCAACAGATCGGTCGCCGCCGCCGCCAGGCGCCGGTCGTACGTCACCACGGCGCCCAGCTCGTCGCCGAACGTCATCGCCGAGGCGAGATGGACGGCGTCGAGGGAACGCAGGTCAGCCCGGACGATGCGTCCCGCCGCGACGAGCACGGTTCGGTCGACATCGAGGTGGTCGAGCTCGTCCACTACGCGGAGAGCACGACCACCGTCCGCGCCGGCGCGCTCGGCCGTCCGCATCACCTCGACGACCGACAGCGCGGACGTCGGGGACATGAGCGGCGACGACCCACAGCGACGGTAGCGAGCGAGTGGGACGGAACGACAAGCCGGTGCCTGCGGCAGGAGTCGACGCCGTGCGGGTCGTACTTGGAAGAGATGGCACCCCGCCGCTTCAGCCGTCTCGGGTTCGTGGCCGCGCTCGCGGCCAGCCTGGCGTTCGGCGCCGCAACGACGAGCGCCAGCGCCGGCGTAACCGACTTCTCCTCGACCGTCGACGGTGCGCTCAGCGAGAAGGGCGACCGTGCGATCGCCTACGTCGGCACGATCGTCGACAAGCGCGACCTCTCCCGGCTCGCGGTCGGCACCGCCGGCTCGTGGTTCCCCTACTTCGGCGCCACGACCCCGGCGAGCGGGCAACCGACGGGTGCAGGCGTGCGCGACCAGCTTCCCTCGTGGATCGGTGCCTTCAACCACACGAGCGGTCCCGCCGATCCGGGATGCACGGAGCGCGGCGCCCTCGACCGAGGATGTCTCCCTACGTACAACTTCCGCACGTTCTCGCAGGACGGTCCGGCCCGGTCCGCCGGAGGCTTCGGCCACTGGGGTGCGCTGCGCATCCCCGGCGGCGAGTGCGGCCGCGCCGGAGCCATCGTGGACCCCAAGACGTATTCGGCGGATCAGCCGATCCCCGACCCGACCGGGGCCGTCGTGACGCCCGACGGTCGCCCGCGGCCGACGAACAACAACACGATGAACCGCATCCAGCTGCAGGACGGTGTGCCGGCGCGGTTCTACGTCGGCGTCGTCACGGACACCACCGGCGGCGATCACGACCCCGGTGTCGTCGAGATCCGAGGCAACGTCGGTCTGCTCGACCAGCGGCCGGAGGTCGCCAACAGCCAGGTCGAGTCGTCGAGCCGGCCGTCCATCACGGATCTGGCTGCCAACGGCGTCCCCGACATCCACGTCTTCCGGATCGACAACTTCCGCAGCGGCGACTACCTCAAGCTCCGGCTTCGGGGCATCAACTCGGCCGCAAGCTTCGGCGGCCTGGTGTTTGACGCCGCACAGCCCCGACCGTCGACGGCCACGCCCGGCACGCCCGCCCCGCCCTGCAAGCCGTAGTTTCCCGCGGGTCTTCCTTCCGGCCGGACCGTTGCGTAGAGTCGCGCTCGACGGCGCTCACCGGTCGACTCGGCCCGCGCCCACTCGAAGCGTTCGCTTCCGCTCGATCTGTTCTGAGCTGGAGGCGACATGGCCGAGTGCCTGTACTGCGAACAGATGATGACGACCGCTGCGTCGTGCACGATGGTCGAACTGCACGCCGACGGTGAGCCCGTCACCCTGATCCCTCACCGAGCGCCGCGCCGGCGCGGCGTCACGGTGCGAAACCGATGCGACGGCTGCGGCGTCCGGCCGGGCGGCTTCCACCATCCCGGTTGCGACCTACAGCGGTGTCCTCTTTGCCTCGGGCAGTTCGTCAGCTGCGGCTGCAGGTTCGACGAAGACGTGACAGATGCCGACCTGGGCTTCGACGACGGCCCTGTCGACCGCTACTTCGACGGCAACGGGGTTCCGACCGAGCGCCGGTGGTTGGGCGGCCAGGAGGTGATCATCCGCTACGAGGACATCCCCGAGTCGGACAAGACCACGGTGCACGGGATCCCGTGCACCACCGCACTGCGGACGGTCATCGACATCGCACCCGACGTCACACCCGAGCACCTCGGGCGGATCGTGCGCGACTGCCTAGAGCTTCCTGTCCGGGGGTTGAGGTTGCAGGTCCACCAGTCGTGGGCCAAGGCAGTGGACCCTTTGGTTCCTTCCACAGAATCGAAGGAGCCGACTGCCTTGACCCGAGACGAGATCATCTACCACCGGCGCGTGCGG
>DATLGL010000028.1:0-67502 GCA_035540495.1 Acidimicrobiales bacterium
GCGAACCCGGCGGAGGCGCCGCCGCGGTGGATCAACAACAAGAGACCGGGAGAACCCGTGTCCGCCGACCAGGAAATCTCGTGTCCGTCAGCCAGGACTTTCGTGTCCGCCCACCGGGATTATCCGATGTCCGCTGTCACGTAGTAGCTACTCTGGAAGTCGGTCCCCTCGTCGATGCTCGCGATCGGCTTCAGGATGTATTCCGACCCGTCAGGGTCCGCGTGGACTGACGGAGGAAACTCGACGGGCCCTCGTCTCCAAGCACCATCAGCCCACCAGAAACAGAAGGTGACGCTCTCGACACCGGCCACCTCGATGGTCGGCGCCGAGCTGACGAAGGCCGGCGCCCCTTCGTACATTCCTGGCCACAACGCCATCGGCTCCTGTGCCCACGGCGAGATCGGGCTCTCGTGATCGAACCCGCGGACGACGGCGTCCTCACCGTTGAACCAGTGCAGCGCCTCGTTTCCTGAACCATCACTCACGCGGCACACGCGAACTCCGTCTGTCGAGGTGACGTTGTGCCACCTTGTCGAGGGATTGGAGTTCAAGCCCGCTTCAAGCAGCGCGAGGGCTTGGCAACGTCGTGACAGTTCTGTCGGCTCGGGGAGCAGGTCCAGTCGTCGCGATGACGGACCCTCAGCGTTCTGCATCACCCCTCCTGAGAATCGCGGTTGCTGAGCTTGTCGAGCCAGGTCTGCGCTGCCCTCGCGAACGCTCGATACCGCTCCGCTTCGGCATCGAATCGCGTCGTCCGCGCTTCCAGGGCCGCCTCGATCTCGGACCGCGCCGCCTCGAGGTCCCCCGAGAGTGCGACAGCGATCGGAGCCCGGTACTCGGGCGGATTTGCCGTGAGGCGTCTCCGCAGGGCAGCGGCGAGGGCTGTTGTGGTCGAGTGCTGCTGAATGAAGGGGACCGCATACGCCCGCAGGAGCTCGCCGAGCTCGCCCGCCGCGCGGTCGGCATCGCCCGGGCTCTCCACCGTCAGCTCGCAGTACTTGCTCTCAGGGCGGAGGTAACCGATCGGCGATGAGATCGTCGGCGGCAGGTATGCGTGTGGCGACTCCCCGAGCAGCTGGGCGACGGTCAATTCGGTCGGTTGATGCCGGACTCCGACGACGGGGTTCACCTTCATCGGCGCGTACTTCGTGGCCCGGTTCAATCCGAGCCAACCGAGAAAGTCTCCGTCGCCCAACGTGTAGATGTCGCCGCGTCGCTTGCGCCAGCCGTCTGCTTCCAAGACGGACCGCGCACTTGCGCTGAAGGCGTCGATCACAGGTTTCAGGGGTGGCGGCACGGCCTACGCGTCCTCGTGGTCATCGATGTAGGACATGAGCGCTGCCCAATCCGCCACGCGTTTGTGCACTGGCCACGGCGGTCGATCAGGTGCCGACTTGGGCCAGGACAGATGTACGACGGCATAGCCACCGTCGGGGAGTTCGTAGATCACGTCATCACAATGCGAGCACGCGGCGATGGCTGAGGCACGAAGGCCGCTCAGTGGGTGGCTAGTGGCGACCTCGCGGGCGAGTTCTGCCTCGAGACGATCCCGATCGCGCTCGTCAGCGGGGTCACGTCCGCGAAGGTCGCTCCAGCGCTCTGGAAAGACGTACGAGTCGGTCATTCAGAACGATCATCGCGTGACCGGCCGGTGGCAAGGCTGCGTGTCACGGCCACGGCTCGCGCCACGTCCGAGTGTGCGCGCTCACGAGGTTCGAGAGCCGATCGATCGCGGCCTGCGCGTTCGGGTGCCCCTCCGTGCGGCGCCGCCGTTGGATGACGAACGCGATGAGGTCGGCCATGCTGCACTCCTGCGCTGTCGTGTGACGACACGAAGTGCAGCGTGTCGATGATCGTCTTGAGCTGCCGGCCTGGCACCTCGCCGCCCCAGGTCCAGTTCTGCATGCCTTGGACCATCTTCAGGGCGGGGATCTGCTGCTCCTTCGTCTCGTCAGCGATCAGGATCTTCAAGGACGAGCTGTAGGTGTCCACCTTCTCGAGGAGGAACTGCAGGGCAAGGCGATATGCGTTCATGTCGGCTGCGCCGTCGTACCGATCGTGCAGCCGCGCCTTGTGAATGGACGCGTGGGCGACGTCAATGTCGCAAGTGTCGAGCACCTGCATCGCGTCCTCGTAGGCGGCGATCAAATCGTCGTAGGACTTGCCGGACCAGTAGCCGGTGCCGTTCCAGATCTCTTGCCCGTGGAACTCGAGGTCGGCTGGCAGCCACCCGAGGTGCTTCCATGCAACGGCGTGCAGCGCCTCGCGCAGTGGCTGCACCATCGTCTCGTCGACGATCGCTGCGGCCACCGTAAGGTGCGGCTGCCGCTTCGCCGCCTTCCCCGATGATCCGGTCTCGTCGATGTAGACGAACTTCGCCACGCCTTCAGGGTGCCATGGCAGCGTTGAGGCGACGTCGGGGATTGGATCCCGAGCTGGGTGCTGCCGCCTACGGTGGACACCATGCCGCTCAAGCCTGGTGACAAAGCTCCGGACTTCACCCTGCTCGATCAGCACGGGCAGTCCTTCTCGCTCAAGAAGTCACTCAAGGAGCGGAAGGTATGGCATTTGATCTACTTCTACCCGAAGGCTGACACCCCGGGCTGCACGACCCAGGCGTGCGGCCTGCGCGACGTCCTGCAGGACGCCGGCGACACCGCGATCATCGGCATCAGCCCTGACAAGCCCGAGAAGCAGAAGAAATTCGACGACAAGTACGGGCTCGGGTTCCCGCTGCTCTCCGACGAAGACCACGCGGTCGCCGAGGCGTTCGATGTCTGGGGTGAGCGGTCGATGTACGGCAAGAAGTACATGGGGATCATCCGCTCTGCGTTCCTGATCGACGAGAAGGGGAAGATCGCCGAGGCGTGGTACAAGATCTCACCCAAGGACACCCCGACCAAGCTCCTCGCCGCGCTGGCCGCCTGAGCTACGCCAAACTCGCGCTGTGAGCGATCAGCGGCCGACCCTGAACGACGCCGCGTTGCTCGCGGCGATCGTCGACTCCACACCAGACGCGCTGCTCGTCGTCGGCACCGACGGACGGATACAGGACGCGAACCGACAGGTTCGTGACGTGTTGGGCTACGAGCGGGAGGAGCTGATCGAGCAGCCACTCGAACTGCTCCTGCCCGAGCGGTACCGCGAGGTCCACGTCGGGCATCGCCAGCGCTTCGCCGGCGACCCGCACCCGCGGTCGATGGGCATCGGGCTCGACCTGTTCGCCCGGAAGAAGGACGGGTCGGAGATCCCGGTCGACGTCGCGCTGGGGACCGTTCCCGACCTCGACGGGCACGGACGCATCGTGATCGCGTTCGTACGGGATGTCAGCGAGCGGCGCCGGTCGGAGGAGCTCGCGAGGCAGTTGCGAGACGCGGAGCACGCTCGGAAGCAAGCGCTCGAGATCAACGACAACGTCGTCCAGGGGGTCGTCACGGCGCTCATGCGGCTGGAGCTCGACGAGCTCGGCGACAGCGAGGCGGTCGACGGGCTCCGCAAGACGCTGACCGCGGCTCGGGGCATCATCAGCGACCTGCTCGGCGAGCGGGAGGTCGAGCCGGGAGGGCTCGTCCGCTCCGTGCCCGCGGAGGGCTGATCAGCGCTCGTCGTCGTCGATCCACTTCTCGGCCGGCGACGGGATCCAGGACTCGAGACCATCGAGCATCGACTCGATGTCGTCGTACGTCGCCACGAGCCGGCGGTTCTCGACCCGCAGGAACCCCTCGGTGACCATGCGGTCGAGCTGCGTCACCAGACCGTCCCAGAAGCCGTCGACGTCGAGGAGCGCCACCGGCTTCTGATGGAGGCCGATCTGGGCCCAGGTGGTGACCTCGGCCAGCTCCTCCAGCGTGCCGAACCCGCCCGGCAGCGCGATGAACGCGTCAGACAGGTCGTACATCAGCGTCTTGCGTTCGTGCATCGACGCCACCTCGTGGAGCGTCGTCAGCCCGGTGTGGCCGACCTCGCGGGCGAAGAGGCCCTTTGGGATCACACCGGTCACCGAGCCGCCGCGCTCGAGCGCGGTGTCGGCGACGACGCCCATCAGCCCGACACGGCCACCGCCGTACACCACCTCGATTCCTCGCGCCACGAGAGCGCTCGCGACGCCGGCCGCGGCGGCTCGATACCTCGCGTCGAACCCGGACGACGACCCGCAGAAGACGCAGACGCGACTCAGCGGCATGTCATCCGCCAGGGCAGTCGACGGTCACGGCAGGTTGAACCGCCGCCGGTTCTCCTCGATCTTCTTGTTGCGGATCGCGGCAGCGCCGGCGGCGAGCGCGGTGAGGAGCGTCATCCGCCGGATGCGGCGGCGGGCGGGGGAGCGATGCGCGCGGGCGCTCCGGCGGCGACGAAGGATGGCCATGGGCCGCACCCTACGCCGCCGGCCGCCGGACCCGGTCTCGTGCGGCGGGTGGGATTCGAACCCACACGCCCTTGCGGGCAGCGCATTTTGAGTGCGCCATGTCTGCCCTTCCATCACCGCCGCAGCGGGGCCATCGTACAGCGGGTGCGTCGGCCGTCACGGGTCGTGGCGGAACCGGCCGTGACCAGGAGAAAATCGCCCAAAACGTCGGCTTGCGGCGTGTCGACCGGAAGCGATGCGGGAACGTACCTACCGTGCCGCTGGAGCTGAACGTCACCCTGTCGCTTCCACGCGACGAAGTCACGGTCCCCGTCGTGCGCCACCTCTGCAGCTCCGCGATGCAGGAGCTCGGCGTGGCAGCGGGATGCCGGGGCGACATCCTGCTCGCGCTCACCGAGGCGTGCACCAACGTCATCGACCACTCCGCGGACGGTCACCAGTACGAGGTCCAGCTCCTCCTCGACGAGCAGCGGTGCACGATCCAGGTGAAGGACGAAGGCGCCGGCTTCGACACCACGAGCGACCGCGTCGTAGACCTCACGGCCGAAGAAGGCCGCGGAATCAGCCTCATGCACGCGCTGGTCGACCGCGTGAGCTTCGTGTCGGAGCCGTGTGAGGGAACGATCGTCAACCTCTACAAGGAACTCGAGTTCGTCGACGACCACCCGGTGCGGGAGCGACTGCTCAACCAGTCGTAGCGGTGGCAGGAACCGAGCGGCGAGTGGCATGAGCCCGCCTTGTCGTCGGTCGACGTGTCTGCGCATCCTCCGCCCATGGATGCCGCCGAACGCGAACGCCTGATCGACCGTTACCGAGACGGCGTCCGTGCGGTGCACGACGCCATCGTCGACATCACCGACGACGATCTCGACCGCACGCCGAGCGACGGTGGGTGGACGGCGCGGATGGTGCTGCACCACTTGGCCGACAGCGAGATGACGTCGGCGATCAGGTTGCGGCGGCTCCTGGTCGAAGACGCCGCCGACATCGCGGCCTACGACGAAGAGGAGTTCGCGCGGCGGCTGCGGTACGACCTGCGTGACGTCGGTCCGGCGTTGAAGGCGTTCGAAGCCGCACGGGGGACGTCAGCCCAGCTGCTCTCGCTCCTCGACAGCGACGACTGGTCGCGCACCGGCAGCCATCCGGAGCACGGTTCGTACTCCGTCGAAGACTGGCTCCGGATCTACGCCGCTCACGCGCACGACCACGCTGACCAGATCCGGCGCGCTAGCGCCCCATGACGCGCTGGTAACGAGCGCGGACGAGCCCGAAGACGCCGAACGCGAGCAACCCGACACCGACGACGTAGAGCGCCAGGCTGCCCCAGGTGCCGGACCGGACGCGGCTCAGCGACTCGTCGAGCCCTACGGGCGACGACGGGTCGAACGCCCAGCCGGCACGGGCCAGGAAGGCGCCCACGAGGAAGAACGTCACCATCCGAGCGAGTGAACCTGCGGCCCCGATGGCGAGAACGGGTCGTTCGACCTCGCGCGGGATCTCCGCCCGCTTGAGGTCGTCCTTGAAGCGTCCGCTCAGCACCTCGTAGCCCTGCCACACGCCGATCGCCATCACTCCGAGGCCTCCCATCACGACGAGCCACCGGCCTGCGGGCATCTCGAGCACCTTCAGCGTCACGTCGCGCGGCGCGCTACCCGAACCTCCGGAGCTGCGACCGCCGGACGCGAGTGACACGGCGAGGGCCGTGAACGCGAGGTAGACGATGCCGCGTCCGAGCATCGCGACGCGCTCGACTGCCCCGGCGTCGTCGGGGTCGAGCGAGGCCTCCGCGAACCTGTACAGCGCGTACGCGAGGAACATCACCGCCATCGCGATGACGAGCCACCGTCCGAAGGGCTGTGCCGCGATGGCTGCGAGGGCGCCCTTCTGGTCGGGGTTCGCGTTCGTGTCCCCGGAACCGACCCGGATCGCCAGCCACCCGATCATGAGATACAGGACGCCTCGACCGATGAGGCCGGCGCGTCCGATCCACGACGGCCATTGCGACGACCGCTGGCGCGCTCGCGTCTCTCGAAGTCGCTCCGCTACTTCCACGTCTCCAGGCTCCCCAGCGGCTGACCGCTGGAAACCCGACGCGCCGGCTCAGCGGTCGTGCTGCAGCTCCTGGAGGAACGGATTCGTGCGGCGCTCCCACCCGATCGTGGTCGTTTCGCCGTGGCCCGGCAGCACCGCGATCTCGTCGTCGAGCGGAAGGATCTTCTCGGCCATCGACGCCATCAACTCCTCGTACGACCCGCCCGGAAGGTCGAAGCGACCGATCGACCCCTTGAACAGGTGGTCGCCGCTGAACAGGATCGGGCGCTCACCTTCGACGTCGAGGCGGAAGCACACCGAGCCCCGCGTGTGGCCCGGTGTGTGGATCGCGGTGAACGTCATCCCCGCACCCTTGATGCGGTCGCCGTCGTCGATCCCTTCGATCAGTTCCGGGGGCGACGTGTCGAGCCCGGCCTGCGCAAGGTATTGCCCGAAGCCACCGCTGGTGCCGACGGGGTCGAGGAGCATGTGGCGGTCGTGGTCGTGGATGCGCACCGGGACGTCGTGCTCGTGCGCCTTGACGACCTCGGTGACGCCACCGATGTGGTCGACGTGGCCGTGGGTGGAGAGGAGCGCTACGAGCTTGAGGTCGTGGTGCTTCAGTCGCTCGAGGATCGTCGCCGGATCGGGCGGAGCGTCGATGAGGACGCACTCGCCACCGGGTCCGTTCGGCGCGACGATCCAACAGTTGGTTGCCGCGAGCCAGAGCTGCAGTCCCTCGATGATCACGTCTTCCTCCGCTCTACAGACGGCGAAGCGGCGAGACTAGGCGCCATGGTCGAGCTCGCTGCGTCCGGCGCGACGGTCGTGTTGCGGCCAGAGCTCGGCGGCCGAGTCGCGTCGATAACCGTCGACGGCCTCGAGCTGCTCGTCACCGACGCCGATCGTCCGATCGACTGGGGCCTCTTCCCGATGGCTCCGTTCGCGGGCCGGATCCGCCACGGCCGCCTCGACTGGATCGGACGCTCGGTCCAGCTCCCGCTCACGCTTCCGCCCCATGCGATCCACGGCACGCTTTTGACCCGCGAGTGGCGCCTCGTCGACGACGCGTCGATGGAGGTGGATCTCACGGAACCGTGGCCCTTCCGGGGGCGGGTTCGCCACGACGTCGCGTTGCACGACGACGGGTTGACCTTGACCCTCACGGTCGAGGCGGACGAGCCGATGCCGGCGTGGGTCGGATGGCATCCGTGGTTCCGCCGGCGGCTGGGCCGCGGCGCGAGGGCACAACTCGATCTCCCGGCGGAGACGATGTTCGAGCGCGACGACGAGAAGGTGCCGACGGGTCGCCTCGTCGACGTGCGTGACGGGCCGTGGGACGACTGCTTCACCGACCTCACCGCCGCGCCTTCCATCGTGTGGCCGGAGGCGCTGGCGCTCGACATCGAGTCGCCGTGCGACTACGTGGTGGTGTTCACCGAACCGTCGCATGCGGTCTGCGTCGAACCCCAGTCGGCGCCGCCCGACGCGGTGAACCTCGGGCTGGCGCAGGCGGTCGAGCCGGGCGCGCCGCTCGTTGCCACGATGAGGTTGCGGTGGCGCAGCCTCGGCGGTTGATCATCGGCTGTCAGACCGCGACGGGCACCGGCCGGAACCGGCGGACGCGCTCGTTCAGCAGGGCGATCCCGAACAGCGTGAGCGCGCCACCCGCGATCAGCCGAAGGTGGAAGTGCTCGTCCAGGAAGGCGACACCTACCGCCACAGCGACGACCGGAACCAGCTGCGTGACGATGGAGGCGCGGGTCGGCCCGACCGCAGCGATCGACTGGTAGTTCAAGAGGTACGCGAACCCTGTCCCGATCACGCCGAGGATCAGGATCGACGCGATGCGCGTCGGTGTGAGCTCGATGCCGTCGCTCAACGTCGTGGCGATCCCGACGGGGGCGATGAACACCGTGGCGCCGATCAGCTGGCCCGTCGCCGCGACGAGCGGCGGGATGCCGGCGAGGAAGCGGCGGGCGTAGGCGAAGCTGAGCCCGTAGCACGCGGCGGCACCCACCGCCGCCAGCGACCCGCCGACGGAGGAGGAGGCGAGGTCGCCGCCGCCCACTCCCGCGGCGATCCCGACGCCGACGAAGCCGAGTACGAGCCCGGCGAGCTGCGGGCGGCGCAGTCGTTCACCGAGCACACCCGCTGCGAAGCCGGCGGCGAACAGCGGCGTGGATGCGTTGAGCACCGCGGTCAGCGCCGAGCTCACGTACTGCTCGCCCCACGCGAGGAGCGTGAACGGGATGGCGCTCGCCACGACCCCCTGGATCGCGAAGTGGCCGAGGAGCGCGCGGTCCCTCGGGATCACGGTGCCGCGTGCTCGCAGCACCGCCGTCATCACCAGCGCGCCGAGCGTGATCCGGGCACCGGCGACGGCGGTGGGGGTCATGCCCTCGACGGCCACCTTGATGAACAGGAACGACCATCCCCAGATGACGGCCAGGAGCGCGATCCGCTTCATCAGCCCGGTTCGTCGCCGGTCGCGACGGGTTGCACGGGATCGCTGCTCCAGTCGGACCACGAGCCTTCGTAGAGGCGTGCGTCGACCCCTGCGATCCGGAGCGCGAGCACGTCGTGGCACGCGGTAACCCCGGAACCGCAGTACGCGATCACCTCTGTCTCCTCCGAGACACCCACCGCTTCGAAGCGGGCGCCGAGGTCTGCGGGGGTGAGGAAGCGGCCGTCCGGCGCGAGGTTGCCCATCCACGGCGCGTTGCGCGCTCCCGGGATGTGACCAGCGCGAGCGTCGATCGGCTCGACGTCGCCTCGGTAGCGCTCGGAAGCTCGCGCGTCGAGGACGACCCCGTCGCCTCGATCCAGCAGGGCGGCTACGTCGCCTGCATCGGCCACGGCGCTCGCCGGCCACTCCTTCGCGGTGAAGGTCGCGTGTCGTCGCGGCGGCGGATCGCCGATCTCGAGGGCTCCCGTCCACGCGCCGAGCCCGCCGTCGAGCACCGCCGCTCGGTGGCCGGTGACGTCGAGCATCCACCACAGGCGTGCAGCGATGGAGCCGCCCGCGTCGTCGTAGGCGACCACCAGATCGTCGTCACCGATCGCTAGCGCGACCATCGCGTCGGCGAACGCCTCCGGGCGGGGGAGCGGGTGGCGTCCCGGACCTGCACCGACCGGCGCGGCCAGCACGGTGTCGAGGTCGACGAACACCGCCCCAGGGATGTGCCCGCTGTGGTAGGCGTCGCGTCCGCTGCGGCCGTCGAGGTACCACCGCACGTCGGCAGCGATGGCTCGGTCCTCGTCGAGCAGCGTGGCGAGCTCGTCGGCCGCGACCAGGGGATGCACCGGTCGAGTGTAAGGGTCGCCGAGCGCGCTCCTAGACTCGCCGGGGCGCCTCCAGGGGCGCCGTCGTTCGACATCAGGAGTGAGTGTGGGCGTCCGCGTCGTAATTGCCGAGGATGAGGCGATTGTCCGTCTCGACCTCAAGGAGATCCTCGAGGAAGAGGGCTACGACGTCGTCGGGGAGACCGGTCGCGGCGACGAGGCGGTGAAGCTCGTGCGCGAGCTCGAGCCGGATCTCGCGATCCTCGACATCAAGATGCCCGGCATGGACGGCCTGGCCGCTGCACGTGAGATCAGCAGCGCGCAGACGTCGGCCGTGTTGATCCTCACCGCCTTCTCGCAGCGGAACCTCATCGAGGAGGCTCGCGACGCCGGCGCTCTGGCGTACCTGATCAAGCCGTTCCAGCGGAGCGAGCTCGTGCCTGCGATCGAGGTCGCGCTCGGCCGCTTCCAGGAGATGAAGGCGCTGCGCGACGAGGTGCAGGGGCTCGAGGATCAGCTCGAGACTCGCCGGAAGGTCGACCGGGCCAAGGGCATCCTCATGGACGAGCACTCGATGAAGGAGAACGACGCCTTCTCGTTCATCCAGAAGACCGCGATGCAGCAGCGCGTCACCATGAAGTCGATCGCCGAGAAGGTGATCGACGGCTCGCTTCGCCCGTAGGGGACGAGGCGCTTACCTACTCACGTACAGCTGCGCCGCGAGCGCGGGGCCGAGGGCGATCGAGCCCTCGTCGAGGTCGAGCGTGAGCGTGCCGTCGGGCGCCTTCGACCGGACCTGCGCGTCGGCACCGGGCGTGAAGTTGTGCTCGCTGAGGTACGTCAGCGATGCGGTGTCGAGCTCGACCTGCTCGGTGATGCGGGCGAGGGTGACCTTGTCGCCGAGGTCGACATCGGTGAGCGCCACCAGACCCTGACGGGCCTCACCGAGACCGGGGATGGGGTTGCCGTGGGGACACGTCTGCGGGTGCTCGAGCAGCTCGATGAGGCGAGCCTCGACGTCGTCGGAGATCACGTGCTCCCAGCGGCAGGCCTCGAGATGGGCCTTGTGCCACTCGAGCCCGATGACGTCGGTGAGGAGCCGCTCGGCCAAGCGGTGCTTGCGGACGACGCTCTCGGCCCGGCGCCGGCCCTTCTCGGTGAGGACGACCTCCTTGCCCTTCGGCTCGATCCACCCGTCGGTCCGCAGGCGGCGGATCATCTCCGACACCGACGGCGCGGAGTGGCCCAGGCGCTCTGCCAGGCGCGCCTGGATGATGGAGACGCCCTCTTCCTCCAGCTCGAGGATCGTCTCCAGGTACTCCTCCAACGGCGGGTGGAAACCGTCGGCTGTCACGAGCCCGATCCTACCGGGTTAGGCGCGCCTAACCCCACCTGGTTCGTCCCACCCGAGACCTACTGTGGACCCGCCATGGCGAAGCTGATGCTCCTCGACGGGAACTCCCTCACCTACCGGGCGTTCTTCGCCCTCCCGACCGACATGGCCACGGCGAGCGGGCAGGTCACGAACGCCGTCTACGGCTTCACGTCGATGGTGATCTACCTGCTGCGCGAGCACCGGCCCGACGGGTTGGCGGTGGCGTTCGACCGTCCGGAGCCCACGTTCCGCCACGAGATGGTGAAGGAGTACAAGGCGGGCAGGCAGGAGGCTCCCGACATCCTCCGCCAGCAGATGGGCCTCGTCCGCCAGGTGTGCGACACCTTGCGCTTCCCGGTCCTGGAGATCTCCGGGTACGAGGCCGACGACGTCATCGCGACGCTCGCGACGCAGGCGAGGGACCGAGGCGACGACGTCCTGATCGTCACGGGCGACCGCGACGCCTACCAGCTCGTCGAAGATCCCCACATCCGGGTCATCTACAACAAGCGTGGCGTCACCGACTACGCCAACTACGACGAGGCCGGCATCAAGGAACGCACCGGCGTCACCCCCGTCGACTACCCGATGTACGCCGCGCTTCGGGGCGATCCGTCCGACAACCTCCCCGGTGTTCCGGGTGTCGGCGAGAAGACCGCGGCGAAGCTCATCAACGACTACGGCGACCTCGACGGCATCTTCGCCAACCTCGACAAGCTCACGCCGAAGCTGCGACAGAACCTCGCCGAGCACGAGGCGCAGGTGCGGGAGAACGCGAAGGCGACGCCGCTCGTCCGTGACGTGCCCATCTCCTGCGACGTCGACGACATGCGGATCGGCGGGTGGGACGCCGACGAGGTACGCAAGCTCTTCGCCTTCCTCGAGTTCCGCCGGATGTGGGACCTGCTCACCGAGGCGGTCGGCATCGAGACCGCGAACGCCGGCGGCGCCGCGCCCGCGATCCCCGAGGCCGAGCCGCTCGAGGTCGAGGTGCGCCGGCTGCGGACCGCCGGCGAGGCGGTCGAGGTGCTCGGGGAGTTGTGCAGCGCGGGACCCGAAGCGTGGGTCGCGGTCGAACCGATGTGGCACGGCGTCCCCGGCCGCAGTGCCATCTCGGGTCTCGCGCTCGCGCTCGAGAGCGACGTCGCGATCTGGGTCGACGACGACCTGCTGCGCGATGCGGCCGTGGCGAAGCAGATCGAGGCCCTCTTCTGGGTTCGCCTCTTCCACGGTCACAACACCAAGGAGCTCCTGCGCGGACTGCACGGCTACGGCATCGACGCGAAGAACCTCGGTGTCGACACCGCGCTCGCCGCGTACCTCGTCGACCCGGCCGAGCAGACCTACCTGCTCGACGCGGTGGCGCTTCGGTACACCGGGCTCGAGGTGCGATCTCCCGATGCACCGCCCGAGGGGCAGCTCGACCTCACCGGTTCCGCTCCCGACATCTCCGAAGACGCCGGCCGGCGCGCGGCGGTCATCGCACGCCTCGCCCCGGTGATGGCGGAGGTGATGGACGCGCGCGGTCTCACCCGCCTCTACGAGGAGATCGAACGTCCGCTCGTCCGTGCCCTCGTGCGGATGGAGCTCGTCGGCGTGCGGGTCGACAAGGGGTACCTCGAGTCGCTGCAGGCGGAGTTCACCGAGGAGACAGAGCGCCTCGACGCCGAGATCCAGGAGCTCGCCGGTCACCCGTTCGTCGTCAACTCCACGAAGCAGCTGCGCACGGTGCTCTTCGACGAGCTCGGCCTCCAGCCGCAGAAGAAGACGAAGACCGGGTTCTCCACCGACGCCGCGTCGCTCGAGAAGCTGCTCGGCCAGCATCCGATCATCGAGAAGCTGCTCCGCTACCGCGAGGTCGAGAAGCTGCGGTCCACCTACGGCGAGGGCCTGCTCGAGCACGTCGGCTCCGACGGGCGCATCCACGCGACGTTCAACCAGACGGTGGCCCGCACCGGGCGCCTGTCGTCCGACCAGCCGAACCTCCACAACATCCCGATCCGCACCGAAGAAGGTCGCCGGTTCCGACGGGCGTTCGTGCCGGACGATGGCTGGTGGCTGCTGATCGCGGACTACAACCAGATCGAGCTGCGCGTCATCGCGCACCTCGCGGAGGACCCTGGGCTGATCGATGCGTTCACCAGTGGGCGCGACATCCACACGGCGACGGCGGCCCGCATCTATGGCGTCGAGCCGGAAGACGTGTCGATCGGGCAGCGGTCGAAGGCGAAGATGGTGTCGTACGGCCTGGCCTACGGCATGGAGGCGTACGGCCTCTCGCAGCGGCTGAACATCGCCGTCGACGAGGCGGCCGAGATCCTCAACGCGTACTTCGAGGCGTTCCCGAACGTGAAGCAGTACATGGTGCGCACCGTGGCCGAGGCGCGTGATCGGGGCTACACCGAGACGTTGTTCGGGCGCCGGCGTCAGATCCCCGAGCTGTCCTCGTCGAACTTCCGCATCCGTCAGGCGGGGGAGCGTCAGGCCATGAACGCCGGCATCCAAGGTCTCGCGGCCGACATCTTCAAGCTGGCGATCGTCCGCCTCGACCAGGCGCTCGAGAACGAGGGCCTGCAGTCGCGCCTCATCCTCCAGGTCCACGACGAGGTGATCCTCGAGGTCCCCGCCGACGAGCGCGACCGCGCCCAGGAGCTCACGCTGGAGGCGATGCGTGGGGCGGCGTCACTGAACGTGCCGCTCGACGTCAACGTCTCGTGGGGCCACTCCTGGGCCGAGGGCAAGGAGTAGCAGCGACGATGCCGGCGGCCGTCAGAACAGACTGCCGGCGAGGTGCGCCGCCACCCAGGTCGCTGCGGCGAGTGTCGGCATGACGACCGCCGAGCGCAACGCGAGCCGGCTGCCGTCACGAACGCCGTCGCGCAGGTCGATGATGCGGTCGTCGTCGTCGGCGGCAGCCGGTTCGCGAGTCGAGGGCAGCGTCGCCATCCGGCGTGCGAACTCCGTGCGGGTCTCCGTCACGAGCATTGGCGTCCCCCTCCAGGTCGATGCCGATGCGTCAGAGACAGGAGTACCCCGCGGACGTCGGCTTGCGGCGCCGGAGCGGTACCCATTGTTGAAATGGCGAGACTTGCCTAGCCCGTGCCCGGAAGCGACGATTGGTCACGAAGGCCGGCTGAGGCGACCTTCGTGACCAATGATCCGGGAGGCACCTGGTTCACCGAGGTCGCCGACTTCCTCGGGCCGGCCTACTTGCGGTACTCGTTCACCAAGGGGACCGAGCAGGAGGTCGGCTTCCTCGTCGACGCGCTCGGTCTGGAGCCGGGCGCTTACCGGATCCTCGACGTCGGGTGCGGGCCGGGCCGCCACGCCCATGCGCTGGCGAGGCGCGGATTCGAGGTTCACGGCGTCGACATCAGCGAAACGTTCGTCGACCTCGCACGAGCCGACGCGCCGCGCGGCGCCACGTTCGAGGTCGCCGACGCCCGGCAGCTCACCTTCGACGGCGAGTTCGACGCCGCCATCAGCCTCTGTCAGGGCGGGTTCGGCCTCGTCGGCGACGACGACGGCGACGTGCTCGCCGGCATGGCCAGGGCCGTCAATTCCGCAGGGGGGCGAGTGGCCTTCAGTGCCTTCTCCGCCTACTTCATGATCCGGTACCTCGAAGACCACGACACCTTCGATGCCGATCGGGGCGTGAACACCGAGACCACCGAGCTACGAAACAGCGCCGGCGCGACGCGCAGCGCCCAGTTGCACACGAGTTGCTTCACGCCACGCGAGCTGCGGCTCCTCTGCAGGCAGGCCGGGCTCGAGCCTCGGCACGTCTGGTCGGTCACCCCCGGCGCCTACGGAAAGGCCCGCCCGACCACCGACTCGCCGGAGTTCCTCACGGTGGCAGTACGCTTGTAGGTCGCGTCTGCGGACAGGCCGCGGATCACGAACCCAACAAGGCGCAGCAACTTCTCCATGACCGACATCACCGAGCCCATCACCGACGAAGACGACTACGTCTTCAAGACGGTGGTGGAGGACGACCTCGACGTCTCTTTCGAGGATGCCATCGCACAGACGATGGTCGATTTCGACGATGGCGACATCGTCAAGGGCACGATCGTCAAGGTCGACAAGGACGAGGTCCTTCTCGACATCGGCTACAAGTCCGAAGGCGTCATCCCCGCCCGCGAGCTGTCGATCCGCAACGACATCGACCCCTCCGAGGTCGTCAGCCTCGGTGACGAGGTCGAGGCCCTGGTCCTCCAGAAGGAAGACAAGGAAGGCCGTCTCGTCCTCTCGAAGAAGCGCGCGCAGTACGAGCGCGCGTGGGGGACGATCGAGAAGATCAAGGAGAACGAGGGCGTCGTCGAAGGGCCCGTGATCGAGGTCGTCAAGGGTGGTCTCATCCTCGACATCGGCCTCCGCGGCTTCCTTCCCGCGAGCCTCGTGGAGCTGCGCCGCGTCCGCGACCTCCAGCCCTACGTGGGCAAGGTCCTCCAGGCGAAGATCATCGAGCTCGACAAGAACCGGAACAACGTCGTCCTCTCCCGCCGTGCCTGGCTCGAGGAGACGCAGAAGGAACAGCGCGACGAGTTCCTCACCAACCTCAAGGTCGGCGAGACCCGCCGCGGCGTCGTGTCGAGCATCGTCAACTTCGGTGCCTTCGTCGACATCGGCGGCATGGACGGACTCATCCACGTCTCCGAGCTGTCGTGGAAGCACGTCGACCACCCGTCGTCCGTCGTCACGGTCGGCGACGAGGTCGAGGTCAAGGTCATCGACGTCGACATGGATCGCGAGCGCATCGCCCTGTCGCTCAAGGCGACCCAGCAGGATCCGTGGAACGAGTTCGCCTCCACCCACCGGGTCGGCGAGCTGGTCTACGGCCGGGTCACGAAGCTCGTGCCGTTCGGAGCGTTCGTCCAGGTGGGCGAGGGCATCGAGGGTCTGGTGCACATCTCGGAGATGGCCGCTCACCACGTCGAGGCCCCCGATCAGGTCGTCACCCCCGGCGAGGAGCTGTGGGTGAAGATCATCGACCTCGACCTGCAGCGCCGCCGCATCAGCCTGTCGATCAAGCAGGCCGCGGAAGGTGGCGAGGTCGCGGCCGAGTACCGCGAGCACTTCGGCGAGCACGCCTTCGACGAGAGCGGCAACTACGTCGGCAGCATCGACTACACCGCCTTCGAGCCGGAGACGGAGTCGCAGGCCGCGTGGGCCGATCTCGCCGAGGAGTACGCGCACGGCGAAGAGGGTGCGGAGGCCGCGCCCGAGGCTTGACCCGGCGACCGCCGACGGCGGTCAGCGCAGAAGCTTCACCTGACGGGCCACCCTTCCGGTGGCCCGTCCCGCGCTCGGGCTCACCACGATGGGCTCTGTGCCCGCGGTCTCGATGCGCCGGGCGACGATCTGGCTGTTGAAGACGCCGAGACCTGCCGTGGTGCCTTCGAGGACCACGGCTGCGTTCGGCGCCGCGACCGTCCCCTCGACCTGGAACACCTGCTGCTCACCGATGCGCACGTCGCCCGAGCCGTCGGTCCACAGGAGCAGGTCCTCGAACGGTCCGCTCGCCGGGGCAGACACGCGCAACTGGCTCGAACCCGGCGCCGCCGGCGCGACCGCGCTGAAGCCGCCGGTGTGGAGGAACGTGCGGGTGAGGGCGAGGGTGGCCTGCGGCTCCTTCACCACCGAGCCGCGAACGAAGACGGTGACGGCGGAATGGCCGGCGCCGATGACACCGCCACAGGCGGAGTCGTTCACGGCCGCGCAGCCGGAGTCGGTGATGACGACGTTGCCCCTGACGACCGCCCGTTGGCCGGTGAAGGTCACTCGCCCTTCGATCCGCAGCTCGTCGCAGTCGACGTAGACGTCGCCGGTGACGGTGAGCGTCTCGCCGGGCGAAACGGTGCATCCGACCGCTCCGGGCGTCACGACGGGAAGCCCGACCGGGGCGGCCGGACCTCCTTCCCGGGCCCGCAGTGCGTCGAGCGCGCCGGCGGGTTGTCCGCACGGTGCGCCGCAGTTGTAGCGGACGTCGAGGAACCCGCGTCCGAGGCGAGCCGGCGCGGGTGTGGGCGCGGGGGCGACGACACCGTTCGCCGTGCGCGCGAACGACGGTCCCGCGAGCGCATGGGCCTCGATGCGGCCGGCCGTCACCGCGCCGGGGACCGCGGCGTCGATCGCGAAGCCCGTGGCGCAAGCCGAGAGGTCGGTGTCGACGACGATCGAGTCGGGCTCGTTCGCTGCCAGCGGAACGACCGACAGCGGCGCGGCGGTCGCTCGGATCCCGTCGCAGCCCGCCGGCTCGAGGGCGACGATCGCCGGTACGTCGGGCCCGGTCTGGAAGATCCGCCGCGCCACGGAGTGGACGTCGGTGCGACTGCTCTCGGTGCCGACGAACGCGCCGAACAGGAAGGTTCGATCGCGTTCGACTCGAACGGCCATGCGCTGGCACGGGAGACCGTCGCGGCCGGGGTCGATCGGCTGGTCGCGGTCCCCGCCGATCAGTTCGCTCCGCATGAGGGGGTCGCCGTCGGGCACCGGATGGGTGATCGACACCGTCAGCGGCCCGTACGTGCCCGTGGCCGTGACCGGCGTCGTGGGGTCGCACACCCCAGCAGAGAAGATCGCCGCGCAGTCGGGCGGCGAGACGGCGCCTTCGGCATCGTCGCGGTTCAGCACGACGTAGTCCCATGCGGCCTGGCAGGCGGGTGCGGCCGATGGTGGATCGATCGGATCGAGCACGGACGCCGCTGCGGTCACCGCGAGGTCAGTGGCAGCGCGATCGGCCCGGCGTCCGTGTCGAAGAGCGGCGATGTCGAGCACGAGCGCGACGGCTGCGAAGATCCCCACGGCGAGGAGGGCGTAGACGACGAGGTACGCACCGGCGTCGTCCCGCACGACGCGGGGTCGGATCTGCGAGGTCCGGCTGATCACGTCGTCAGCCTGCTTCGAAGCGGGCGACCGCTTCCGACGACAGGTTCAGGTCGTCCGACCACACGAGCAGTTCGAACCGCGACGTGCGACGACCGATCACTTGCACTCGAGATTCGCCCGATCGGCCGTCGCTGAAGCAGTCGCCGTTGGTGAACACGGGCGACGCCGTGCCGACGCGCTCCATCCGGCGCGCGGTGCCGCTTCCGGGGACGTAGGCGATGCAGATGCGTGATCCCGACTCGCCAGGATCGAGCTCGCCGTCGGCCGTGGCGACGACCACCGAGCCGACCCGCTGGAGCCATGCGTCGAGGGTCGCCTCGGTCGAGAGCGGGAGCGTGGCGCCGTACCGGGCGCTCTCCCGGACCGCGTCGGTGATGGCCAACCGGCGGGTGTACGCGAGACCGCCGGTGAACAGGCCGAGAACGACCATGAAGAAGACCGGCAGGACCAGCGCGAACTCGACCAGCGACGCGCCGGACTCACCGCGCCCTCGCGCGGCGAAACGGCCCCGCGCGCGTCCGGCTCCAGCCATGTTGTGAAGTATCGGCCTTCTCACCACTTGCTGAAGTTTTCTCACGAAGATGCTTGCCTTCGGCCCGATTCGTGCCGATGCTTTTCGCGAACTGGAGGAGCTGAACGATCGCGCGTCGCTGCCGGCGCGGTCGGGATGCGTGGAGGAAGGCGCGATCGTTGGGCTCTCGACGAGGTGTCATGGTGCTTGCGGCGGTGGTGCTCGCCGCGGTTGCCGCCGTGGCGACGTTCGCCTACGTGCGGGGCATCGAGTCGCGCGCCTACGGCGACACGCAGCTCGTCGAGGTCTTCGTCGTGACCGCCGAGATCCCGAAGGGAACGCCGGGCGAGGCGGCCGCCGCCGGTGCGGTCAAGGCCGACCGCATCCCTGCGAAGTTCCGCCCGGGGAACGCGCTCACCAGCCTCGATGCCATCCTCGGCAAGGTCGCGCTGTCGTCGCTGTCGCCGAACACCGTGCTCGTCGAGGGCCAGTTCGTCGATCCCCGGACCGCGCAGGTGACCTTCAGCCAGCGCATCCCGGCCGGAAACGTCGCCATCACCGTCTCGGTCGACCAGGTGCGGGGTGTCGCCGGCCTCTTGGTGCCGGGCGACAAGGTGAACATCCTCGTCGCCGACGGCGGCTCCCAGCGGGTGCTCTACCAGAACGTCCCGATCATCGCGATCGGAACGACCGCTGCGCCCCAGCCGGGCGACACCGCGGAGGTGCAGAACCCCGGCAGCGGGCTGATCACGTTCGCCGTTCCGCCCGAGGCCGCGTCGCGCATCGCGTTCGCGGCATCCCAGGGCGGCGGCCTCTACCTCACACTGGTGCCGCAGGACAACCAGGCCGTCGACATCCCGCCGATCAACGCCGGCAACCTCTTTCCCGGGAACAGGACGCCGTGATGGGTAGCGTCTCGTCCGTCGACCTCCACGAAGCTCCGTACTCGGTCGCCGTCGTCGACGACGACCCGAAGCTGCGCACCCGACTCGCGATGCAGTTGGGAGAGTCGGCGCGTGCTGCGGCGTACGCCTCGCTCAACGCGGTCGACCAGCGGGGGGCGACGACCGCAACGGTGCTGGTGCTGGGTCCCTCCTACGTCGATGCCGATGCACTCGGCGAGGTCGCGCGGCTGACGAGGGGACGCCCCGATCTCGGTGCGGTGCTCGTGGTGCCGGAGATCTCCACCGACGTGCTGCAGCTGGCGCTCCGATCAGGCATCCGCGACGTCGTGCCGATGTCGGGTGATGCCGATCAGCTCCTCGAGGCGATCGCACGCACCGGCGAGACGCTCCAGGCGCCGCCGAGCGCCCCGAACCTGGTCGCCGTCCCCGGGGGCGCAGGCACCGATCGCGCTCGCACGATCACGGTGTTCAGCACGAAGGGCGGCGCCGGCAAGTCGTTCGTCGCGATCAACCTGGCGGCGGTGCTGGCGCGGCGGAACGACAAGCCAGTCGTGGTCGTCGACGCCGACCTCCAGTTCGGCGACGTCGCGGTGATGCTCGGGCTCGTTCCGCAGCACACGATCATCGACGCGGTCAACCAGATCGACCGCCTCGACGAGTCGCTCCTGAAGAGCATGCTGATCAAGCACGACGCGACCGGCGTGTTCGTGCTGCCCGCGCCGATCGAGCCCGCCTTCGCTGACTCCGTCAGCCTTCAGCACCTGCAGAGGATCATCGAGGTCCTCTCGTCGTTCTGCTCCTACGTGATCATCGACACGCCGGCACGCTTCGACGACATCGTCCTCGGGGTGCTCGAGGCCACCGACGACATCGTGCTCATGGCGGGGATGGACATCCCGCACATCAAGAACACCAAGATCGGTCTCCAGACCCTGCGGCTCCTGCACATCCCGAGCTCGAAGGTGAAGCTGACCCTGAACCGAGCGAACTCGAAGGTCAAGCTCGACATCGCGGACGTCGAACGCACGTTGCAGATGAAGGCCGACTGCCTGCTGCCGAGCGAGATCGCGGTTCCCCAGTCGATCAACAAGGGCGTGCCCGTCGTCATCGACGCCCCCCGCTCCGGCGTGTCGCGCAACCTCGAGCGCCTCGCCGATCTCTTTCCCGCCCTCTCTGAAGAGAGCGCCGGCGGGAGGTAGCGGTGTCGCTCTACGAGAGGCTGCACTCCCAAGCAGCGGCGGGATCGGGCAACCCGCTGCTCGACGAGCTCCGCCAGAAGATCCACGCCCAGCTGATCGACGAGCTCGGCGCGGTCCTCTACGACAAGCGCCTGTCGGAGGACGACCTCCGCGAACGCGTCCAGGAGTCGTTGCAGCAGGCGCTCGCCCGGGAGACCGCACCCATCTCGGCGGCCGACCGGGCGCAGCTCCTTCGTGACGTCTCCGACGACATCCTCGGCTACGGACCGATCGACCGTCACCTCCACGACGCCACGGTCACCGAGGTCATGGTGAACGGCCCGTCGCGGGTGTACGTCGAGCGCAGCGGCCGGATCGAGGCCACCGGTACGACCTTCATCGACGAGGCGCATCTGCGCCGGATCATCGACAAGATCGTCGGTCAGGTCGGTCGCCGCATCGACGAGGCGACGCCGATGGTGGACGCCCGGCTTCCTGACGGCTCCCGCGTGAACGCCGTGGTCCACCCGCTGGCGATCGGCGGGCCGTTCCTCACCATCCGGAAGTTCTCCGCCGACCCGTACACGGTGCGTGATCTCGTCGCGATGTCGACGTTCTCGCAGCAGCTCGCGCAGTTCCTCGAGGCCTGCGTGCGCGGCCGGCTCAACGTGGTGGTCAGCGGCGGTACCGGCACCGGAAAGACGACGACGCTCAACGTGCTCTCGTCGTTCATCCCCCACGACGAGCGGATCGTGACGGTGGAAGACGCCAAGGAGCTGCAGCTCGCGCAGACGCACGTGCTGCCGCTGGAGGCGCGTCCACCGAACATCGAGGGTCGCGGTGAGATCACCATCCGCGACCTCGTCCGCAACGCGCTGCGCATGCGGCCGGATCGCATCGTCGTCGGCGAGTGCCGAGCCGGTGAGGCCCTCGACATGCTCCAGGCGATGAACACCGGCCACGACGGCTCGCTCACGACGATCCACGCGAACAGCCCTCGTGACGTCCTCGCGCGCATCGAGACGATGACGTTGATGGCCGGATTCGACCTGCCCGTGAGGGCCATCCGCGAGCAGATGGCCTCCGCGCTCGACCTCGTGGTGCACCTGTCGAGGCTGCGTGACGGCACGCGCCGGGTCACCCACGTGACCGAGGTGCAGGGGATGGACGGCGAGTCGATCGTCACCCAGGACCTGTTCCTGTTCGACTTCGGCATGGGTGTCGACGAGGAAGGCCGCTTCCGCGGCCACCTCAAGGCGACCGGGGCGCGCCCGGCGTTCGCCGACCGCCTGCGCGACCACGGTATCCAGCTCGACGACGAGCTGTTCGAGGCCGAGGCGTTCGCGCGGCAGGTCGTCGGGCGGTAGCGGCGATGCGCGTGCGCGCGGTCGTCGCCGCCGTTGCCGCGTGGGCGATGGCAGTCCTGGCCATGGTCGGACTGACGATGGTCGGACTGACGGTGGCTGCCGCCTCACCGGCGGGTGCCGCGGACCTCGTCAGCATCCGGGCGATCGACACGCGTGAGTTCCCGATCGTGCGCGTCAGCGCCCTCTTCGCGGGCGAACGTCCGGACCTCGGCGCCGTCGTGGTCCGCGAGAACGGCCGCGTCGTGCCCGACATCGATGTCGTGCCCGTGGCCGAGTCGACTCGTCCGGTCGGCGTCGTGCTGGTCGTCGACACCTCAGGATCGATGGCGGCGAGCGGCAAGCTCGCCCGGGCCAAGGAGGCCGCGCGTCGTTTCGTCGAGACGAAGGCGCCGACCGACGAGGTGGCGCTGGTCGCGTTCGACAACGCCGCCCGCATCGCGGTCAACTTCACGGCCGATCCGTCGCTCCTGCTCGGCGCGATCGAGGGGCTGCAGCCGGCGGGGGAGACCGCGCTGTGGGACGCGATCCGGACCGCGTCGGGTCTGTTCACCGAACGCGGCGACCTCCTGCCGTACCTGATCGTGCTCTCCGACGGCGCCGACACGGTCTCGACCACCACCGCCGATCAGGCGCTCGGCGCGGTCGCCTCGACCGGTGCCGGCGTGTTCCCCATCGCGCTGACCGGCCGGGGCGAGTCCGACGTCGAAGCACTCCGCCGGCTCGCCGACGCGAGCGGTGGAACGTTCGCCGAGACCACCGACGCCTCCCGGCTCGACGCGCTCTACCAGAACGTCCAACGAGTGCTCCAGAACCAGTACGAGATCTCGTGGACGTCGGCACTGGGCGCGTCCTCCGGGAACCTCGACGTCTCGTTGAAGCTGGGCGACGCCATCGCGACGGCGACGACGCCCGTGAACGCCGTCGGCGTCGGTCAGGTCGCGCAGCCGAGGACCGTCGAGATCCCGCGGACGCCGGGGCCTCTCGACTCCGCCGCCGGGCGCGTCGCCGTCGCCGTCCTCGCGGCGGCTGCGGCCGGGCTGTTCGGGTGGCTCGTCGCGTCGTCGGTGGTGCGGGACAAGACGCCGCTGTCGATCGTCGACGCGTACACCCGCGGCCAGGGTGCGGCGGCGCCGGTTCAGGAAGACCGCGATCTCGTTCCCGACGCCGTGCGGCGTGCCGTCGAGGCGACCGCGAGGATGACCGGCGGCGGCGGTCTGCTCGACCGCCTCGAGGCGAAGCTCGACGCGGCCGACGTCAAGGTGACGCCGCAGGAGTTCGTCGTCTTCTACCTCGTGGGGCTCGTCGCCCTGGCTGGTGTCGTCGGCGTCGCCGCAGGAGGGATGCTCGCGCTCGCGGCAGCCATCGTGGGCGCGCTGGGGCCGATCGCCGTTCTCAACCTGCTGTCGGAGCGCCGGCGCCGGCAGTTCACCGCGCAGCTGCCCGATGCTCTGCAGTTGCTGGCCAGCTCGCTGCGGGCGGGCTACTCCCTGGTGCAGGGACTCGAAGCCGTCGCGAACGAGGTCGAGGACCCGATGGGACGGGAGCTCCGGCGAGCCGTCCTCGAGACGCGCCTCGGCCGCGACATGGAGGTGGCGCTCGACGACACCGCCCGCCGGATGAACAGCCCGGACTTCGACTGGGTCGTCATCGCGATCCGGATCCAGCGCGAGATCGGCGGCAACCTGGCGGAGCTCCTCAGCTCGGTATCGGAGACGATGATCTCGCGCGAGCGGCTCCGCCGCGAGGTGAGCGCGCTGACCGCCGAGGGCCGGCTCTCGGCGATCATCGTCGGCGCGCTGCCGTTCGTGATCGGTGCCGTGCTCATGGTGATGAACCCCGCCTACCTCGCGCCGCTGTTCGCGTCGACGATCGGCAAGGCGATGATCCTCGGCGGCGTCGGGCTCACCTGCGCCGGGTTCGCGTGGATGAAGAAGGTCATCACCATTGACGTCTGACCCGCTGCTCTTCGTCGCCGTGGCCGCGCTGTTCGTCGGCGTCGCCCTCGGCGTGTACGCCTTCCTCACCGACGCCGAGGAGAAGCGCACGGTCAAGGCCGGCCTGCGCAACCTCGAGGAGTACGAGCAGACCGATCTGCGCCAGCGCGAGCTCGAGGTGCCGATCGTCCAGCGGGTCTTCCAGCCGGTGGGCCGCACGCTCGTCGCGATGGGTCGCGGGTTCATGCCCGAGGGCTACATGGAGGGCGTGCGCAAGAAGCTCACCTACGCGGGGAGGCCCGGGCCGACCGAGCTCGACCGGTTCCGCTTGGTGCGCGTCCTGACGGTCGCCGCAGTGCCGGTTCTCGCCGTTGCCGTCGTGATGGTCCCCGGTCAGACACGCGACAAGCTCCTCCTCTTCGGGTTCGCCGCGTTCGCCTTGATCGTCGGGCCCGACGCCGTGTTGAACCGCCAGGTGGAGGAGCGGCGGGTGGAGATCCGCCACCGCCTGCCCGATGTCATCGATCTCCTGACGATCTCGGTGGAGGCCGGCCTGGGGTTCGACCAGGCCCTTGCCCGCACGGTCGCGGCCGTTCCCGGCCCGCTGTCGGAGGAGTTCGGACGGATGCTCGGCGAGCTGCGCGCCGGCGCCGGTCGGGTCGACGCGCTGCGCAACCTCGACGACCGCACCGACGTCCCCGAGCTGCACTCGTTCCTCCTCGCGCTGATACAGGCGGAGACCTTCGGAGTGTCGATCGGTCGCATCCTCCGGGCGCAGTCGGAGGAGATGCGCATCAAGCGGCGTCAGCTCGCGCAGGAGGAAGCGCAGAAGGCGCCGGTGAAGATGCTCTTCCCGATGGTGCTCTGCGTCTTTCCCGGCATCTTCGTCGTGCTCATCGGCCCGGCGATGCTGAACTTCGTCCGCAGCGGCTTCTGACGATGGCACCGGCCTCGGCCGGAGACGGCGGCCGCTCGGTAGCGGCGACACCGACGCTGGAGACGTTGTTCGTCGCGGTGATCGCGCTCCTCGGGCTGAGGCTCGGTCTCCGCCCGATCGGTGACAACTCGACGTTCGTCCACCTCCGTACCGGCATCGACATCGTCGACGGCCTTGGGGTCCCCCGGCGCGACCCCTATTCGTTCACCGCCGCGGGTGACCCGTGGGTCGTGCAGAGCTGGCTCGTGTCGGTTCTCTACGGCATCACCGACCGGATCGCCGGAGCCGCCGGGCTCGTGATCCTCCACGGCGTCCTCTACGCCGCGCTGGGATGGCTGCTCGGGACCCTCGCCCGTGCAGCGACGCCGATGCGCACCGCGGCCGCTGCTCTGCTCGCCGTCGGCGTCGGCGTCGCCTACTGGTCACCGCGCCCGCTCGTGGTCGGCCTGCTGGCGATGGGGGTGACCGTGCTCGCCGTGGAGCGGAGGCTGGCCCCGTGGATCCTCGTGCCGGTGGCGTGGATCTGGGTGAACAGCCACGGGTCGTTCGTGCTCGGTGGCGTCTGGCTCGTGCTCGTGATCGTCGCGGCGTCGAACGCGGACCGCCGGCACCTCGTTCGGTACCTCGCCTGGTTCGCCGGCGGCGTGGCGTTCGGTGCCGTGAACCCGATCGGTCCTCGGCTGCTGCTGTTCCCGTTCGTCGTCGTCGAGAAGCGGGCGAGCTTCGCCCAGGTCGTCGAGTGGCGCCCGCCGTTTCCGCCGCGCAACCCGTTCGTGGTGATCGCCGTCGTCTCGGTGGTTGTGGTGGTCGTGGTGCTGGCCACGGCGGTCGTCCGCCACCGGGTGCGCCTTCTCGACCTGGTCCCGAGCGCCGTGTTCATGGCGATGGGACTGCTCTCCCAGCGGAACCTCGCCGCGGCCGCTGTCGTCGTGGCGCCCGTTCTCGGACGTGCGCTTCGACCGCGTGCCGAGTCGGCCCACGCCGACCTGCACCGACCACCGATCCACCGGGCGATCGCCGCGGTCATCGTGGTCGCCGCCGCCGTGTTCGTCGCCGCCGCTGCCGTTGGCGACCCGCTCGACCTCGACGCGTACCCCCCACGGCGGGCGTTCGACGCCGCGGCCGGCGCCGACCGGATCATCACGACCGACGTCGTCGGCTGTTACCGCATCCTTCGGGAGGGGCGGGGCGCCGACGTCTTCATCGACGACCGCTACGACCTGTATCCGGAGCAGGTCATCGACGACTACCTGGTGCTGCGCGACGGCGGCGGACGCAGCCTGCAGATCCTCGACCGCTACCGGGCGGACGCGGTGATCTGGCCCCGAGACGCGGAACTCGCCGCCATCCTCGGCCGGAACCGGGACTGGCGGCGAGCCTTCGCAGACGGCGACTGGGTGGTCTACGTCAGGGGAGTGTGACGAGCACGAGGCCGGCGATCGCCGAGCCGCTCGTCGACAAGCTGTTGTCGCGAGCCTCTCCGAAGTAGCGGAGCGAGAGGAACGCCACGAGGGCGATCAACGCGAGGAGAAGGGCATATTCGACGAGAGACGCCCCCTCGTCACCCCTACTTGTTGAGATTCGAGCTCACCTCGGAGAACTTCGAGTTCGCGTTGTTGCCGATGAAGGTGATCGCGAGGATGCAGACCACGGCGATCAGCGCCACGAGGAGCGCGTACTCGACGAGGCTGGCGCCACGGTCGTCGCGGATCCCCAGATGCGCTCGGAGCATCGGCGAGACGACGAGCTCGAGGTAGGACTTGAGGCTCACTGCTTCTCCTTTGTGCGCAGACCACCCACGTCAGTGCAGGAAAGGTATCGGCGTGGCCCGACCGGGGTTCGATAGGCCGATCGGCTCATTGCGTCATCGTCCGCCACGTTTCGCGGTCAATCGAGCCGGATGACGCCCATTCGAAGGCCCTTCAACACCGCCTGCGTCCGGTCGCGAGCTTCCAGCTTCTCGTAGATGCTCGAAAGGTGGTTCTTGACCGTTTTGGCGCTGATGAACAGCTCCGCCGCCACCTCGGGCGGGCTCTTGCCCTCGGCGACCAGCTGGAGGACCTCGGCCTCCCTCGAGCTGAGGATCGGGGGGGCTGCGGCTTCGGCGGCCCGGTCGGCCTCACGGAGCATCGCCGCGGCCAGCGCAGGCGAGACGGCGCCCTCGCCGTCGGCCGCAAGGCGGACCGCCTCCGCTACCTCGTCGATCGAGCAGTCCTTGGTGAGGTAGCCGACCGCACCGGCCGCGAGCGCATTGCGGACGACGTCGGCGTCGGCGTGCATCGTGAGCATGACGACCTGCGTTGCGCTCGACCGCTCGCGGATGCGGCGGGTCGCTTCGACGCCGTCGAGCACCGGCATCGACACGTCCATCAACACGACGTCCGGCGCGTGCTCGCCGGCGAGACGGACGCCTTCGTCGCCGTCGCCAGCCTCGGCGACGATCTCGAAGCCTTCGGCTTCCATGGCCCGGCGCATGCTCTGGCGGACCATCGTGTGATCGTCGACGAGGAGGATGCGGATCGTCACCGTCGCACCTCACACCGCACGAGCGTGCCGCCGCCCTCGGCCGGTCCGACCGTCAGACGGCCACCTATCGCCGCAGCTCGTTCCCGCATACCTCGAACACCGTAGGCGTCGGGCCGGACGGCGCCTTCCTCCGGAAGACCGCGCCCGTCGTCACGAACCTCGAGCAGCCCGCCGCGATCGTCGTGGTACCAGCGCACAGCCAGCATCGACGCGCCCGCGTGGCGCACGGCGTTCGCCACGGCTTCCTGCGCGATGCGCCACACCTCGCGCTCCTTGCGGAGGGGGAGGCGGGTCGTCTCCTCGGTGTCGAGGTCGACGTCGAGGCCGGTTCGATCCGCCACCCGATCGAGATACGTCGACAGCGTCGGCACCAGCCCCTGCTCCTCGGTCACGTCGGTCCGCAGGTCGTACAAGGTGTCGCGAACCTCGGTGACGACGCGCCGGACGTCTTCCCGCAGCTCCGCCAGTTCCGGCTCCACGTCGGTGCCGCTGGCGGCGCGGCTGATGCGGTCGAGCTCGAACCCGACGAACGCGAGCGACTGGCCGACCCGGTCGTGGAGATCGCGTGCGATGCGCGTGCGTTCCTCGTCGGCGCCTACTCGTCGGAGGAGCGTGAACCACCGGGCGTTGTCGATGGCAAGCGCGCTGCGATGGACGAGCGCCTCGATGTCCGGATCGGTGAGACCGCGTCGTGGTGGCGTGCCGTCCCACCCGAGGAGGACGACCCCGACCGTGCGGCTCCGGGCGACGAGGTCGAGGCGGGCGTCCGACACGATGGCTGAGGGGTCGGCGACGGTTGCTCCGAGACGGAACCCCTCTGCGAGCGCAACCGTCCATCCCGCCCCGGTCGTGTCGGCGAGGAGCACGGCGACGGCGTTCGGCGCGAGGAGCTGCCGGATCTCGCGGACGGTGTCGGCGACCGTCTCGTCGAGGTCGAGCGACGACGGGAGGGTCTGCGCGATGTCGTGCAGCTGCGCGAGCAGGTCGTTGGCCTGCCTGGCCAGGACGGTCTGCTCCTCGGCCTCGCCGAACAGCCTCCTCGCGTAGCCGGCGACGATCGCCACGAGGAGGAGCTCGGTCGCCCACTGCACCGTGACGAGGAAGCGGGCGTCGGCTGCCTGGACATGGAACGGGATGGCGACCGCGGTGATCGCCGTCGCTGCCGTCCGCAGCGCGAACCCGAACCCGCGAGCGAAGCCGGCTGCGAGGATCGCCGTCGCGAGTGCGAACACGTAGGGGGATTCCCAGTACCCGGTGGCGACGACGACGGCGAGGGTGAGCCCGACCTCGGCGAGCACCT
Source organism: Acidimicrobiales bacterium (assembly GCA_035540495.1). GTDB lineage: Bacteria > Actinomycetota > Acidimicrobiia > Acidimicrobiales > CADCTF01 > DASVEG01. The sequence continues at coordinate 28,607 of DATLGL010000028.1, forward strand.
GCACGAGCGACTCGATCCGCGCCGACACGTACCGCAGGGGGCGGACCGTCCGCAGGGCGGCGTACGCGACCAACGGGACGCCCCACGCCAACGAGCGGGCACGCTCGGCGTCGTCGACGGCGGCCAGCGCCAGCCCCAACGCGACGGTGCCCCATCGGATGAGCGTGACGAGCGGCCCGAACGACGCCAGCAGGTCGGCTCGGGTCGACGGCGCCGGCGGCTGGGGCGACGGGGTGCTTATGGGCCGATGCTACGGTCGGCGCCCGTGCTGCTGGTGGGACTCACCGGGGGGATCGGCTCGGGGAAGTCGACCGTCTCGTCGAAGCTCGCGGAGCGCGGAGCGGTGGTCATCGACGCCGACGCGATCGTCCGGGAGATCCAGGCGCCCGGCGGCCTTGCCTATCAGGCGATCATCGACCGCTTCGGCCAAGGTGTCGTGGCTGCCGACGGCACGCTCGACCGACCGGCGCTCGCGGCGATCATCTTCAACGACGAGGCCGCTCGCCTCGACATGAACAAGATCACCCACCCGCTCGTGGGTCAGGTGATGGCCGAGCGGATCGCCGCGAACGCGCAGACGAACAACATCGTGATCCTCGACATCCCACTGCTCGCCGAGCGGGGGCGTGAGGCCTACGGCGTCGCCGGTGTGATCGTCGTCGACTGCCCCGTCGACGAGGCCGTGCGCCGCCTCGTCGAGTTCCGCGGGTTCTCCGAGGCCGACGCCCGGGCCCGGGTGTCCGCCCAGATCTCTCGGGAGGAGCGGGTGGCCATCGCCGACTTCGTCGTCGACAACTCCGGTCCCGTCGACGCCCTCGACGGCCAGCTCGACGCCTGTTGGGCCTGGCTGGAAGAGCTCCGGGCCAACGCGCAGTAGGTGCCCCGGACTTCTTGTCCGAAGTGGTTCGTACACTTGCACCGTGCAGAAGTTCGAGGTCGTCTCCGAGTTCGCGCCCGCCGGAGACCAGCCGAAAGCGATCGCCGCGCTGACGGAGGGGATCAACCGGGGTGACCGGTTCCAGACCCTCCTCGGCATCACCGGATCGGGCAAATCGGCCACCATCGCCTGGACGATCGAGGCGGTCCAGCGGCCGACGCTGATCATCGCCCCCAACAAGTCGCTCGCCGCCCAGCTCGCGAGCGAGATGCGGGGGTTCTTCCCGAACAACCGGGTCGAGTACTTCGTCTCGTATTACGACTACTACCAGCCCGAGGCGTACCTCCCCTCGAGCGACACCTACATCGAGAAGGACTCGTCGATCAACGACGAGATCGACCGTCTCCGCCACGCGTGCACGTCGGCGCTCCTGCACCGGCGCGACGTCATCGTCGTCGCCTCCGTCTCCTGCATCTACGGCCTCGGCTCTCCCGACGAGTACGCGAAGCAGATCTGCTTCCTCCGGGTGGGGGAGGAGCACGACCAGCGGTCGCTGCTCCGCCAGCTGGTCGACATGCAGTACGAGCGCAACGACCAAAACCTCATCCGTTCGAAGTTCCGCGTCCGGGGCGACACCGTCGAGATCCATCCCGCGTACGAGGAGTTCGCCTACCGGATCGAGTTCTTCGGTGACGAGATCGAGCGGATCGCCCGAGTCGACACCTTGACCGGCGAGACGCTGGGCGACTTCGAGGAGATCACGATCTTCCCGGCGACCCACTACGTCGCCGGCGAGGAGCGCCTGCGGTCGGGCATAGCGCGCATCGAGAAGGAGCTCCAGGAGCGGCTCGCGTGGTTCGAGGCCCACGGCAAGCTGCTCGAGGCGCAACGTCTACGGATGCGCACGCAGTACGACCTCGAGATGATTCAGGAGGTCGGCTACTGCAACGGCATAGAGAACTACTCGGCTCCGATCGACGGGCGTGAGCCCGGGGTCCCACCGCACACGCTCATCGACTTCTTCCCGAAGGACTTCCTGCTCGTCATCGACGAGTCGCACGTGACCGTCCCGCAGCTCCACGGGCAGTACGAGGGCGACCGGTCGCGCAAGGAGACGCTGATCGACCACGGGTTCCGGCTCCCATCCGCCGCCGACAACCGGCCGCTCCGCTTCGACGAGTTCTACGAGCGGATCAACCAGTGCATCTTCCTGTCGGCGACGCCGAGCGCGTACGAGCTGTCGCAGTCGACGCAGGTCGTCGAGCAGATCGTCCGTCCGACGGGCCTCGTCGACCCCGAGGTGATCGTCAAGCCCACCAAGGGCCAGATCGACGACCTCATGGACGAGATCCAGAAGCGGGTCGCCGACGACGCCCGAGTGCTCGTGACGACGCTGACGAAGAAGATGGCCGAAGATCTCACCGACTACCTGCTCGAGATGGGCATCAAGGTGAGGTACCTCCACTCGGAGGTCGACACGATCCAGCGGATCGAGATCATCCGCGACCTGCGCCTCGGCGAGTTCGACGTCCTCGTCGGCATCAACCTCCTCCGAGAAGGGCTCGACCTGCCGGAGGTGTCGCTGGTCGCGATCCTCGACGCCGACAAGGAGGGCTTCCTCCGGTCGGAGACGTCGCTCATCCAGACGATCGGCCGAGCCGCGCGCAACGTCGGCGGTCAGGTGATCATGTACGCCGACACCATCACCGACTCGATGCAGCGCGCGATCTCGGAGACGCAACGCCGGCGGATGCTCCAGCAGAAGTACAACGAGGAGCACGGCATCGACCCGCAGACGATCCGCAAGGCGGTGTCCGACATCCTGAGCCTGCTCGGCCGCGGTGACGGCACCGCACCTGTCCCGGGGAAGGACAAGCGCTCGCGCAAGCGTGACCGTTCCGATTTTTCGAACCTGCCGAAGGACGAGTTGGCCCGCCTCATCCGGACCCTGGAGGAGGAGATGCGGGAGGCGTCGACCGATCTCCGGTTCGAGTACGCGGCGAAGCTGCGCGACGAGATCGCCGACCTCAAGAAGGAGCTCGAGACGGCGAAGGCTTGACCGGGCGCCGGGGCTTCCGGAGGTAGGTCAGCGACAGGAGCGCGCGGTGTTTCTGTCGAATGCCTGACACATGCCCGGGGTTCTCACCTCTCGTCGTTCGCGCCTGGGCCTGATCGGTGTGGCCGTCGCCGGCCTGCTGGCGGGTCTCGTTCCGTGGCCGGCCGTCGCCGGTCCACTCGACGATCGTCTCGCACCGCTCGGGGTGGGCAGCGACGTCTTCGAGCGGCCGAACGTGGCGCCGATCGTGTTCACCGGCGCGCAGCTGCCGCAGTGGTCGCAGCTGCCGGCGGTGGCCGTGCACGGCGACTTCGGCTCGTCGCTCCAGGGCCCGGCCAGGAACGCGCACGCAGGCCGCGTGGAGGTGCCGCCCGCCGACCCGCGCACCGGCGTCGACCCCGAGACCGTGGTGGCGTTCCGTTACGAGGGTGGCCGCTGGATCGAGGTGCCCGTGCAGGTCGACGAGCGCTTCCCCTACTTCCTCGCCAACGCCAGCTCGGACTTCGGGATGTACTCCCGCAGCGACGTCGAGCTGAGCTACGAATGGGACGTCGAGAGCTGGAAGCGGACGGCCGGTGTCTGCACCGCCCAGTATCCGGCGGAGCAGACGAGGGCGGAGGATCCCGTTCGTGGTTTCGACGACGACGACGAGCTCGTGTTCATGCCGAGCGACGCGGGACCGGAGCAAGCGCCGGCTGCTGCACGCGGTCCGGCCGGCACGGGCACGACGCGCCAGGAGATCGTGATCGCCGATCCGCTCGCTCCCGGGGCGCATCGCTACGTCTACCTGTTCACCCGTGCGGCCGGCTCCTCGTTGGGCGAGTCGGACTGGCACGTCCGTTACGAGCGTGACGCCAACGCCGACCAGTGGATCGACCGGACGTTCTTCGACGAGAAGAACGGTGATCCGGAGCAGCTCGGTACGAGCAACACCGGCTACGGCCCGAACCTGTCCGGCACGGTCTGCCCCGACGGGACCCCTGCCTCGGCCAAGGCGTCGTCAGACCGCTTTCCGCGCGACGGCGTGACGGTCAGCACCGACACCTACGAGTGGCGCGCCACGGGGCGGTGGATGGTCCGCGGCCTGCGCGTGACGAAGCCGGGGTTCAAGGGCACCTACGGCGCCGACCTGATCGACCGGCGTGGGACTACAACAGAGGCATCGCGGCGAAGTACTACACGCCGACGAAGCCGGGCGGCGTCGACATCGACGGGGTGAACGACGAGGTCTACGGGAACGTCGACGGGGTCGACACGAACGTGGATGGCAACGCGGAGTTCCCGGCGTTCTTCGACGCGCCCGATGCGACGCTCAACGTGCCGATCTCGCTCCTCACCTGGGAACAGGTGTCGGGTGCCGGTGACCACGGGTCTCTCGTGTACGTGCTCGAGAACAAGGGACCGACGTCGGTCACCGAGCCGACGGTCGTGCCCTACTACCGGGACGACGCGTGCCTCGACGACGGGACGGGCGACAACCCGGTGCCGCGCCCGTTCCCGGGGGAGGCGTCGTCGGACCCACGGGTGAAGGCTGCGTACGCCGCGCACGCCGGCAAGCCCTACGACCAGCTCGCCTGCACCGACCGCCAAGGCGCGTTCGGAAGCCACGGCGTCCACTTCTTCGTGACCGGCGACACCGACAACGCCTTTCTCCCGTCGCCCGTGCCGGTGAACGAGGTCGACGCGCAGCAGTGGCAGTTCGTCGTGCCGACGGCAGCGCCGACGAACGTCGGGCACCGCTACTCGATGGAGGTGCGGACGCCGCTGGTCGCCGTCGCCACCCAGCAGCCGTCGGAGCCGATGACGCAGACGTCTCTGTCGCTGACCGCGCCCGCGTCGGTGCAGCTGACGGACGAGTTCGACGTCGTGGTCGATCTCGCCCGTGCGCCTTCCGGCTCACGGGTCGAGGTGTCGTTCGCGGACCAGAGCCGCACCGTCACGGTCGACGGGGATGGTCGGGGCGTGGCGACGTTCGTCGCGTCGGGCGCCACCGGTCGGCGCAGCGTCACCGCGAGCTACGCAGGTGACGCCAGGTACACGGGATCCACGGCCGAGACCGTCGTCGACGCGGTGCGCGAAGCATCGGTTCTCGAACTGGTGATCAGCGGGCGCCGGCCGTCGGCGACGCTGACGGCGCGGCTCGTCGACGACGACGGCGCGGCAGTGACCGGGGCCGCCGTCGAGTTCCTCGTGAACGACCGCATCGTCGCCACCCGGATCACCGCCGTCTCCGGTGTCGCCTCGGCCACCGTCCGGCTGAAGCGGGGGGACGCCGTCGGGGTTCGCTACGGCGGCGACGAGACGTACCTGCCGTCGTCCGCCACCGGCACCGCGCCGTAGCCGTAACGTCGGCGGCGGTGTGGCGCCGCCCTGTCGTCGCCGGCGTCGTGCTGCTGTGCGCCTACGTCGGTCTCTCGTTCTTGAACTCGCCGCGGGGGTTCCTCGGAACCGACACCGGCGGCAAGGTGGCGACGCTCGAGGTCATGACCAGGGGGGAGGGGATCACGTTCGATCCCGACCTCGGGTACTGGGCCGAGCGGTGGGATTCTGACGGCTCCGTCTACCCCATCTACTTCACCGCCCACATCGGCCGGCGATGGGTGAACGTGACGACGCTGCCGATGCTGTTCGCAGCCGCGCCGTTGTACGACGTCGGCGGGTACCGCCTCGCGCTGTTGCTGCCGATGATGGGCGCCGTCGCAGCGGCGTTCGCGACTCGGGCGCTGGTTCGGCGGCTGGGTGCTGACGAGCGTGCGGGATGGGGAGCGTTCTGGCTCATCGGGCTCGCCTCTCCACTGACGATCTACGCGCTCGACTTCTGGGAGCACTCGTGGGGCGTCGCGCTGATGGCGTGGGGCGTGGTGCTCGTCTGGGATGTCGTGGAGGCGGACGGCCGGCGGTGGGGACGAGCGGCTGTCGCCGGTGCGTTGTTGGGCCTCTCGTTCACGATGCGGACCGAGACGCTTGTGTACGTCGCCGTGACCGGCGCGATCGCGGCGGCGATGCTGGGCGTCCGCTTGACGCGTGAGCAACGGGATGGCGCTCGGGTCGTCGCCGCACGTGCGGCCTCGGCCGCCGTCGCAGCGATGGGCGCGTTCGGAGCCGTGGCCTTCGCCAACGACCTCCTCGAGCGACGTGTGCTCGACCAGGGGATCCGCGGCGCGCGTGCGACCGGCGTCGCATCGCTGGCGGGTGATGCTCCAGCGGACCGGATCACCGAGGCCGCGTACACGTTGCTGGGGGCAGGCGGCTCGACGTCCGGCGTCCTCCTGGGCTCGACCGCGGTCGCGTTGCTCGCGTGGGGCGTGGTCCGAGGCCGCACCGACGAGTGGTTCGGCGTCGCGGTCGTCGCCGGCGCCGTCGGTGTCATAGCGCTCCGGTTCGGCGACGGACTCGGGTTCGTCCCTGGGCTCTTCGTCGCCTGGCCTGTCGCGGTCGCCGCAATCGCCGTTGCTGGTCATCGCCGGTTCCCGTTGTGGGTCGGCGCAGCCGCGTTGCCGGTCGTCGTCGCGACGCAGTTCCGCGGAGGTGCGGCGCCTCAGTGGGCCGGACGGTACGTGCTGACGAGCGGGTTGCTGCTGGCCGCGGTGGGGCTCGTGTGCGTGCTCGCACTGCCGCGGTTGGTGCAGCGGGCGATCATCGTGGCCGCCGTCGCCGTGACGCTCGCCGGGTGCGGGTGGCTCGCCGTCCGCAGCCACGACGTCGACCGCACGATCGGTGCCATCGAGGCCCGTCCGGAGCCGGTGATCGTGTCTCGGATCGCTCATCTGGCTCGCGAGGGGGGAGCGACGTACGGCGAGCGACGGTGGCTCACCGCGATCGACACCGGCCTCTTTCATGAGGCGCTCGACGTCGTCGCGGCGGCGGGCGAGGATCAGCTGGTGCTGGTGGAGCTGGCCGACGCGTACAAGCCGTTCGAGGCCACCGATGGGTGGCGTCCGATCGGCCGGTCTGAGCGGCTGAGGCTGTTCAGCGGCGTTCACCTGCGTCTGTCGACGTGGCAGCGAACCGAACACACGTTCTCTCAGTAGACTTACACCGATGTCGTCCCGATCCACCTCCGCCGGATCGAAGAGCTCCGGAACGAAGTCCGCCACCAAGGTCGGCCCCGGCGCCCAGCACGACAAGATCGTCATCCGCGGTGCACGCGAGCACAACCTCAAGAACATCTCGCTCGAGCTGCCGCGCGACAAGCTCATCGTCTTCACCGGTCTTTCGGGTTCGGGCAAGTCGTCCCTCGCCTTCGACACCATCTACGCCGAAGGGCAGCGCCGTTACGTCGAGTCGCTGTCCGCCTATGCCCGCCAGTTCCTCGGGCAGATGGACAAGCCCGACGTCGACTTCATCGAGGGGCTGTCCCCGGCGATCTCGATCGATCAGAAGTCGGCCTCTCGCAACCCGCGATCCACCGTCGGGACCATCACGGAGATCTACGACTACCTGCGGTTGCTCTACGCCCGCGTGGGCATCCCCCACTGCCCGAACTGCGGGCGGGTGGTCAGCCGGCAGACGCCGCAGCAGATCGTCGACCGCATCCTCGAGCTCCCGGAAGGGACGAGGTTCCAGGTGCTGGCGCCGGTCGTGCGCGGACGCAAGGGCGAGTACGAGTCTCTGCTGGAAGACCTCGCCAAGCAGGGCTTCGCCCGTGCCCGCATCGACGGTGAGCTGCACGAGCTCGGTGGCGGCGACCTGCCCAAGCTCGCCCGCTACGAGAACCACACGATCGAAGTCGTCGTCGACCGGCTCGTGAACCGGGCCGGCATCGAGCGGCGGCTCACCGATTCACTCGAGACCGCGCTTCGACTCGCCGAGGGCGTCGCCGAGGTGCAGCTCGTCTCCCGGACGTCGGAGGGCGAGGCCGACGAGGGGGAGACGCTCGTCTTCTCGCAGCACCTCGCGTGCACGAACTGCGGGCTGTCGTTCGACGAGCTCGCGCCGAGGAACTTCTCGTTCAACTCTCCGTACGGCGCATGCCCCCACTGCGCGGGCCTCGGGACGAAGTACGAGGTCGACCCTGAGCTCGTCGTGCCGAACGTCGACCTGTCCATCGACGAGGGCGCCATCGCTCCTTGGGCGGGCGGCAACAGCGAATGGTTCCAGCGGGTGCTCACCGCGGTCGCGCAGGCGCACGGGTTCTCGACGTCCGTGCCGTGGAAGAAGCTGTCGAAGGCGCACCAGAAGATCCTGCTGTTCGGCACGGGCACGAAGAAGATCGACGTGTCGTTCAAGAACCGCTACGGGCGCGTGCGCACGTACTCGACGCACTACGAGGGCGTCGTCCCTCACCTTCAGAGGCGCCACGTCGACACGGAGAGCGACTTCATCCGGGAGCAGATGGAGGGCTACATGCGGGAGGTGCCGTGCGCCGAGTGCGTCGGCGCCCGTCTGAAGCCCGACTCGCTCGCCGTCACCGTCGGCGGCCGGAACATCTTCGAGCTGTGCAACCTGTCGATCCGTGACGCGGCGTCGACGCTGCTCGCGATGGAGCTGTCGGAGCGCGACAAGCTCATCGCGGAGCGGGTGGTCAAGGAGATCAACGCCCGGATGCAGTTCCTGCTCGACGTCGGTCTCGATTACCTGACGCTGAATCGGAACGCGGGCACCCTCGCCGGGGGTGAGGCGCAGCGGATTCGGCTGGCGTCGCAGATCGGTTCCGGGCTCGTGGGGGTGCTGTACGTGCTCGACGAGCCGTCGATCGGCCTGCACCAGCGCGACAACAAGAAGCTGATCGACACGATGCTCCGGTTGCGCGACCTCGGGAACACGGTGGTCGTCGTCGAGCACGACGAAGACACGATCCGCGTCGCCGATTGGGTGGTCGACATCGGCCCCGGTGCAGGTGAGCACGGCGGTGCGGTCGTCGTGTCCGGGCCCGTGAAGGACCTCCTGAAGTCGAAGGACTCCGTCACTGGCCAGTACGTGTCGGGGAGGCGGTCGATCCCTGTTCCCGCGATCCGCCGCGAGCCGCGTGAGGAGTGGTTGGTCGTGCGGGGCGCGCGGGAGCACAACCTGCGCGACATCGACGTCGAGTTCCCGCTCGGTTGCTTCGTCGCCGTGACCGGCGTGTCCGGGTCGGGCAAGTCGACGCTCGTCAACGACATCCTCTACCGGGCGTTGATGCAGAAGGTCTACAAGTCGAAGACCGTCCCAGGGAAGCACAAGAAGATCGAGGGCACGGAGTTCCTCGACAAGGTCATCAACATCGACCAGTCACCGATCGGGCGGACGCCCCGGTCGAACCCAGCGACGTACACGGGCGTGTTCGACCACATCCGCAAGCTGTTCGCCACGACCCAGGAAGCGAAGGTCCGGGGCTACCAGCCGGGCCGGTTCTCGTTCAACGTCAAGGGCGGACGCTGCGAGGCGTGCTCCGGCGACGGGACGATCAAGATCGAGATGCACTTCCTGCCGGACGTCTACGTGCCGTGCGAGGTGTGCAAGGGCGCCCGCTACAACCGCGACACGCTCGACATCCTGTTCAAGGGCAAGAACATCGCCGAGGTCCTCGACATGCCGTGCGAGGAGGCGGCGACGTTCTTCGAGAACCAGCCGGTCATTGCCCGCCACATGCAGACGATCGTCGACGTCGGGCTGGGGTACGTGCGCTTGGGTCAGCCGGCGACGACGCTGTCTGGTGGTGAAGCCCAGCGGGTGAAGCTGGCGTCGGAGCTGTCGAAGCGTGGGACCGGCCACACGATCTACATCCTCGACGAGCCGACGACGGGCCTGCACTTCGAAGACATCCGGCGGTTGTTGACCGTGCTGTCGAGGTTGGTCGATCAGGGCAACACGGTGCTGGTGATCGAGCACAACCTCGACGTCATCAAGACCGCCGACTGGATCATCGACCTCGGCCCCGAGGGCGGTTCCGGCGGCGGAACCGTGCTCGTGGAGGGAACGCCCGAGACGGTCGCCAAGACGCCCGAGTCTTACACCGGCCAGTTTTTGGCACCGCTGTTGGGGTTGTAGGACCGTCTACTACCTGCGGAACCAGCGCAGGCGGCGCGACCGCGCCGCCACATCGGGTGTGGCCGCCGCAACTTCTGGCTGGTGGATCACGCCTCGGTCCGGCGCGAGGCGTGGCGCTTCGCAGAACGCTACTAGTGGCGCCAGCGCCGCCGGCCAGAAGAAGCGCTCAGCGACCTTCCTGGCCCGCCGCCTGAAGGGAGATCGTTCGCCCTGCGACAGCGTGACGATTGCAGCTGCCAGATCATCGACATTCCCAGGATCGACGACCAGCCCGAAGCCTTCTTCTCGGACGAGGTCAGCGAACACGTCGCCGTCCGACAGCACCACCGGAAGACCGGCCCACAGGTAGTCGAGCACTCGTGTGCGGAACGCGAACGTCGTCTCGACGTGGAGCAGGTGCGTGCTCACTCCGGCGTCGGCTTCGAGCAAGTAGTTCTCGCGCTCGTCGTAGGGCACCCAACCCTCGTTGAAGAAAACGTGCGTGCCCGTGAGGTCGAGCGACCGCGCTCGCTCCCGCAGTTCGGTCGCGACTCGCATCGTGGGTACTGCCGGGTTCGGGTGCCCCATCCCCAAGAAGAAGAGCCGGACGTTCGGGACGTGCCTTCGCGCAGCCGCCACGGCTTCGACCAGCGTCAGCGGATCGAACCAGTTGTAGACGCCGCCCGCCCACAGGAGCACGAAGTCGTTTGGCTCGATGCCAGGCACGACGCCCCGGAGCACCCTCCGCCGGTGCTGCGGCGGCCGCGTCGGGATCCCGAACGGAGCGACGTCGATCAGGCGGCGCAATGACGCGTCGTCGTCATACGTCGCCGCGTTCACCCGCCCGAGCGCCGTGAGGCTGCCGACCCAGAAGTCGCGTTGGCGCTCGCTAGCGCAAAGGAAGAAGTCGCCCCGCACGAGGGACTCGTTGACCACCGAGTTGAGGTGCGACAGCGTGCGCGTCCGCTCTTCCGCTGGCGTCGCCCCCGCCTCGAGGTTCTCGAGGTGGAACGGGTCGTATACGTCGACGATGACGCACCCCTCGTGGTACCGGGCGACGGGATGGGTCCGCAACACGCCGGGGTGGGTGACGACCACATCGGCCCAGTCACGTTCACGGGGCATCGCCTCCGTAGATGCATAGCGGACGTCAAACGATCGCGCGGTCCGAGATGCGCCGACGGTGGAAACAAGTCGGACCTCGTGGCCGTGGTCGGCCAGTACGTCCGCCATGTTCCACGCCCGGATCGCCGGGCCGGCCATCCGCTCCTCGATCGACTCCGGCGTGATGATGGACACTCGGGCGGTCATGCGCGGCGACCTGTCGATGCGACGAGGACGCGGCCGCGCCTACGACCTCCGGCTGCGACACTGTTGTTCGTCGACACGGCGGCCGAATCGTATCGACGTGCACGCGTACAGTTGGTGCAGATGCGACGAGCGCTTCAACGGGGGGAGTCGCGCTGGCGTCAGGCTCTCGGGGCCGCGGCGTTCGTCGCGATATCACTCGTCTTCGCGATCGCCGTCACGCGAACCACGTCGAACAAGGCGCCGGCTGTCTCAACGACTTCCTGTCGTATCTCGAAGTCGACTTCTCCGGGAACTCGCTCCGGCTGTGGACGGTGCCGCTCTTCTACACGCGGTTCTCCACCGATGGCGCCCGCATCGCGATGCAGACGGCGGTCGCGATCGTCGCGTGGCTCGCTGCCGCGGGGACGGTCGCATCGTGGGCGCGTTCACGTGTCCTTCGACTTCTTGCCTTCGTGGCGGTGCTGCTCATTGGCGCATCGCCGCTGACGACTGTCTGGCACCTGGCGGTGCTATCTGAGTCGCTTTCGACGTCACTGAGCATGTTCCTGTTGACGGCCGCCGCTGCGGCGGCGGCCCGTCCGACCCGGTTGAGGTTCGCGGCGCTCGCTGTTGCCACGCTGCTGTGGGCGTTCGCACGCCACATCAACATCGCTGTGCTCGCCGCGTCGCTTCCTGTGTTGGTGGGAGTCACGTTTCGGACGCGTGAGCACCGGAAGTTGATGGCGGCGTACACGTTGTTGAGCATCGTCATCGTCCTCTGGGGCGGTCGCGCGTTCTTTGCCGAGTCCTACATCACGACGTACAACTCGACTGGCCTCCTGTTCGACAGGGTCCTGACGAAGGAGGAGGGGCAGGAACTCGTCGCCGAGCGGGGTCTCGACGTTCCTGCGGAACTGCGACCGTTCGTAGGCAACTACGCGCCGAACGCTCCCGCAGTTCTGAACAGCCGCGTTGTGTACGAGTGGATCGAGACCAAGTGGACCGGCACCTACGCGAAGTGGCTGCTAACCCAACACGAGGAGACGTGGATGGCGCCGCTGCGGCAGGCGCCGCACCTGCTCGCCGGCGCGATCCTCTACTCGCCCGCCCGCCAGGTGCTTCCTCACCAGGTTGCGAACCTGTCGGGTGACATGACCCGGACGAACCTCGTCGTCTGGGTCGCCCTACCGCTCGCCGCGTCCCTCACGGCGCTACCGGCGCGGATTCGGTCGCGGCGACGCGAGGCGGTGCTCATCGGTTGGTTCTTCGCCGCCGCGATCTTCACGTACTACGCCGTCTGGTGGCTGTCATCGACCGACCTCGGGCGATTGATGAGTCCTGTCGCGATCCTTGGCCGGGTGCTTTCGATCGCTGCGCTCGTGGTGGCGATCGACACGCTCGCCCCAGCGCGTCAGCAGGCGGCGCGCCGGCAATTCGCTGCCGGGCCGACCTGTAGGTAACGGCGCTCCGTCGGAACGCCGTGCCGCGGCCAGGCGGCTGTGGTCGACGAGGTAAGGGTAACGGCGTGCCCCGTCCGCTGGCTGCGTCTATGGCGGTGGCTGCAGGGCTGCGGGTTCTGTCGCCACCGCAGGGCGGGATCCGACCGGACTTCAGGCGCTAGCCAAGGACACGGCGGAGGGCGCGCGTCGGGCGCAGGAGGACACTCTTCAGGTCGAACGATGCGGAGGGCGCCTCTCCGGGCTCGTCCTCGTCGACGACGATCGGGTCGATCGGCGCGAGCACCATGGGGTCGGGCGCGATGTACTCCTCGACTCGCACGTCGGCCCAGGGCTCGTCGAGAGCCTCGACTGCGCTCCACGACGACCGCTCCCGGCGTCCCAAGGCACCCTCTTGAAGGATGTCGAGGTAGCGCCGTCCCTGGAGATGTGGGCTCCAACCCAGAAGGACGTCACGGCGAGCGAGGCGACCCATCTGTGAGCGACGGAGGTCGTCTTCGAGCAACTCGAGGACGCTCGACGCGAACTCGCCGATCGTCGACGCCAGTCGTCCGTTGCGTCCGTCGACGATCACCTCTCTGAAGGGCTCCGTCGGGCTCGCGACGGTCGGTGTCTCGGTAAGAGCCGCTTCGAGCCACTTGATGGCGCTCTTCGCCTCGTTGAACCGACTCGCTGGTTCCAGCGGCGCGAGGTTCACATCGACGTCGCGGAGGACCCAAGGGAGTTCCCACCAGGGCTTGAGCGGAATGCGCTTCACTCGGTCTCCGAACGCATCGATTGCGGCGGTCGGACTGACGAGCCCGCCGAGCCACAGCTCGACGTCGCGCCGCGTGCGCAGCACCTCGACGATCGCGGGCTCGACCCAGCGCCAATCGTGATCGTGGGTGCTCGTACCGCTCATGTACCCGATGCGGAGCGGCCCCTTGGTCCGCGGGTGGGCGACGGCGATGTCAGAGCAGCGGGCGGGACCAATGCCGACACCGTTCGCCCATCGGTACGACTCCAGCCCGACGACGTCGCGAACGATGTCGACCAGGAGACGCGTCGAGCCGATGTAGGCGTCGCACGCCTCCATTGTCGTGCGATAGCGGCGGACGCCCTGCAGGTAGAGCTCCCGCTCCGGCGCGTCCAGGGCGTGCACCGAAGGGAGGGTCACAGCGACATCAGGTTCGAAGATCAGGTCGTCGACATCGAAGAAGACGGGGACCCCGCGACCGCGTGCAGCGTCGATCAACGCGAGCACCTGATGCGTCGCTGGAACGCGATACACCACGACCGCGTCGGCGAGTGTTGCCAGGGCAACGGTCTCCGGCGACCGGTAGTGGCGGACATCGCATGCGACCCCGTGAAGCTCCAGCGCCTCGGCCGCGAACTGAGCGCGGTACCGAAGCGGCGCTCCTTGGATGCCGACGACGAACAGGACCCGTCGGATCTGTCGACGGGCGTTGCCGTCGAGCGGCGTCGCCTGCTTCGGCTTCGCCACCAACGACCTGAACCGCTCGTCGAGCTCGTTGATCTGGTCGTCGAGCGGTCGGATCGGAACAGCCGAGCGCGCGCCGGCCGCGATACGTGCCCGTAAGCTCGCGTCGTCGATCACCGTCCGCATCGCAGCGGCGAGCACGCGCGCGCTGCCGGCCGGAACCACCAGCCCGTTCTGTCGATCGCTCACTACCTCCTCGGGGCCGAGCGTGTCGCTCGTGATCACCGGCATTCCACGCGCAAGCGCCTCACGAGTGACCAACGAGTGCGACTCTCGCACCACCGACGGGAGAATCAGGACGTCCGCCGCGTCGAAAACGGCGTCTGCGCCCTCGGGGGCGAACCGCGGGTGAACGCGGACGTGGGGCGGTGCTTCGAGCCCGAACGCTTCGAGGTATTCCTGCATCCCGTAGGTATCGAGCCGCCACCCCGGCACGTCCGCGAGCTTCGATGCAGCGTCGAGGAGCACCTTCGCGCCCTTCAGCACCTCGCCGCCACCCGTGTACAGGAACACCGTCTCGTCGCCTGCGAGCCTCGGCCGGCCAGGTTCAGGCAGCGGCGGCAAACCGTTCTCGTCGAGGGCGACCTCTGGTCCGAAGGCGTCGATGCCGATCCCGTTCGCGCGCAGTACGTCCGCCTGCGACCGGGACACCGCGAGCACGAGGTCGACGCGTCGAAGCGTCGCTGCCAGGAGCGCGTTCCGCTCCTCCAACCACTCTCGATTCTCCTGGCAGTGACACATTCCGCAACTGACCACTGCGCTGCACAGTTGCTGCGCGCGGTTCGACAGGAACTGCCTGGCGCAGATCCACCAAAAGTCATGCATCGTCACGACGACGCGGACGCCTGCGTCGGCGCACGCGTCGATCACGCCGCGACCGAGGGTCTGCAGCGAGTGCACGTGGACGAGGTCGGGTTTGGTCTCCTCGAGATGTAGTCGGAAGTGGGTCGTGACGTCGGGGTTGTCGAAGTTGCGGCGCTCCCACCAGTGCGTCCACGGCGTGATCACGATCCATCGCACCGTGATGCCCGTCTCGTCGACGTCGGTCCACGTCGCGAGCGGGTCTCGTGCGCCGACCCAGCCGGCGTAGACGGACACCTCGTGGCCCTTGTCGCGAAGTCCCCGAGCGAGGCGCTGGGGGCCGAGGGTTCCCCCGCTTATGAAGTTCGGTGGGTAGTGCGCTGACACCACGAGGATTCGCACGGCGCGGTGATCGTACCGGCATGGACCTCGTGTCCCGTCGACGGCCGTCTACGCTACCGCTCCCGTGCCAGCCGCCTCACCGGTAGCAGTCGTACTTGTGGACGTCGACGACCATCCGGTCTCGCCGACCACCCTCGATGATGTGCTCGCCGCCGGTGAGGGCGTGCAGGTCGTGGTCGTCGATGCGCGAACCACGCACGGACGCGCGTGGCTCGGCGACTCGAGGGTTCGGGTCGTGACGGGCGCTGCTGAGCTCTCTAGCACTGAGTTGAGGATCGTCGGCGCTCAGGCGACCGACGCACCGATCGTCGCCTTCGTTGACGCGCGTGCCGAGTTGTCGCGCGGCTGGATCGACGCCGTAGTTCGTCAGTCCGCCGACGGCGACGTGGTGGCGGTAACCGGCGCGATCGAGGGTGTCGGCGAGCCGACGCTCTCGTTCACGGGTTCGGTGGGACAGTTCCATCCCGCGGCGACACGGGTCCACGATGTCCTCTTCCCGCTTCCGGAGCTCGCGATCTTTCGCCGTTCGGCGATCGACGACATCGATGGGTTCGATCGTGATCTCCCGTGGCCGCATGCCGTCGTGGGCGCGGCATGGCGGCTTCGGCTCCTAGGTCGCCGCTCGGTGCTTGACCCCGCCATCAGCGGGTCTGCGACCTGCCGGTGTCAGGGCGACCCGTATGCCGGCCTCGAGCTCGTCTACACCTGCCTCGGCGAAGACGCCCTCGAGCTCGTTCTCCCCGCTGCGTTCGTAGTCGCGGCCGGCGACGACGCGAGCGGATCGGCGACCAAACCGGTCGACCGGTTCCTCGAGCGGTTCGGCGAGTTGCGCAGCAAGCGCGACGCGGTGCAGCGAGCACGCGCGGTCGATGACAGTGACATCCTCCCGCTGTTGTTAGCTGCGCTCGAGCCTCCGCGCTTCGACCGCGGGGGCGAACACAGGTACCGCGACGTGGTGGAGCGCCAGCGTCTGCACACCCTCTTCGAAGAGCGTCAGCGAGTTCTCGTCGTCACGCCCGACATCTTCACGACGCGGATGGCAGGACCAGCTATCCGTGCGTGGCAGATCGCCGAAGCACTGGCAGACCGCCATGTGGTGACACTCGCTTCGACCGCGTCGATCTGTGAGGTGACGTCGCCGCGATTCGACGTCGTCGCGCCGGACGATCACGGCCTCCGCCGCATTGCGAAGGACGCCACCGTCGTCGTCGCACAAGGGTTCGCGATGGAGGGACGGCCCTACCTCAAGGCGGAGGACAAGGTCGTGATCGTCGACATCTACGACCCGCTCCACCTCGAGCAGCTGGAGCTCTTCCGCGACGAGACCGCCGAGAAGCGGCGGGTGACCGTTCGTGAGGCAACTCGCGTGTTGAACGAGCAACTGGTTCGCGGTGACTTCTTCGTGTGCGCGAGTTCGAAGCAACGCGACTTCTGGCTAGGCCAGCTCGCGGCTCTGGGGCGGCTCAACCATCGCACCTACGACGACGGGGCACGTTTCGAACGACTGGTCGCGACGGTTCCGTTCGGTGTTCCCGACGCGCCGCCGGTGAAGACGGGAGCGGCCATCAAGAGGGTCACACCCGGGATCGGAGACAACGACAAGGTCGTGCTCTGGGCTGGGGGCATCTACAACTGGTTCGACCCGCTGACGCTGATCAGAGCGATCGACCGCGTGAAGGACAGGGTGCCTGAGGTGCGGCTCTTCTTCATGGGACTTCGTCATCCGAACCCAGAGGTCAGTGAGATGCGCGTGTCGACGGAGGCTCGACGTCTTGCGCGCGAGCTGCGCCTGACGGACCAGTACGTGTTCTTCAACGAAGGCTGGGTGCCGTACGAGGACCGACAGAACTTCCTGCTCGAGGCGTCGATCGGCGTGAGCACACACCTTGATCACGTCGAGACGGAGTTCTCATTCCGCACGAGGATTCTCGATTACATCTGGGCTGCGGTTCCCATAGTGGCCACGAAGGGCGACTGGTTCGCCGACTTCATCGAAGCGGAGCAGCTAGGTTTGACCGTCCCAGCCATCGATGTTGTGTCGGTAGAAGCGGCGCTCCTCCGCATTCTCGAAGACGACGCCTTTGCAACGCGTTGTCGTGCGAACATCGAAGGTGTTCGCGAGCGGTTCCACTGGCCGCAGGTCCTGGAGCCGATGACCTCGTTCTGTCGGTCACCGCGGAGGGCGGCTGATCTGTCGGACCTCGAGACGCGCGCGACGCTGTGGGCGTCCGATGCAGATCGGCTGGCCGACTGGCTCCGCCACCAGCCGAAGGGATTCGATCGCCTCCGCCGGATCCTCGCCGAATGGTGACTTCCGGGCCGTCGTCCGAGGCTACGCTCGCCCGCATGGACGCACGCCGGTGAGCGCGGCGGACCACGACCGGGGCGGACCGCCACAGGCTGGCGACGACCGAGCGGCGCAACGTGAAGCTGAGATCACGAGGGAGGTCACCGACGCGGTGTCGCGAGACCTGGCGCGGCGCTACGAAGCTCGACTCGTGGCTCGTGACGATCGAATAGCGGCCCTCGAGCGCGAGTTGGCGACTGTGTACGAACAGCTCGACCAGACACAGCGGATGCTCGAGCGGTGGGAGTCACACGCCGTCCTTCGAGCGTTGCGCGCCGTCAGGCGCAGGGTGAGGAAGCATCAGTCGCGGAGATGAGCATGGCGGACGGGCCGCGATCCCGCCGACGCGTGCGAGCCGACGGTGCGAACAGGGGGCGACCCGTCACAGCTGCACATCGCATGGCTGGCACGTTCGGCGGCTTCCTTGTGCCGTGGACCCTCATCTTCGGCTTGACGCTCGTTTGGGCCGCGGCGACGCCGATGTTCGGCGTACCGGATGAGGTCTCACACATGGTCAGGGCCGCCGCAGCGGTTCGGGGCGACCTCGCGGGGCAGGTCGTCGCGGGAGAAGTGCGGTATCGCGCCATAGAGGTGCTGGATCCGGGATACATCGCTCCGGAGCTGGCTCCACCGTCCGGCAACGTCTGCTACGCAGGCATCCGCGAGCGCGCCGCTAGCTGTCTCGAGCTGCGCGCCGGGAGCCGCGAGAAGCAGCTGCCATCGTCTGCTGTGTCATATCCCCCGTCGTACTACCTCCTCGTCGGCTGGCCCACGTTGCTCACACAAGGTGCGTCGTCGCTCTATGCCATGCGTGCCGTCAGCGCGCTCATCTTCTCTGCTCTCGTGGCCCTCGCCTTCGCGAACATTCCGCCAAGTTCCCGCCGTGCGAGTGCGTACCTCGGCCTGTCGGTGGCTGCGACGCCCATGGTGTGGTTCCTCGGCGCGTCGGCGACGCCATCGTCGACAGCGATCGCCGCCGGATTCGCAACGTGGGTGGGCGGTCATCGGTTGGTCACTGACCAGCAGACTCCGCCGTCGAAGCTGGTGTGGCGGTTTGGGCTTCCGCTGTGCCTCTTGCTGATCGTGCGGCGCGACTCCTTCATCTGGTCCGCCGTCATCGTCCTCGTGCTTGCGTTCCTGATCGATGTGCGCCGGATCCTCGTGCTCGCACGCTCACGCCATAGCTGGGTGTGGGCCGCCGCCGCGAGCGGCTGCGCAGTGATTGCGGCCGCCAGCGGCGGCCACTATGCGTCGAGCTTCGTCGCCGGCACGAGTAGTAGCGGCTCCGCTAGCGGCGCGTTCGGACATCTCTTGGCGTACCTCGGAGAGATGATCGGCGTGTTGGGTTGGCTCGATACGCCGCTGCCAGGCGCCGCGTATCACCTGTGGTATCTCGCCGCAGGTGCCCTGCTTGTCGGCGCCTTCTCGATAGCGAGGTGGCGGCACGCGGTCGCGCTCGCCGCGCTCCTGACGATCATTGCGTCGCTCATCGTGTATTTCGGAGCCCAGGTATTCCCGTACTTCCAGGGGCGGTACGCATTGCCCGCGGCTATCGGCGTGCCGATACTCGCCGGGCTCTCGTTGGCGTCGCCACAGGTTCCCCACATGTTCCCCCGCCGCGCCGTGGTCATCATGCTCGGCCTTGCCGGGATCGTGCACCTCCTCGGCTTCTACCAACAGCTTCGGCGATACGCCGTGCCCGGCCAGAGCACGTGGGACTTGAGCGGATCCGTGCAATGGCAGCCCGAACCAGCGCCGATCCTTGTTCTGGTCGCCGCTCACGTCGTCCTTGCGATCGCGCTGAGCACCTGGATCTTCTGTCAAACGCGGATCGTCGACGGCGACTCGGCCGCAGTTCGTCAAGCCAGCTGAGGATTCGCAGTCACGACCACCCCGAGAAGCGATACTGAAGCCGTGCGATCGCGACACCTCCGCACCGGTGAACGCGCGTCCGAACGGTGTTCCTGACTCGATGCTCCTCACCCGGATCACGAGGTTGGCTCTGTTCGTGCTCACGCCGGGCGCCGTCGTAGCGCTCAGCAAGCTCCACGCGACGGCGAACGCCTACGACTACAGCCAATCATCACGTCTGGCGTGGTCGTTGTCGTACGCCACCGTGCTAGCGGTGGCCGCGTACGCAGTCGGGCTCCCAGACGCCGTGACCCCTCGGCGGGCGATCTTGTCCTCGGTCGCGGCCGTCGGGCTGGGCGCGGGAGCAGTCTCGCTGCTGCAGCTGATCGTCGGTGACGCTCTGCTTCCGCGCTTCGTGGTCTTCGGCGCAGCCGCGGTGCTCGTTCCTGCGTTCACTGCTCTCGCGGCGGTGTCGTCACGCAGCCACACGAGAGCGGAACGCCGAGCTCGCGTTCTGTTCGTCGGTCCTGACGAGGATGCCGAGAACCTGAGGTGCGACATCGCTCTCGCGCCAGAACGTCGCGCGATCGTCGCCGGCCACCTCCGCGTACCGGAGGGCGACGCCCTCGAACCCGATCTGCTTCGTCGTACGGCGTCGGAGGTAGCGGCAACGGTCGTCGTGTTGTCGCGTCACGCTCAGCAGGATGAGCGCCTTGTGCATCAGGCCGCAGCTCTCCACGAGTCAGGCGTCAGGGTTCGGACGTTGTCGCTGTTCTACGAGCAGTGGCTCGGAAAGCTGCCGGTATCGGAGCTAGAGCGCGTCTCGCTGCTGTTCGACATCAGCGAGTTGCACCGTGTCGAGTACCTTCGTGTGAAGCGGTTGCTCGACGTCGCGCTGGCGCTCGCTGGGATGGTCGCCCTCGCCGCGGTTGTGCCGTTCGTGGTAGCTGGGAACATCCTCGCGAACCAGGGTCCGATCTTGTACCGGCAGTTGCGCGTCGGCAAAGGCGGGGTCGCGTTCTCGATTCTCAAGTTCCGGACCATGACGCCGCAGCACGGTCACCTGCCAAACGAGTGGACCGCCGAGGACGACCCGCGCATCACGCCGTTTGGTCGCGTGCTGCGCAAGAGCCACATCGACGAGCTGCCACAGATGATCAACATCTTGCGTGGAGACCTCTCGGTGGTCGGCCCAAGGCCCGAACAGCCGACGTACGTCGATGAGTTGGTGACGAAGCTGCCGTTCTATGCTCTCCGGCACCTCGTGCGCCCGGGTCTGACTGGCTGGGCGCAGGTCAAGTACGGGTACGCCGGAACCGAAAGCGACGCCTTGGAGAAGCTCCAGTACGACTTCTACTACCTGCGCCACCAGAGCCTGCGGTTCGACCTCCGTATCATCGGCCGGACACTGCGAAGCGTCGTCGGGCGCCGCGGTCGATGATCGCCCGACCTACGGCGTCGGTCGTCGTCCCGATGCTCGACGAGGCCGATCACATCGACGCGTGCCTCGACGGGTTCGCGAAGCAGACCTACCCGCTCGATCGCCTCGAGGTGCTCGTCGTCGACGGCGGGTCGACCGACGGGTCGCGAGAGCGCGTTGAGGAGCGGCGCGGTTCCGAGCCGTGGATCCGCGTCGTGGAGAACCCGGCGCGGAAAGCATCCGCAGCCTTCAATAAGGGTGTCACGGCGGCGACAGGAGACGTCGTGTTCCTCTTCTCCGCGCACGGGGTGCCCGACCCCACGTACGTGGAGCGTTCGGTCGACGTCCTCGAGGAGACCGGAGCGAGCGGCGTCGGTGGCGAGTACCGCCACGAAGGGCTCGACCCGGTGTCGCAGGCGATCGGTCTCGCCATGGTCTCGCCCTTCGGGATGGCGTCGCCTCACCGGTACCTGCGCGAGCGGCGCGAGGTGGACACGATCAGCCACCCCGCATACCGGCGCACGGCGCTGCTCGAGGTAGGCCCGTTCGACGAGACGCTCGAGCGGAACTCCGACTACGAGCTGAACTGGCGTCTCCGCGCCGGTGGGCACCGGCTCGTGTTCGATCCGTCGGTCGGCTCGGTCTACCGCCCGCGCCCGTCGCTTCGGCGTCTTGCCCGCCAGTTCTGGTGGTACGGCCGGTGGAAGGCCAAGGTCATCGAGCGGCATCCTGGTTCGCTGCGGCCCCGTCACCTCGCCGCGCCTGCGGCGGTGCTTGGCGCCATCGCTGCGCCCGGCCTCGCCACCACCCGGTCGGGCCGCCGCCTCGTCGCCGGCGGCGCCGTCGCCTATAGCGGCCTCCTGGCGCTCGCCGTCAAGCGCGGCCGCCCTCGAGAGCACGGAGCATCCACGCTCGCACTGGCCGCCGCGTTTCCTGTCATGCACGCGGCCTGGGGTGGCGGCTTCCTCCTGTCCTACGCCGAGCGACTCGGGCGGAAGCTCGCGCGATGACGCCGGTGCGGACCGCACTCGTCGGCTACGGGTACTGGGGGGTGAACCTGGCGCGCAACATCGCGCTCGCTGCGTCGCTCGATCTCGTCGCGGTGGCCGACGCCGACGAAGCCCGCCGCGCCGCGGCCGTTCGTGCGCTGCCCGGCATCCGCACCTGGGCGACATTCGAGGAGGTGCTAGCCGACGATGACGTCGAGGCGGTCGTCCTCGCGACGCCCGCGTTGATGCACGAGGAGATGGCTGTTGCGGTGCTCGAGTCCGGGCGACACGTCATGGTCGAGAAGCCGCTCGCGATGACGCCGGAGGGTGCCGATCGGGTCGTGGCGTGGGCGGAAGTGGCCGGCCGCACCGCCATGGTTGGGCACACCTTCCTGTACTCACCGCCAGTTCGGGAGCTGAAGGGCTACATCGACCGGGGGGACCTCGGCCGCGTCCAGTACCTCTACTCACAGCGCCTGTCGCTCGGGAAGATCCGGCGCGACTGCAACGCGCTGTGGAACTTCGCGCCCCATGACGTCTCGATCATCCTGTACCTGCTCGGCGAGCGGCCCGTGACGGCGACCGCCACGAGCCTCACGTACATCCAAGACGGCGTCGCCGACGTCTTCTTCGCGACGCTCAAGTTCCCGTCCGGCGTGGGCGCGAACGTCCACGTCAGCTGGCTCGACCCGCGGAAGACCCGACTCATGACGGTCGTCGGCGACGAGAAGATGGCCGTGTACGACGACGTGTCCGCCGACCAGAAGATCGCGCTCTTCGACGCGGGCGTCGCTCGCAGCGGCTCCTTCGGGGAGTACGAGTCGATGGGCGAGTTCCAGTGGAAGACACGCTCGGGCGACATCCTGATCCCGAAGATCACGATGACCGAACCTCTCCTCGCCGAGATGGAGGAGTTCGGCCGGTCGTGCGCGTCGGGGGAACCGGGCCTGACCGACGCGACCCACGGCCGCGACGTCGTGAAGATCCTCTACGCGATCGACCGCTCAGCGGCTTCGGGTGGCACGCCCGTCGAGCTGGCCTGGTGATCGCGACCTCTCGCCGGTTCACCTAACGCGGAGACTGCTGATGCGCGTACCTTTCCTCGACCTCGCCCGCCTCCATGCCTCGATCGACAACGAGCTTCGCGCGGCGTTCTCCGACATCGTCGACCGGAGCGCGTTCGTGGGCGGTAAGGCGAGCGCGAACTTCGAGCACCACTTCTCCGCGGTCCACGGCGCGGCGGCCGCGGCTGGCTGCGGCTCCGGCACCGACGCGCTGGCACTCGCGCTCCGCGCGCTAGGAGTGGGACCGGGTGACGAGGTCATCGTGCCGTCGATGACCTTCGTCGCCACCGCGGAGGCCGTTGTCCATGTGGGAGCGACGCCGGTGATCGTCGACGTCGACCCGACGACGCTCCTGCTCGCTGACGCGGTCGAGTTGGCGATCACACCGCGGACAAAGGCGGTGATCCCCGTGCACCTCTACGGCCACGTGGTGCCGTTCGGCCAACTCCAGGCGTGGAGGGACCGCGGCCTCCTCGTGGTCGAGGATGCTGCACAGGCGCACCTGGCGTCGGACGGAGGCCGCCCCGTCGGCACCGTCGGGCACGCGGCCTGCTTCAGCTTCTATCCGGGCAAGAACCTGGGTGCGCTGGGCGACGGCGGCGCCGTGATCTCCAACGATCCCGACGTCATCGCCACCGTCATGGAGCTTCGCGATCACGGGCGGCGCAGCAAGTACGAGCACGACGTGATCGGCTGGTGCTCGCGGCTGGACGGCCTCCAGGCCGCGTTCCTCGACGTAAAGCTGCGCCACCTGGCGACGTGGACCGAGGGTCGTCGCAACGCCGCGTCCCGGTATCGCGAGCGCCTCGGCGACCGCGTCGTGCCCTGGCAGGACGGCGCGGTCCACCACCTGCTCGTCGTTCGCGTCGCCGCCGACCACCGCAACGACGTCGCCGCCCGCCTGGAGGCGAGGGGGGTGGCGACCGGAGTGCACTACCCGGTGCCCCTGTCCCAGCAGCCCTCGTGCGAGCCGTACACGACGGCGTGTCCCGCATCGGAGGCGGCGGCGACGGAGGTCCTCTCGTTGCCGATGGACCCGCTCATGACCGCAGACGAGGTCGACTACGTCTGCGACGCGCTGGAGGACGCGCTCACAGCCTGATCGCGAACTCCGCCATCCACGCGGACGTGACCAGAACGCGCCAGCGGAGGATCGTCGTCTCGGCCGGTAATTTCCTGGCGAGGACACCGGCCTCGTAGAGCTCCTGCCACGCCGTGGCGACGCGATCGACGATCGCGGGTTCCTGCATCCACTCATCCTGCGGCGGCATGTACGCCTTCTTCTGCCGCATCCATGCGATGTTCTCGAAACCGTAGCTCGCGAGCAGCGAGCGCACCGGGTACTTCGTCCACCCCTCGTGCACCTTCGAGTCGAACGGTGCCGCCATGGCGAGCTCAACGAGGCGGTGATCGAGGTACGGGAGCCGGACCTCGCGAGACCAGGCCATCGAGTTGCGGTCGGCGTAGCGGAGCAGGCGCGGCAACGTCACCCGGTGGAGGTCAGCCGCGGCCGCGGCTGTCCCCATCTCGCCGATCGGCACGCGCGGACCGGCGTCGGCGAGAAGCCCGCGACGCGCGTGCTCGGCCCGGAATGACCGCGCGAGCCACCTGCCCGAGCCTTCGACGGCGATCCGGCCGAGGGTGCGTCGGGAGCGCTCGCCGACCACGAATCCGCCGTAGCGTGCCACCGGTATCGCCACGCGCCCTCCTCCCGCGCGAAGCTCCCGCACCAGGCGCGCCGCCGATCGCGGGTGGCCCGACAGGGCGAGGTCCATCGCTCGTAGCCCTGCGTACTTCGGGTAGCCCAGCCAAGTCTCGTCGGCGCCCTGCCCGTCGAGGAGCACGACGATCCCGGCTCGGTTCGCCTCTTCCATGACCTTGAACTGGGCGAACGTCGACGCCGACTCGACCGGCGCCTCGTTCGCGCGCACCATCCGGTCCAGCCCGTCGGCGAGGTCCGAGCCGCGCAGGGGCACCGGATGGATGGTCGCGCCGAGTCGGTTGGCCACCGCGCGAGCTTCCTCCAGCTCGTCTGCGGCTGATCCCGGGAAGCTCGCGGTGAACGCGTGGAGCGTGTGCGCGGGCTCGAGGTGCCGCACGGTGGCTAGCAGCGTCGTCGAGTCGATCCCACCGCTCAGCGACGTGCCGACGGGAACGTCGCTGCGAAGGCGGAGCTCGACCGCCTCCCGGAAGAGGTTCGCGAACCGCTCACGAATGTCCTCGGTGGACGCGACGGCGGGATCGGTCGGGCGGGGCGACCAGTACCGGCGAGTGGACAAGGACGACCCGTCCAGCCATCCGGCGTGAGCTGGCGGCAGCTGCTCGACATCACGAAACGCGGTGCGCGTCGGGTGTCCGAGGTCACCGGTCGCCAGGAACCCGAAGAGGTAGTCGAGATGGGGACGCGGCTCGACTGCGCCGGCGGCGAGCAGCGACTTCACCTCCGATGCGAACCACACGAGCCCGTTCGCGCGAGCCAGGTGGAACGGCTTCTCGCCGAACCGGTCTCGAGCGACGAACACGCCCCGCCGCCGCGGGTCCCAGATCGCGAACGCGAACATGCCGTTCAGACGGTCGACGACGCCTTCGCCCCACTCGACGAACCCCCGGAGCAGCACCTCGGTGTCGCCCTCACTGGTGAACCGGTGTCCTCTGGCCTCGAGATCCCGCCGCAGCTCCTTGTAGTTGTAGATCTCGCCGTTGAACACGAGGACCGCGCCGGTCGGGCTGTCGACCATCGGCTGGTCCGAGCGCGCGGTGCGGTCGATGATCGCGAGCCGCGTGTGGCCAAGGACCACGTCGTCACCGACGAACAGGTCGCGGCCGTCGGGACCCCGGTGATCGAGTGCGCAAGCGGCGCGCTCGACGGCGCCCGAGAACCGGCGCGCACCTGGACCGATCACGCCGACGATTCCGCACATCGCCCGGCGATGTTACGGGGGGAGCCGTCGATTCCCGGAACGTGAATGGCGGTGTGCAAGACTTCGCCCCCGCAAATGGACACGTCAGCAGCTCAAGCGGTCGCCGCGTCACTTGGTCGCGAGGTGACGCTCACTGGTCCCCCGACACCGACTGCGGCCATAGGGTGCGGCTACTGGGGGAAGAACATCGTCCGCAACCTCGCCCGGCTCAGGGCGCTCGCTGCGGTGTCCGACGCGGATCCCGTGGTGGCACGCGTGATGAGCGACGAGTACGACGTCCCGGCCCTGTCGATCGACGAGGTGCTCGCGCGAGACGACATCGGCGCGATCACGATCGCAGCGCCCGCCCGGCTGCACTACGAACTTGCTCGCCGGTGCCTCGACGCTGGGAAGCACGTCTTCGTCGAGAAGCCGCTCGCGCTCGACGTCCGAGATGCCGAGGCCCTTTGTGAGCAGGCCGAGGCAGCGACGCTCACGCTCATGGTCGGGCACCTCCTGCAGTACCACCCGGCCTTCCTGCGGTTACGAGAGCTGGTAGGTGAAGGCGTCCTCGGCAGGGTCGAGTACGTGTACTCGAACCGACTCAACCTCGGGAAGATCCGTCGCGAGGAGGACATCTTGTGGAGCTTCGCTCCCCACGACATCTCGATGATCCTGTCGATCGTCGGAAGCGAGCCGGTGGTCGCGGCCGCGGTCGGCGGGACCTATCTCCACAAGAGCATCGCCGACGTGACGACGACCCACCTCGAGTTCCCCGGTGGTGAGCGAGCGCACGTCTTCGTCTCGTGGCTGCATCCCTTCAAGGAGCAGAAGCTCGTCGTGGTCGGCGACCGCGGCATGGCCGTGTTCGACGACGGCGAGCCGTGGGAGTCGAAGGTGCGCCTGTACCCGCACCGGATCGAGTGGCGCGACGGCATGCCGCAGCCGGTGAAGGCGGCGGCGGAGGCGATCGCCGTCGAGGCCGCCGAGCCGCTCCTGATCGAGCTCGCCCACTTCCTCCGTTGCATCGAGAGGGGCGAGCGTCCGCGAACCGATGGCTGGGAGGGGTTGCGTGTGCTGCGCGTGCTCGCCGCCGCCGGCGACGAGATGCTGGCCGGCTCCGCTCGGGGGGCTCCGCTGGCACCGCCGCCGGCCGCGAGTCGGTTCCCCGGGGTCTTCGTGCACGAGAGCTCCTACGTCGACGACGGGGTCCGCATCGGCGAGGGGACGCGGATCTGGCACTTCAGCCACATCCTGTCGGGTTCGGCCATCGGTCGCGATTGCAACCTCGGCCAGAACGTGATGGTCGGTCCGGACGTCACTATCGGCGACCGTTGCAAGCTCCAGAACAACGTCAGCGTCTACCCGGGCGTAACGCTCGAAGACGGCGTGTTCTGCGGTCCGAGTTGCGTGTTCACGAACGTGAACAACCCTCGAGCGGAGATCGAGCGCAAGTCCGAGTTCCGGGCGACGGTCGTGCGGCGTGGTGCCTCGATCGGCGCGAACGCGACGATCGTCTGCGGCCACGAGATCGGGCAGTACGCGTTTGTTGCGGCGGGTGCCGTCGTCACCTCGGATGTGCCCGCGCACGCGCTCGTCGCCGGGGTACCCGCGAAGCGCATCGGGTGGATGAGCCACGACGGCGAACGGCTCGGCGACGGCCTCACGTGTCCGACGAGCGGTCGCCGCTACCGGGAGACCGAAGACGGCACCCTCGAGGAGATCGTCTAGTGGAATTCATCGACCTGCAAGCCCAACGTGACCGGATCGGCGACAAGATCGACAACGCCATAGCCCGAGTGCTCGAGCACGGGAAGTTCGTCATGGGACCGGAGGTCGCCGAGCTGGAGCACCGCCTTGCCGAGCGCGTCGGCGCGAACCACGCGGTGTCGTGCGCCAGCGGCACCGACGCGCTGCTGATGCCGCTCATGGCGTTCGGCACGGGACCGAGCGACGCAGTGCTCTGCCCGACCTTCACGTTCACCGCAACGGCCGAGGTCATCGCGCTTCTTGGAGCGACGCCCGTCTTCGTCGACTCCCTCCGCGACACCTTCAACATGGACCCCGACCAATTGGCCCCGGCGGCCGACGCCGCTCGCGCTGCGGGGCTGCGGCCCGTAGGGGTGGTTGCGGTGGATCTGTTCGGCCTGCCCGCGGACTACGAACGGGTTGAGTCATTCGCCGCGGCGGAGGGGCTGTGGGTGCTCGCGGATGCGGCACAGAGCTTCGGCGCCCGCGTGGGCGACGTTCCTGTCGGGAGGTTCGGGCGGGCGACATCAACGAGCTTCTTCCCCGCGAAGCCGCTCGGCTGCTATGGCGACGGCGGAGCGATCTTCACCGACGACGACGATTTGGCGGCGGTGCTGCGCTCCATTCGCGTCCACGGGCAGGGCACCCACAAGTACGAGAACGTGCGAGTCGGCATCAACGGACGCTTGGACACGATCCAGGCCGCAGTCTTGCTCGAGAAGCTGGCGGTGTTCGACGATGAGTTCGAGGCGCGCCAGCGGGTCGCTTCCCGCTATGCGGAGCTGCTCGGCGACGTCGTGAGAGTTCCCGCCGTCCCCGACGACCGTCTGTCGGCGTGGGCCCAGTACACGGTCGTGGTCGACCGCCGCGACGAGCTTGCCGCCGCGTTGCGCGAATCCGGCGTCCCGACGGCCGTCTACTACCCAAGGCCGCTCCATCAGCAGCCGGCGTACCAGCGCGGCGTGTGCGCGGGGGCTCCGGTCGCCGAGTCCCTCAGCGCGTCGGTGCTGAGCCTGCCGATGCACCCGTACCTCGACGAGAACGAACAAGATCTAGTGGTCGACGCGATCCGGGTGAAGGTCGCGGAGCTAGGCATCTGAGCGCGTCCCGCCCTCACGTCCTCGTCGTAACCCCTGCGCTCCCGTCTGCGGCGTCGGTCGCCGACGGCGCCTTCGTACTCGAACACGCGCTCGCGGTTCGCGAAGACGTGGACATCACGATCCTCCATCTCGCCGGATGGCGCGACGACGGGCCGCTCCGCACGGTCATCGTCGAGGACGAGCTCGGGGGGCTCCCAGTGCTGCGCGCAACCTACCGGCGCGCCTATGCCGGTCCGTTCGCGTGGCCGCTGATCACCGCGGTGCTCGCCGGCGCTCGTGACGCGGCACGGCGCCGACCGATCGACCTCGTCCACGCCCACGTCTACACCGCGGCGTTCCCTACCGCGATCGCCGCGGCTCGACTTCGTGTGCCACTCGTCGTCACCGAGCACTCCACGGTGTTCCTCGACAACGATCCGGGCATCCTGTCCCGGCGGTGGGACCTGATGGCGCGACTGGCGTTCAACCGAGCCTCGGTCGTCGCCGCGGTCTCGCCGGCGCTCGAGGCGGCGATCCACCACGTCGCGCCGTCGGCGCGCACTGCGGTGATCCCGAACGCCGTCCGGTCGGACATGTTCCACCCGCGCTCGGCAGCGCCCCCCCTCGGGCGCGATCGGATTCGTCTCGTGACCACGTGTCTGCTCGTCGCGCAGAAGCGGGTCGACCTCCTGATCACCGCGGTCGCCGCGCTCGCCGCCCGCGGCCACGACGTCGAGCTCGACATCGTGGGCGACGGTCCTCTGCGTCGCGATCTCGAGGCGCAGGCGCGTCGCGACGGAGTCGTGGTGCGGTTCCACGGGCTGCTCCCGAAGCCCGCCGTCGCCGATCGCCTGCGGCGTGCCGACGCCTTCGTGATCGCGAGTGACTTCGAGACCTTCTGCGTTGCGGCCGTTGAGGCCTTGGCATGCGGAACGCCCGTCGTGGCGACGAGATGCGGCGGGCCCGAGCAGTTCGTGACACCCGAGGTCGGGCGGCTGGTGCCCCGCGGCGACGCGACCGCCCTCGCCACCGCCATCGAGGAGCTCCACGCGGAGGGCCTGGCGCGAGGCGGCTTCGCCCGAGCCGACATCGCGCGATCCGTCGAGGGGTTCCGCCCGGCCGCTGTCCGGAGAGCGATCATGTCTGCGTACGGCACCGCGCTGAGCCCGCGCCGGTGACGTCGCCACGCTTCTCGCGCTCGGTCGGGGTCACCGTCGCGACGCAGGTCACGCTGGCGGTCGTGCGCACCGCCACGATGGCCGTCGTCGCGCGCGCGCTCGGTCCGGCGGGTCAGGGGCAGGTCGCCCTCGCGCTGCTCGTGCCTGCGACCATCATGCTGCTGCTCGAAGCGGGACTTCCCGTAGCGAACGTGCACTTCTTGGGCAGCCGCCGGCTGTCCGAGGCGCATGTCGTCGGCGTGTCGCTCGTGTGGTCGCTCGTCATCGGCGGTGTCGCAGCCGTGCTCGTGATCGCCGCGGCGCCTGGCCCGCTCGCAGCGGTCGTTCCGGGCCTGCCGGTGGCGGCCGCCGTCGTCGCCGCGTGGATGATTCCGACCACGCTGCTGATGAACACGATGCGGGCCGTGCTACACGGTCACGAGCGGCTCCTCGCAGTGAACGCGCTCGACGTCGTCCACGCCGTCGCCACGCTCGCTCTCGTCGCGTTCGCCGTCGTCATCGTCGACGGATCCGTACAGGACGCGACCATGGCGTATGTCCTCGCCACGGCCGGCGCCGGAGTCGTCGCCGTGGTCGCCGTCTGGAGGTTCAGGTCGCTGCGGCCTCGATTCGCGCGCGAACCGGCGCGTCAGATCCTCGGGTTCGGCCTGAGGAGCAGCGCGGCGAACATCTTCCAGTTCCTCGCGCTCCGGCTCGACGTCTTCCTGCTGAACCTGTTCGTGACGTCTTCGGCGGTCGGGCTCTACGTCGTCGCCGCGAGGCTGGCCGAGATCTTGTGGATGGTTCCTACCGCTGCGAGCTTCGTGATCCTCCCTCGTGCCGCGGCTCGATCGACACAGGAGATGAACGCGTTCACCCCCAGGGCGTTCTGGGCGACAGCGAGCGCGTGCGCGCTCGTCGCTACCGCGGTCGGGATGCTCAGCCCCCTGCTCGTGCGGGTGCTGTTCGGTGAGGAGTACCGAGCGGCGATCGCGCCGTTCCTCGCGCTTCTGCCCGGAGTAGCTCTCCTCGGACCCGGCATGGTGCTGGCGAACGAGATCGCTGGCCGCGGCAGACCCAACCTCAACGTCGTGAACAGCGGCGTCGGGCTGGTCGCAGTCGTGGTGTTCGACGTCCTCCTCATCCCCGCGTGGGGTGCCGTCGGCGCGGGTGTCGCGTCCAGCATCGCGTACACGATCAACTCGGTGCTCGCCGTGGTGTTCTACCTTCGCGTGAGCGCCACCGACCCTCGCGACTTCGTCGCTGCGCTTCCGTGGTGGCGTGGCTGGAACCTCTTCGGTCGACCTCCTTCGTACTCATGAACGTCACCCCGTCACTCTTCGCGCGGCCTCTGACGGCCATTCCCGACGCCCCGCTCGTGCATCGCCTGGCGCATCGCCTTGCGGCCACCGGTGTCCGGGGATCCCTGCGTTACTGGCGGATCGCGGAGCGGATGGCGCCCATCCCGGTAACGGCTCGCGTGACCGTCGCGGGATCGGAGCTCGGAACCGAAGCGCACGAGTCGAAGCGGCACGCGCTCTACCGTGCGCAGTACGAGACGACGGAACTGCGATTGCTCCCACGTCTCGTCCAGCCAGGCGACCTCGCGGTCGACGTCGGTGCCAACATCGGCTTGTACACCCTCGCGCTCGCCGCGCTCGCCGGATCGCGCGGTCGCGTCGTGGCGTCCGAGCCCTCGCCGCTCGTACGCGCTCGCCTCTCCGCGGCAGTGGCGAGAGCGGCAGCAGCGAACGTCGAGATCCTGCCCTACGCGCTCGGCGCGGCCGCGCACACCGCGACGCTCACCGCTCCCGCAGACGACCCGGGTCTCGGCACGCTGCGGCGACCAGCGGCGGACGGAAGGGACGGCAGCGACCTCGAGACCTTCGACGTCGAGGTGCGGCGCCTTGACGACCTGATCACCGACGAGATCGGCTTCCTGAAGATCGACACCGAAGGATGGGAGGGCGAAGTGCTCGCCGGGGCCTCGTCGCTCTTCGACACGGGCCGGATCAGGTGCGTGCTCCTCGAGCTGTCTCCTGCCTTCGGTCGCCTCGATTACGCGCCGGAGCTCGCCGCTCGCAACGGGTACACCACGTACCTCGTCGATCTGGTCGCCAGCCGACTGCGCACCGTGCCGATCTTGCGGTGCGTCACACCGGCAGAGGTGGGCGCCGTGGAGGAGCAGCGCTCGCTCCTCGTCGTACGCGAGGACGCCTCCGCCGCGATCCACGACCTGGTTCCGAAGGGTCGCGGCTGATGTGCGGGATCGCTGGAATCGTGACGACGCGCGATGAGGAGATAGACGGTCTCGGTCGCGCAGGAACATGCCTCGAGCATCGCGGCCCCGACGATCGCGGCTTCCTCGCGTGGTCACCGGGTCAACCGCTCCAGGCGCGTCGCGACCCGCCGCGCGGGCCGATGCGCGTCGGGCTCGCGCACCGGCGGCTCTCGATCCTCGACCTCTCGGATCGCTCGAACCAGCCCATGACCAGCCGCGACGGAAGGTACGCGCTGATCTTCAACGGCGAGCTCTACAACTACGTCGAGTTGCGACGGGAGCTCGAGGCGCTCGGCCACGAGTTCCGAACCACGTCGGACACCGAGGTCCTTCTCGCCGCCTTCCAACGGTGGGGTACGGGGATGCTCAGGCGGCTGGTCGCCATGTTCGCCTTCGCGATCCTCGACGCGGAGCGAGGAGTCGTCACCGTCGCGCGCGACTTCGCGGGGATCAAGCCGCTGTACTGGACCGAGACCGGAATCGGGATCGCGTTCGCGTCGGAGGTGACGGCGCTGCAACAGCTCGTCGCGTTCCCGCGTCGCGCAAACCGTCACGCGGTCCACGACTACCTCGTTCACGGTCTCGTCGACCATCGCGCCACCGCGACGATGTTCGAGAGCGTGCACCGGTTGCCCCCCGGCACCTTCGCCGAGATCGACGTCGACGCGCCGCAGATGATCGACCCGCAGCCGTACTTTCGTCTCCCCGCAGGACCGCCCGCCGATCTCTCGTTCGAAGAGGCTGTCCGCGGCGTCCGCGACCGCTTCTTCGAGAGCGTCGAACTGCATCTGCGCAGCGATGTGCCTGTAGGCGCCGCGCTCTCCGGCGGCATCGACTCCTCGGCGATCGTCGCGACGATGCGTGCGGTCGGCGGCGACCGGCTCGACCTCCACGCGTTCAGCTTCATCGCAGACGATCCGTTGCTGAGCGAGGAGGGTTGGGTCGACCTCGCATCGCGCGCCGCGCGCGCGACGACTCACAAGGTGACCGCGAGCGCCGCGGAGCTCGTCGACGATCTGCCTGCCCTCGTCCGCGTCCAGGCGGAACCGTTCGCCAGCACGAGCATCTACGCGCAGTACCGCGTGTTCCGCCGCGCGCGCGCCGAGGGCATCAAGGTGATGCTCGATGGCCAGGGAGCGGACGAGATGTTCGCGGGGTACCGGGGCTACCTCGGCAAGCAGGTCGCCGCGCTCGTCCGGCGCGGCCGCGTGCGCGAGGGCGTTGAGCTCGTCGCCGCGACCGCCCGGCTGGGCGACCAGCGCCTCCCTTTCCACACCTCGCTGCGTGCCGCCGTCGCGGTCCTGCCCCAGCCGGCGGAGCGGCGGGTCGCGTCTCTGTTCGCGTCGCGCCGCCGGGCGGCGTGGACCGATCGCACGTGGTTCGGTCGCCGCGAGCCGGCACGTGAGACAGGTGTTCCTGCGGATCCGCTGCGGCGCGAGCTGGAGTCGGCTTTCGCGTCGACGAGCCTCCCAGCCCTCCTGCGCTACGAAGACCGCAACTCGATGGCCTTCTCGATCGAGAGCCGCGTACCCTTCCTCACGCCCGACCTGGCGGACTTCGTGTTCCGCCTACCGGGGGAGTATCTCGTAGGCACGGACGCGACCTCGAAGCGCGTCCTGCGCGAGGCGCTCCGAGGGGTCGTCCCCGACGCCATCCTGGATCGCAAGGACAAGGTGGGGTTCGCGACGCCGGAAGCGGCGTGGCTCAACGACGTGCGCGGGTGGGTCGAAGCCGTTCTCGCATCTGCGGCGGCCGCGCGAACGACACCGCTCGATCTCCCCGCCGTTCGCGACCTCTGGGCTGCGACGGGGGCCTCCGGGCGGCTTGATCCACGCGTCTGGCGCGCCGTGAACCTCATCACCTGGGGCGAGACCTTCGACGTCGACTTCGGATGAACGAGACCTTGAAGATCGTCACCGTCGTCGGGGCCCGACCCCAGCTCGTCAAGGCAGCCGCGCTGGCTGCGGCCGCTCGCGAAGAGGCTCGCGTCGAGGATGTCGTGATCCACACGGGCCAGCACTTCGACGCGTCGATGTCCGACGTGTTCTTCGCTGAGCTCGACATCACGCCGCCCCGTCACCACCTCGGCATCAGCGGTGGCGGGCACGGGGAGATGACCGGGCGGATGATGACGGCGCTCGAGCCGGTGATCGAGGCTGAGCGGCCGAACATCGTCGTCGTGTACGGCGACACGAACTCAACGGTCGCCGCAGCGCTCGTAGCCGCGAAGCTGCACGTCCCCGTCTGTCACGTCGAAGCGGGTCTGCGCTCGTTCAACCGTCGCATGCCCGAGGAGATCAACCGGGTCGTCACCGACCACGTGAGCTCACTGCTCTTCTGTCCCACCACGGTCGCGGTCGACAACCTGGCTCGCGAAGGGGTGACTCGGGGTGTCCACCACGTCGGCGACGTCATGTACGACGTCGCACTCCGGGCGGCCGAGCGGGCACGTGGCACGCGAACCATCGTCGGCGACCTCGGCCTCCGCGACGGCGAGTATGCGGTCGCAACGGTGCACCGCGCGGAGAACACCGAGTCGGAGGAGGCGCTGCGACAGGTCGTCGACTACCTGAGGCGTGAAGCGTCCACGCGACCGGTGGTCCTCCCTCTCCACCCACGAACGAAGGCCGCCGCCGAGCGGTGGGGGCTGTCGTTCGGACCGGTCACCGTGATCCCGCCGGTCGGGTTCCTCGACATGACGCGCCTCCTCATGGGCGCCGCTCTCGCCCTCACCGACTCCGGAGGCGTGCAGAAGGAGGCGTACTTCCATGGCGTTCCGTGCGTCACCATGCGCGGCGAGACGGAGTGGGTCGAGACGATTCAGTGCGGGTGGAACCGGCTCTGGACGGATGAGGCGTACGCGCCACGTCGTCCGATCACCGACTACGGCGACGGCCACGCGGCGGCCCGCATCCTCGAGATCCTCCAACGCGCGAATGAGGAACAGTGAAGGTCTGCTTGTTGTCGCTGAGCACGATCCCGGATGACCCTCGGGTACGCCGCCAAGGTGACGCGCTGGCGGAAGCCGGCTTCGATGTGACTGCGATCGGCTTGCCCGGCGCCCGGTCTGCGCCGCCCGACTGGAGGGTCGTCGAACTGCCTCCCCAGTCGACACGAGCGGTGAGGCTCGCCGCTCTCGCCGTCCGCCTCGCGGCGGTACGCGCCGTGCCTGCCCTCGCAGAAGCCGCGTACTGGTCGATCCGGCTTCATCGCCATCTGCTCGACGCCGCGAAGGCAGAGCGCGCCGACGTGTACCACTGCAACGACTGGCGCGTGCTCCCGGCGGGCGCGCGGGCGGCGCGCGAGTTCGGGGTCCGCTACGTGTACGACAGCCACGAGTTCGCGATCGAGGAACAGGCGGACAAGGCGTCGTGGCGGTTCCTCTTTCCGGGGTACATCCGGCGGCTCGAACGGAACCACGTGCACGGAGCCGCATTCGTCTCGACGGTAGGCGACGGGATCGCGGACGCCCTCCAACACGAGTACGCCCTTCGACAGCGGCCGGTCGTGATCCGCAACACGCCGCCGTTCGAGGCGATGCCTGAGCGTGCACCGGGCGACGTGATGACGGTGTTGTACCAGGGCGTGTTCAACGAAGACCGCGCGCTGGACGAGCTCATCAGAAGCGTGCCGCTGTGGCGAGACGAGTTCCGTCTGGTCCTCAGAGGATTCGGCCGCCCGAAGTACGAGCAGTACCTGCGGCAGCTCGCCACGTCGTCGCCGGCGCGGGCGCGAATCGAGTTCGCGCAGCCCGCTCCGATGGTCGAGCTCGTCCGCCTCGCCAATGAGGCCGACATCGGGATCCATCCGATCCCGGCGACGACGACCCAAACGCGCTACTGCCTCCCGAACAAGTTCTTCGAGTACACGATGGCGGGTCTCGCGCTGTGCGTCAGCGCCGCGCCGGAGATGGTGAGGCTGCTCGAGCTGCACGACCTCGGGACCTCCTTCACGGAGTCCACGCCGGAGGCCATCGCAGCCGCCGTCAACTCGTTTACACGTGAAGCCGTTGCCGCGCACAAGCGGAACGCGTTGCGGGCCGCGCACGAGCTTTCCTGGCAGTCGGAGCGGAACCGCTTGTTAGCGCAGTACGAGACGCTCGCCCAGGGATGATCGCTAGAGGTGCTCGACGACGGGCCCGGTCATGCGGTGCCTGGTGTCGAGCACGTAGCGTGCGCTCGAGGCCAGCGCGTCGAAGTCGAAGTCGTCATGATCGGTGAGGAGCACAACGGCGTCGGCAGCAGCTGCCTCCTCGATCGTCGCGTCGACGCGCACGACTTGTGGGTCGACGTGAGCCTCCACCACGTGAGGGTCCGCAGCGCGCACCTCGGCGCCGAGGGCAAGCAACTGCGCCGCCACCGCTCGCGACGGGGACTCCCTCGCGTCTCCCGTATTGCGCTTGTACGCGAGGCCGAGCAGCAGGATCCGGCTCCCGTTCACCGACTTGCGGAGGGCGTTGAGACCGAGCGTCAATCGTCGCACGACGTAGTCGGGCATGTGATCGTTAATGTCGTTCGCCAGCTCCACGAAGCGGAAGCTGTGGCCGAGCGTCTGGCGAACGCGCCACGACAGGTAGCTCGGGTCGATGGGCAGACAGTGACCGCCGACCCCAGGTCCCGGTGTGAACTTCATAAAGCCGAACGGCTTTGTCGCCGCCGCGTCAATCGCCGCCCAGATGTCAATGCCTAACTTCCCAGCGAACATCGCCATCTCGTTCACGAGCGCGATGTTGACGTGCCGGAATGTGTTCTCGAGCAGCTTTGTGAGTTCGGCCTCGCGTGTGCCATTCACAGGAACAGTCTCGGAAACGAGGTCGTCGTAGAACTCCCGTACGGCGGCGAGCGATACACCATCGACGCCTGACACGACCTTTGGCGTGCGCTCGAACGTCCAAGTGTTGTTGCCCGGGTCGATACGTTCTGGGCTGTACCCGAGATGGAAGTCGTCGCCGGCGACGAGACCCGAACCTTCTTCGAGTAACGGAGCTAGGAGCTCTTCGGTCGTGCCAGGATAGGTGGTCGACTCGAGCACAACCGTCGCTCCCCGGCGAAGATAGGGCGCAAGGGTCCGCGCCGCCGATTCTATGAACGAAAGGTCGGGGTTGCCGTCGCGTAGAGGCGTGGGAACGGTAATCACGGCGACGTCGAAGTCAGCACAGGAGTCAGGATCTGAAGACGCCCGGTAGCGCTCGCTTCCCAGCGCCCGGCGCAAGGTCTCCTGCGAGACGTCCTCGACGTAGGACTCGCCACAGTTCAACCGATTGACGCGGGCTGGGTCCACGTCGAACCCCGTGACGTCGTGGCCGACGTCGACGGCGCGCATTGCCAATGGGAGCCCGACGTAGCCCTGCCCGACGACGATGACCTTCGCGGCGTCCACCTCTTCATCTTGGCGTAACCAGTACTGATCGGTGGACGCTTGTCGTTCGTTAGACGATCGACAGCATCCGCTCCAGCGCCACCCTGGCCCACTCCTGGGTCTCGTCGTCGACGGTGATCTGGTTGACGACGTGACCCTCGACGAGATTCTCCAGCACCCAGCAGAGGTGCGCAGCGTCGATCCGGAACATCGTCGAGCAAGGGCAGATGAGCGGGTCGAGCGAGACGACGGTCTTGTCGGGCGTCTCGTTGTCGAGTCGCTGCACGAGGTGGATCTCCGTCCCGACGCCGATGACCGAGCCCGCAGGCGCAGCAGCGACAGCCTTGATGATGTAGTCCGTCGACCCCACCTGGTCGGCCAGACGAACCACGTCGTGCGAGCACTCCGGATGCACGACGACAAGCCCGTCAGGGTGCGAAGCCCGAAAGGCCTCGACGTGCACCGGCGTGAACCGCTGGTGCACCGAGCAGTGCCCCTTCCACAGCAGGAACTTCGCCTCCTTGATGTCCCGCTCGTAGAGCCCACCAAGATCGCGCCGTGGGTTCCACACCCGCATGTCGTCGAGTGAGTACCCCATCTGCACGCCCGTGTTGCGCCCGAGGTGCTGGTCGGGGAAGAAGAGGACCTTGTCGGCGCCGCGGCCCGAACCGAACGACCACTCCAGAACCGCCCGCGCGTTCGACGACGTGCACACCGCGCCCCCGTGCCGCCCGGCGAACGCCTTCAACGCGGCGGACGAGTTCATGTACGTGATCGGAACGACCCGCTCGATGTCGGTGACAGCGGCGATCTCCGCCCATGCCTCCTCGACGGAGTCGATGTCGGCCATGTCCGCCATCGAGCACCCCGCGTTCAGGTCAGGGAGCAGCACCTTCTGGTGATCGGCCGTCAACACATCCGCCGACTCCGCCATGAAATGGACGCCGCAGAACAGGATGTACTCGGCCTCGTGCTGCTCGGCCGCGATTCTCGACAACGCGAACGAGTCGCCGCGGGCGTCTGCCCACTTCATGACCTCGTCGCGCTGGTAGTGGTGGCCGAGGATGAAGACGCGGGAGCCGAGCGTCGCCTTGGCGGCCGCGATGCGGTCCGCGAGCTGCTCAGCGGTGGCGGTGGTGTACGCCTCGGGGAGAGGCGCCTGGAGCCGAAGCATGAAGGGGAACCCCCGATGTGAAGCCCCGATGTGAGCAGCGGGAGACAGCCGGGTCGCCTCACCGCGGGTGTGTTGCCCTCGGGACTGGAATATGTGCGCCGGATACCCGGCCGGCGTTCATCCCATAGTAACCAAGTGAACGCCGTCC
Source organism: Acidimicrobiales bacterium (assembly GCA_035540495.1). Classification (GTDB taxonomy): domain Bacteria; phylum Actinomycetota; class Acidimicrobiia; order Acidimicrobiales; family CADCTF01; genus DASVEG01. Next base: position 67,435 of record DATLGL010000028.1, read on the forward strand.
AGCTTCCCGAGCAAGCGCAACCGATCACAACAACTGCCGCGACAATGGACGGGTGACCCCGCCCCGCC